>JBJTDZ010000107.1:0-14843 GCA_046092585.1 Pirellulales bacterium | reverse complement strand
GGGAAACAGCCGGCAAACCCGCCCTTGAACCATCGGCGAGGGGTCACTACCTTCCCGACCCGCATGGTGGCCGAGGTCGGGCGATCTCGCCCAGCCTGCCTGCCCACGCGCAGCCCCCGTCGGCGGTCGTCGGACGGCCTGCGATGGGCTGGGCAGGCCGAGTCGTCCGATCATGCTCCGGTCTGTCGGGATCGCGCGGAAGCGAGTTCATGCACTACTTTCTCAGGGCATTGCGGGAGGCTGCCAGGAGTTGGCCGCTCCTTGCGGCGGCGCTCCTTTGCTCCGCCGGTGTCGCCGCCCTCTGGGGGGCCAACATCGCCGCCCTCTTCCCGATCATCGAGGTGACGCTCAAGGGCGACTCGCTGCAGTCGTGGAACGAGCGACGCATCGAGGAGGCCCACGCCCGGATCGCCACGGCGAACGCCTCGATGGCCGATCTCGAAGCCCGGCTCGCCGCCGGCATCGACGACCCCGGCGAGCGCCGCAAGGCCCGCAATCTGCTCGACGCACTCAGGCTGGCCACCCGCGGCGACGAGACGATCGCGATCTCCGGCGAGAAACTCACACCCTGGCTCGACCGCCTGCTCCCCCGCGACCCCTTTCAGACCGTGCTGCTCGTGGTGGCCTTCGTGGTGGTGAGCACGTTCGTGAAGCATCTGCTCCTGATGGGATCCACGCTGCTCGTCAGCTGGGTGGCGATGAACATCAGCCGCAACATCCGGCTGAAGGTGTTCGACAAGGCGCTGGAACTCGACCGGGCGCAGTTCATGCGCTGGGGATCGGCGGGCTTCATGGCCCAGGTGACGAGCACCTCCGACATGCTCGCCAGCGGCATCACGAGCGTCTACGGCGGCGCCGTGACCGAGCCGCTCAAGATCGTCACCTGCCTCGGCTTCGCGTTCATGGTGTCGTGGCGGCTGACGCTCGCCTGCCTGACGCTCGCCCCGCTGGTGGGATTCCTGATGGTCTGGCTCAACCGCCGCATGCGGAGCGTGTCGCAAAACATCCTCTCCCGTTCGAAGGGCTTCCACCACGTGCTGCTCGAGGCGCTCAACAACGTGCTCACCGTGCAGGCCTACACGATGGAAGACTTCGAGCGCGAGCGGTTTCGCACCTGCACCCGCGACATGATGCGGACGGGCATGTGGCACTCCTTCTATCACGCCCTGGCCAACCCGATCACCGAGATCCTCGGGATCGGCATGGTGGCCACGTCGATCGCGGCGGGGGCGTGGCTCGTGATCAACCAGGAGACCAAGATCTTCGGGATCACGATGACCGACCAGCCGATGACGGTGCCGGGCATCATGATCTTCTTCGGGTTCCTGATCGGGGCCAGCGACCCCGTCCGCAAGCTCTCCGGGGTGATCACGGGCCTCAACATCGGCATCGTGGGCGCGCAGGGGCTCTACCCGCTCGACACCCCGTCGAAGCTCGCCGACACGTCGGCACCCCGGCAGGTGGCCTCGCCCCACCGGGAGATCCGCCTCGAGAACGTGTCGTTTTCCTACGACGGCATCGACACGGTGCTCAAGGACGTGAACCTCTCGATCCCGTTCGGCGAACGGGTGGCGATCGTGGGGGCCAACGGCGGCGGCAAGAGCACACTCGTGAACGTGATCTGCCGGTTCTACGACCCGACGGGCGGTCGCGTGCTCGTCGACGGCGTGCCGCTGACGGAGATCTCGCTCCACGACCTGCGGCGGCGGATCGCCATGGTCACCCAGCAGACGGAGCTCTTCAACGAGTCGATCCACTACAACATCCGCTACGGCCGCTGGGAGGCCACCGACGAGGAGATCGAGGAGGCCGCCCGCCGGGCCCATGCGCACGAGTTCATCTCGGAGTTTCCGGAGGGCTACCGGACGATGGTGGGCCCCAACGGCTTCCGGCTCTCGGGCGGACAGCGGCAGCGGATCGCCCTGGCCCGCGCCTTCCTGCGAAACGCCGAGATCCTCGTGCTCGACGAGGCCACCAGCCAGATCGACGTGGACAGCGAACGGCTGATCCACGAGGCCCTCGCCGCCTACGTCGAGAACCGCACCGTGATCATGATCACCCACCGGGCCAGCACCCTCGCCCTCGCCGACGCGATCGTGGAGGTCGACCACGGCGTGGTCACCAAGCGGCCCGCCCGCCAGCAGCAGGCCGCCTGATACGCGCCCCGCCCCCGTCCGGCTATCCTCACGCCCATGAGCGGAAACATCGCCTGCTCGTGCGGTTACCGGGGCCCGGGGATCACGGAGGGGGCATCGCTCGTCTGCCCGATCTGCCGTGCGCCGGCGGCCTCGGAGGCGCGGACCTACCGCATCCCCTGCCCCAACGGCCACGTGTTCAAGGTGCCCGAGAGCTGGCTCGGCCGCGAGATGATCTGCACGACGTGCAACGAGCCCTTCGTGCCGCAGGCGATCCACGACCTCGAATACCGCAAGGAGCAGGAGCGGCGGCAGGCGGCGGCCGACGCCAAGCAGGCCCAGATCTGGCTCCGGCGGGCGATCGCGGCGGGCGTGATCGTCGCTCTCTCCTTCATCGCCATGATCGTGGCGAGCCTCAACCCGCAGTGGTTCCAGGCGAAGTAGCCCCGCCGATGCTGCGACCGACGCTGCGACCGACGCTGCGGCCGACGCTGCGGTCTGCGTCGCATCCGGGAAGCGTAACCGCGTGAGCGGTACGACCGCGTGACGATTGGCGTGGTCCCCATCGCTTACGCGATTGGGCTTCCCGGGCAGCGTGGCCCGGCCGACGCTACGACCGACGCTACGGTCTGCGTCGCATCCGGGAAGCGTAACCGCGTGAGCGGTACGACTGCGTGACGTTTGGCGTGGTCCCCATCGCTTACGCGATTGGGCTTCCCGGGCAGCGTGGCCCGCGCCGACGCTGCGGTCTGCGTCGCATCCGGGAAGCGTAACCGCGTGAGCGGTACGACCGCGTGACGTTTGGCGTGGACTTGACAAGAGGTGAATAGGTGTACACTACACATATGCTACGCGACCCCGGCTCTGTCGAGCATGCCGATCCGGTGGCTTTCTTCATCACGTGGACAACCTTCGGCTCGTGGCTTCCCGGCGACGTTCGGGGGTGGGCCGACTCTCGCGGCGTGATGCATCTTCCGGCCGAACGGCTGCGGGCCTCCGTGGCCCGGCGACTCGCGCAGAGCGCGGTGACGCTCACGGTTGCTGACCGTGGCGCCGTGCGGCAGAGCATCGAAACGCTGTGCCGGATCCGAGGCTGGCACCTCCACGCCGTCAACTGCCGCTTGCAGCACGTTCACGTCGTGATTACCGCATCAGGGCGAATGCCCGAAGCCGTCATGCAGCAACTGAAGATGTGGGCGAGCCGTGGTCTCGAGGCTGTAGTAGATGAGTCGCGGGGCTCACGGCGGAGCCAACACCGATGGTGGACCCGAGGCGGAAGCCTACGGCGGGTATTTGGGGAACGCGATCTCGAGGCGGTGGTGACCTACGTGAGAGAGTGTCAGGACAAAGGGCGCCGCGAGTGATGAAGCGACGCGAGGCGCGGTCCCCATCGCTTACGCGATTGGGCTTCCCGGGCAGCGTGCCCCCGCCGACGCTGCGGTCTGCGTCGCATCCGGGAAGCGTAACCGCGTAAGCGGTACGACCGCGTGACGTTTGGCGTGGTCCCCATCGCTTGCGCGATTGGGCTTCCCGGGCAGCGTGCCCCGGCCGACGCTGCGGCCGACGCTCCGGTCGGCGTCGCATCCGGGAAGCGTAACCGCGTGAGCGGTACGACTGCGTGACGATTGGCGTGGTCCCCATCGCTTACGCGATTGGGCTTCCCGGGCAGCGTGCCCCCGCACGCTCCGCACACGATCAGCCGAGGCGGTCGTTCCACCGCGCCGCATCGCGGGGCTCGTACCGCTCCGGCTCGAAACTGTCGCGGACGATCGCCCGCACGGCGCGGAGGTCGACGGTGCCGTCGCGGCCGGCGAGCTGCACGAGCAGGTTACCGATCGCGGTGGCCTCGACCGGCCCCGCCACCACCGGCCGATTCGTGGCGTCGGCGATCATCTGGCAGAGCAGCCGATTCTTGACGCCGCCCCCGACCACGTGGATCCGCGAGACGCGGCGGCCGAGCAGGCCATCGAGTTCGCCGAGCGTGCGGCGAACCGCCGCGGCCACGCTCTCAAGGGCCGTGCGGACGACCGCGGCGGTCGAATCGGGGACCGGCTCGCCCGTGGCCCGGGCGAGGGCCCGGATCGCCTCGGGCATGTCGGCGGGCGCCACGAGCGACGGATGGTTGGTGTCGACGAGCGTGGCGAGCGGCTCAGCCTCCGCGGCGAGGGCCGTGAGCTGCTCCCACGTCCAGCCCTTGCCGGCCCGCTGCCAGGCCGCCCGGCACTGCTGTACAAGCCAGAGGCCGCAGACGTTCTTGAGCAGCCGCGTGGTGTCGCCGATGCCACCCTCGTTGGTGAAGTTGCGGGCCAGGCATTCGGGTGTGACCAGCGGCCGGTCGAGCTCCGCGCCGACCAGGGCCCAGGTTCCGAGGCTCACGTAGCACCAGTCGGGCCGGGCGCTGGGCGGCTCGGCGGCGGGCACCGCCACGACGGCGCTGGCGGTGTCGTGGGTGCCGGGCACGATCACGCGGACGTCACCGAGGCCCGTCTCGGCCGCGACGTCTGGCCGCAGGCCGCCGAGGCTCGTGCCCGGGTCGGTGAGCGGGCCGAAGATGTTCGTCGGGATGCCGAACCGCTCGAGCATGCCGAAGGCCCAGTCGCCCCGCTGCGGGTCGTAGCACTGCGTGGTCGACGCGTTGGTCCGCTCGTTGGACACCTGGCCCGAGAGCAGCCAGTGGAAGAGGTCGGGAATCATCAGCATCCGCGTGGCCGCGGCGAGGATGCTCGACTTGGCGCGGCTGAGCGCCAGGAACTGGTAGAGCGAGTTGATCTCCATGAACTGCAGGCCGGTGGCCGCGAAGATCTCGCTGCGGGGAACCACCTGCTCGGCCGCCGCCATCAGGCCGCGGGTGCGCGGGTCGCGGTAGCAGACGGGATTGGCCAGGAGCGAGCCATCGCCGCCGAGCAACGAGAAATCGACGCCCCAGGCGTCGACGCCGACGGTGGCGATGCTGCCGCGATGCCGGTCATGCGCCGCCCGCAGGCCCGAGACGACCTCCTGCCAGAGCCGCGGCAGATCCCAGACGAGCTGGCCCGCCAGCGACACCGGGCCGTTCTCGAAGCGGTGGATCTCCTCCAGTTCGAGCAGCCGCCCGTCGAAGGCTCCGGACACCACCCGGCCGCCCGATGCCCCCAGATCGACCGCCAACGCGACCGTGCGTGCCATGCCTGACTCCTTGGTGACCGCCCGCCTTGCGGGCGCGGGGAGATTGTGGCGTTTTCCGGCGGCAAGGGGAGGGGCCTGGGGCGGAAGCCGGGCGACCCTGCGAAACCCTGCCGACTGTCGGGGCCGACGATGGGCGGCGAGCGGGCGGTACGCCGATCGAGAGAGGCAGAGGGGGATTCTTGCAATTGTTGACCAACGTGGTAGGGATTCGGCAATGACGTCGTTTTCCGCCGAGCCCGTCGAAGCCTCTCCAGCCCTCCGCGAGGAACTCGCCCGCGAGAGCCGGGCCCTCGAAGCGGCCTCGCCCCGCGAGGTGATCGCCTGGGCCGCCGGCCGGTTTGGCGACAAGCTCACGATGGCCACGGCCTTCGGCCCCGAGGGCTGCCTGATCATCCACTGGCTCGCGGAGGTGGCGCCGAGCACGTTCGTCTTCAACCTCGAGACCGGCTACCAGTTTTCGGAGACGCTCGAACTCCGCGACCGCATCGCCGGACGGTATGGGATCGAGGTGTCGCTGGAACGGCCCGAGACCTCCGTCGCCGACTACGAGCGGCAGCACGGCGGCCCCCTCTACCGCACCGAACCCGACCGCTGCTGCAGCGATCGCAAGCTGGCCGTGATCCGCCGGGTGCTCACCCGCTTCGAGGCATGGATGAGCGGCATCCGCCGCGACCAGAGCCCCGACCGGGCGGCGGCGCCGATCGTGGGCTGGGATCGCAAGTTCGGCGTCGTGAAGGTGTCGCCGCTGGCCACGTGGACGAAGGCCAGGGTCTGGGACACGATCATCCGCGAGAACGTGCCCTACAACCCGCTCCACGACAAGGGCTACGTGAGCATCGGCTGCGCCCCCTGCACGCGGGCCGTGAACCAGGGCGAGGACGAACGGGCGGGCCGTTGGAGCGGCACCGCGAAGACCGAGTGCGGCCTCCACTCCCGCTGACGGCCTCCATGCGACTCTCCGCCAAGACCGAATACGCCGCGCTCGCCGCCCTCGAACTCGCCCGTCGGCACGGCCCGGGTGAGCCCGTGCGCATCCGGGCGATCTGCGAGGCCGAGGGGGTGCCCGCCCGCTTCCTGGTGCAGATCCTCCTGCAACTCAAAGCCGCGGGCATCGTGACGAGCGTCCGCGGAGCCTCGGGCGGCTATCGCCTCGCGCTGCCACCCGACGAGATCACGCTCGACGACGTCCGCCGTGCCGTGGAGGGCCAGGGCGAGGGCGTGGCCCCGGTGAGCGTTGCCCTCGCGGGCCGCTCCCGTGCCGCCGCGGCTCTCGCCGCGGCCTGGGGCGACGCGGCCGACGCGGAGGCCGATTCGCTCCGCCGCGTGACGCTGGCCGATCTCGCCGCCCGGTGCCGCCCGGCCGCCGAGGCGATGTATTACATCTGACGCCCGGCACAGGGCGGCCCCACGCCTCACGGCGTTGGGCTATTTCGACGGCCGCTGCCCGGAGGAGCCGGCCGGCGACTCAGGCCTTCACACGCTCGAGGTATTCGCCCGTGCGGGTGTCGACCTTGATCATGTCGCCCTGATCGATGAACGCGGGCACGATCACGTCGGCGCCCGTCTCGAGCTTCACCGGCTTGGTGAGGTTGGTTGCCGTGTTGCCCCGCATCGCCGGCTCGGCGTATTCGACCTTGAGCACCATGTGGTTCGGCGGCTCCATCGAGATCGGGTTGCCGTTGTAGAGGAGCATCGAGCAGACGGTGCCTTCCTTGATCCACTTCCAGGCGTCGTCGACCTGCTCCTTGGAGAGCTCGTACTGCTCGTAGCTGGCGTTGTCCATGAAGACGAACGCCTCGCCCTGCTTGTAGAGAAACTGCGCCTCGATGGTGTTGATGTCGGCCGCGTCGAGGGAGTCGCCGCTCTTGTAGGTGCGGTCGAGGACCGTGTTGCGAAGGAGATTCCGCAGCTTGCACTTGTAGAGCGCCTGCCCCTTGCCCGGCTTCACGAAGTTGCACTCGATCATGATGTAGGGGTCGCCGTCGATCTGGACCTTGAGACCCTTCTTGAACTCGCTCGTGTTGTAGGCTGGCACTGCTGCTCGACGCTCCTGTGGGATGCCGCTTTCTCTTCCGGGATCGAGGCCCGTATCCTTACGAGGCGTCCAGCGTCGCCGCGGCGCAGCGGCCTGTCAACTTCGAGCGTCCCCGACCGATGCCCGCAGCCACCCTTGCCTCCGACACGCCCGCCACGCCGCCGACCGGCTCCGGCTGGCAGCGGGAACTGGCCGACGCCATTCGCGACCCTGCCGAACTGTGCGCGGTGCTGGGCCTCGACCCGGCCGTGGCCGAGGAGGCCGGGGCCGCGGCCGGCGATTTCCCGCTGCTCGTGCCCCGCTCGTTCGCCGCGCGGATGAGGCCCGGCGATCCCCGCGACCCGTTGCTCCTGCAGGTGCTGCCCCGGGCCGCGGAGCGGGAGGCGGCGGCCGGTTACTCGGCCGATCCGCTCGGGGAGTCGGAGGCGCGCATGGCCCCGGGGGTGGTGCGGAAGTACGCGGGGCGGGTGCTGCTCATGCTCACCGGCGGCTGCGCCGTCAACTGCCGCTACTGCTTTCGTCGCGAGTTCCCCTATGCGGCCAGCGGTGCCACCCGCCGCGGCGTGGAGCAGGGGCTGGCGGCGATCGCCGCCGACGACTCGATCGAGGAGGTGATCCTCTCCGGTGGCGATCCGCTCGTGGTCGACGACGCCTTCCTGGCCGAGGTCGTCAGGCAGCTCGACGGCATCGCCCACCTCCGGCGTCTGCGGATCCACACGCGGCTCCCCGTGGTGCTGCCGTCGCGGGTCACGCAGGGCCTCGTCGACGTGCTGCGGGCGTCGCGGCTGGCCCGCGTGATCGTGCTGCACGCCAACCACCCCGCGGAACTCGACGCCGAAGTCGCCGCCGCGGTTCGGCGTCTGGCTGCGGCGGGTGCGGTGGTTCTCAACCAGGCTGTCCTCCTGGCGGGCGTCAACGACTCGGCCGCCACGCTGCGGGCGTTGTCGGCGAGGCTCGTCGAACTGGGCGTCGTGCCCTACTATCTTCACATGCTCGACCGCGTGGCCGGCGCCGCCCACTTCGACGTGCCGGAGCCACGGGCCCTCGCCCTGCACCGCGATCTCCGTGACTCCCTGCCGGGATACGCGGTGCCACGGCTGGCGCGGGAGGTGCCGGGCGAGCCGGCGAAGGCCTGGATCGCCTGACGATCCACGCGGCCGCTCATTGCAGATTGACGACACACCTTTTCGGAGACGAGGCGATGCGAATCCTGGTCGGCGTGGACGGTTCCGAGGCGGCGCTCGATGCAGTGCGGATGGTGGCGCGGCTCGTCGATCCGGCGACCGACCTCGTCGCCCTCTACTATTCCCCCCGTGATCTCGAGCGGCGGGTGCCGGCGGCCTCGCGGTCGATCATCGGCGGTGCCGCGGCGGCCGTGTTCGACGACGCCCGCGACGCCCTGCCAGCCGAGGTGGCCCGCACGGCCGAGTTTCTCCAGAGCGATTCGGCGGCGGCCGTGGGACTGCTGGGCACCGCGGCGAACTGGAAGGCCGACATGCTGGTGGTCGGGGCCAAGGGACACGGCGCCATCGAGAGCATGCTCCTCGGCAGCGTGTCGCGGGCGGTGGTGCACGGCGCGCATCTGCCGGTGCTCGTGGTGCGGTCGCCGGCGGCGAAGGATCGCGGGCTGAATCTGCTCGTCTGCCATCACCCCGCCAGTGCCGCAGCGGTCGCCAAGGCGGTGGGCCACGTGCACTGGCCGGCGGGCACGCAGGCCGCCGTCATCGGCGTGGCCGAATCGATGCTCGCCGGCCCGCTCCCCGCGTGGCTCGAGACTCGCGTGCGGGATCCCGACACCGCCGCGGTCGCAAAGGCATGGCAGGCGGAGCACGACGCGGAAGTGACGGCCCTGCAGGGCACGCTCACCGCCTTCACGTCCACGCTTCCCGCGGCCCTCCGCGGGGCGACCACGACCGTGGCCCAGGGCAACCCCGGCGAGAAGATCCTCGAACGGGCCGCGTCCGATCACTCCGACCTGATCGTGATCGGCCGCACGCCGTCGGACGCGCTCTCCCGGTGGCTGCTCGGCAGCACCTCGGAGGCGGTGCTCACGCATGCCACGGCCAGCGTCCTGATCGTGCCGGTCGAGACCTGACCGGCCTCAGTCCCAGTACCAGGCGTCGGCCGGGAGATCGCGGGCGGCCGCGTGGGCCGCGTGCACCTCGCCCTTCTCGTCCATGATCAGGTTCGGGGCGTCGAGCGCCATCCGCGGGTGCACGGTCACGCCCCCGCCGATCGGCGTGAGCAGCCGCGTGCCACGCCAGACCGCGTGGATCGCCGTCTCGGCGCGGGTCGGGGTCGGCAGCCGCTCGACCGGGCAGGCCTTCTCGTCGAGGAGCGTGGCCGGGGTCCAGCCGGCCTTGCCGTACGCATCGTGCTCCTGCATGTAGGCGGCGGCCACCATCAGGTCGATCACGGCGCGGAGCTGGGCGTAGACCGGGCTCCGGGACGCAATCGCCGCATACTCGCGGGTGAAGGCCTCGGTGAAGGTCTTGCTCGCCTTGTCGGCCCGGGTGGCCGAAAGTCGCGTGCCGTCGGGCCGCACGACCTCGTCGGCCCCGCAGAGCTTCACCCCGCGGCCGACGAGCTCGATGGCGAGGTCGTCCTCCGCGATCCGCACGCACTCGTAGTCGGGAACGAAATACCAACGCTGCAGCGCATTGGCCGCGGCCGCGCCGGCGCTGGCCAACTCGATCCAGGTGGGCATCTTCACCGGCGGCCGCTCCAAGCCGATGCCGATGAGCTTCATGCGGTAGTCGGCTTCGACGAGCACCTGCGCCACGTGGCTCGACGCGGGCACGCCCTGCACCGTCACCGTTTGCGGGCCGAGGGCCTCCTTCATGCCGGCGACGATCTGGTCGGCGCCGCCCTGCGGGTTGAGGCGGCCGGTCTTCCGGAGGAAGTCTTGCATCGCCGCCAGACCCTCCTTGGTCGGATCGATCGAGCAGCCGACGAGGCGATCCTGCGGATGGCCAGGAGCGAAGGCCCGCATCGCTGTGGCCAGGTCCTCGAGCAGGACGGTGGGGCTGCCAGTTTCCACGCCGACGACACGGCCGGTGGCATCGGTCGTCCACGGCTCGGCAGGGCCGGCGAGCACCACCTCGCCGGGTGCATCGCCCTCGGCGGGGTAGACGAAGACATACTGCACGCGGGTGAGGCCGGCGAGCTTCTGGAGCTCATCCGGGACGCCGCGGCCGTCGGCCGCATGTGTCGCGAATGCCTTCTCCAGCCGCGACAGCGCCACCTTGCGGAGCGGCACCGGTTTGCGAAGGTCTCCCGGCAGGGCGTCGACCGCGGCCTTCCGCTGCTCGCGCGAAAGGCCCGCATCGGCGATCGACTGCGTGCGAAGCACCCCTTGGGCATCGACCTGCACACCGGCGGCAACGCCCTGGGCGACGGCTGGGGCGGTCGGCAGGATGGCCGCGAGGGCGGCGCCCGCCACGACGAGGATGAAAGGCAGACGGATGGCGCGAAGGTGTGCGTGCATCGGGGTCACCCGGGGGCGCGGAGGACGAAGCGGAGGATCGAGAACGGGCTGGAGGGTAGTGGGGCCGGGCAACGCGGGCAATGCGAGGTTGGGGCCGTGATTTCGGCCCGGAAACACCGCCGTCAGCCGACGCCGGCCGGCTTCCTGCCCGGAGGGCCCCTGCGGGCAGGTTCTTCGCGCCGGCCGCCGAGCGACACCGGGGCCCGCAGGCAGCCCGGGCCGAGCAGGTCGACGATCTCCCGCTGGAGCTCGGCCGACCAGGCCGCCTTGTGGCGGTCGGCCTCCAGCAGCACGCGGGCCCCATCGGCCAGATCGAGCACCAGCCGCAGGGCCGAGTTCCCCGGATGCCGGCGGACGAGATCCGCGAGGCGGTCGAGCGTGGCCGTGTCGTGCCGCCCCTCCTCGAGCCGGATCGTCACGGCCCGGGGCTGGAGTTTCCAGGCCTCGGCGATCGGCACGATCTCGTTGACGATGAGGTTGGTCTCCTCGCTGCCCGCCCGGCGGTCGATCGAGCCGGCCACGATCACCACCGCGTCGGGCTGGAGGTGTTCGCCGAGCCGCGCGTAATCCTCCGGCCAACAGATGCTGCGCACGAGGCCGTTCATGTCTTCAAGATCGAACATCCCGTAGCGGGTGTGGGTCGAGCCGGGGCGGGCCTGCTTGGTGTTGGAGAGCTTGAGCGCCGCCACCAGGCCACCGATCACGACCGCATCCTTCGCGTTGGTCGACCCGAGGTCGCCGGTGCCGTGGGTGCAGATCGCCTCGATCAGGCCCTGATACTCGGCAAGCGGGTGGCTGTGGACGTAGTAGCCGAGCACCTCCTTCTCGTTGGACCGCATCTCCAGATCGGAGAGCGGAGGCACGTCGGGGAGGCCGGCCGGCACCGCCGCCGCAGCCGCGGGCTCCGGCTCATCAAACGCGGCGAACAGGTTCTTCTGGCCGCTCTTGCGGTCGGCGAGCTGTGCCGCGCCGGATGCCATCGCCTTCTCGATGCCGGCAAGCAGCGCCCCGCGATGCCCGCCGAGCGAATCGATCGCCCCGGCCTTGGCGAGGTTCTCGATCGCCGTCTTGTTGACGACCGATGGGTCGAGTCGGCCGCAGAAATCGTGGAGGTCGCGGAAGGGGCCGGCCTTGGCCCGTTCCGCCGCGATCGCCTCGGACGCCTGCTGGCCGCAGCCCTTCACGGCGGCCAGGCCGAAGAGAATCTTCCCCCCGGCCACGCCGAAGTCGGCGAAGGAGGCGTTGACGTCGGGCGGCGCCACCTCGATCCCCATCCGCCGGCAGTCCTCGATGTGCTCGACGAGGGAATCCTTCTTCTTGAAGTTGCGGCCGGTGATGTCGCCCGAGAGCAGGGCGGCCATGAACTCGGTGGGGAAGTGGGTCTTGAGGTAGGCCGTCTGGAAGGCGAGGAGGGCGTAGGCGGTGGAATGGCTCTTGTTGAAGCCGTAGCCGGCGAACTTCTCGATCAGCGCGAAGACCTCCTCCGCCTGCTGCTTCGTGATGCCCGTCTCCTGGGCCCCCTTCACGAACTGCTCGCGGAAGGCGGCGATCGTCTCCAGCTTCTTCTTGCTGATCGCCTTGATGCAGGTGTAGGCGCTGGACAGCTCGATGCCCCCGAGCCGCTCCAGGATCCGCATCACCTGTTCCTGGTAGACCATCACGCCGTGCGTCTCCCCCAGCACGTCTTTCATGACGGGATGGAGGAACTCGGCCCGCTTGCGGCCATGCTTCACGTTGACGTATTCGTCGACCATGCCGCCCTCGAGCGGACCCGGGCGGTAGAGGGCGTTGACGGCCACGATGTCGAGGAAGTGGTCGGGCTTCATCCGCTGGAGCAGGTCGCGGATGCCGCCGCTCTCGAGCTGGAAGATGCCCTTCGTCTCGCCGCGGCAGAGCGTGGCGAAGGTCGGCTTGTCGTCGAGCGGGAAGGCGAACGGGTCGGGCCGCGCGCCCGTGGTCTGCTCGATGATGTCGAGGGTCTTGGCGACGACGGTGAGGTAGCGGAGGCCGAGGAAGTCCATCTTCATCAGGCCCGCCCGCTCGACGTCTCCCATCGCCCACTGCGTGATCACCTCCTCCTTGCCCGTCACCCGGCACAGCGGCACGTATTCGTGGAGCGGCCGGTCGGCGATCACCACCGCTGCCGCGTGGGTGCCCACGTTGCGGGCCAGGCCCTCGATCTGCTTGGCGAGGTGGACGAGTTCGCGGACCTCCGCGTCGCCGTCGCAGGCGGCCGCGAGCTGCGAGCCCTCGGCCGTGGCGTCTTCGAGGGAGATGCCGAGCTGGTCGGGCACGAGCGCCACGATCTGGTCGACCCGGGGGATCGGCATGCCGAGTGCCCGGCCCACGTCGCGGATCGCCGCCCGGGCCGCGAGGGTGCCGAAGGTGCCGATCTGGGCGACGTTGGCCTCGCCGTACTTCTTCTTCACATAGTCGATGACCTCGCCCCGCCGCTCCTTGCAGAAGTCGATGTCGATATCGGGCGCCTCGCGGCGGTTGATGTCGAGGAACCGCTCGAAGAGGAGGTCGTATTCCAGCGGGCAGACGTGCGAGAGATAGAGGGAGTAGGCGACGAGCGACCCCACGCCCGAGCCTCTGGCCGCCGCCGGGATGGCCCGCTCACGGGCATGGCGGACGAAGTCCCAGACGATCAGGAAGTAGCTGGCGAAGCCGAGCGTGTCGATCACCGAGAGTTCGCGGTCGAGCCGTTCCATCACCTGCGCATGCAGCGGCGCGGTGGCGGGATCGGCGGGAATCACGCCATCGGCCCAGCGCTTCGCCACCGTGGCGTACCGCTCGCGGAGCCCCTCCAGGCACAGTTGCCGCAGCTCCTCGGAGGCGGTGCGGCCGCCGGGCACCTCGAAGCCGGGGAAGTGCCGCTTGCCGAGCTCGAGGTCGATCGAGACGGAGTCGGCGATCTCCTGGCTGCGGCCGACGGCGGCGGTCACCAGGCCGCGATCCATGCCCTCGAAGGCCCGGTGCATCTCCTCGGGGCTCTTGAGGTAGAACTCGCTCGAATCCATCCGCATCCGCGAGGTGTCGTTGCGGAAGCGGCCCGTGTTGACGCAGAGGAGGATGTCCTGCGCCTCGGCATCCTCGCGGTTGACGTAATGGCAGTCGCAGGTGGCCACCGGCGGGATGCCAAGCTCGCGGGAGATCTCCAGGGCCGCATCCGTGACCTGCCGCTGCACGTCGAGGCCGTTGTCCTGGATCTCGATGAAGTAGCGGTCGCCGAAGGTCTTCTGGAACCAGCCGGCCACCTCGCGGGCCTGCCCGAGCGACTCCCGCTGCTCCCGCGACGAGCCCACGAGCGACCGGCTGAACTCGCCCGACAGGCAGCCCGACAGGCAGATGAGCCCCTCGCCATGCGCCTCGAGCAGTTCACGGTCGATCCGCGGCTTGAAATAGAAGCCCTCGAGGTAGGCCTTCGTGGCCAGCTTCAGCAGGTTGGCGAAGCCCACCCGGTCGCGGGCGAGGAGCGTGAGGTGGTAGCTCGAATCACGCTGGCTGCCGGCATCCTTCTGGAACCGGCTGCCCGGGGCGATGTAGGCCTCGTAGCCGATGACCGGGTTGATGCCCGCGGCCTTGGCAGCCTGGTAGAACTCCAGCGCCCCGTGGAGGTTGCCGTGGTCGGTGATCGCCAGCGCGTTCATGCCCAGTTCGACCGTGCGGCTCACCAGCCGGTCGATCGAACTCGCCCCGTCGAGGAGGCTGTAATGGCTGTGGCAGTGCAGGTGGGCGAACGACCGCGTGCTCATCCGTGGGCCTCGTGGGGAAAGGCCGCAGTTTAGCAGAGGGGCCTCGGGCACTGGTGCCGCTGGCTCGGGGTTGCCCGTGCCCCGTCGCCGGACGTTCGCTGCCGCGGGAAGCCCAATCGCGTGAGCGATGGGGGCCGAGCCCTGTGACGCTGCTGGCTCGGGGTTGCCCGTGCCCGGGAGCCGGGCTCGGCGGCCAGCGCAGGCAGGATGCCGGAGCGCAGCCGGCGTGCAGAGAGCGAAGCCCAGGATGGGCGCAGCGAACG
>JBJTDZ010000106.1:0-5156 GCA_046092585.1 Pirellulales bacterium | reverse complement strand
TTATGAGTCCCCTGCTCTAACCACTGAGCTACGGGCCCGAAGGCTCACCGTTGTACGGATCGCACGGGCCCGACGCCAACCGCGGGGGGAGCGCGGCCTACGGCAGCTCGCCACGGTCCTCGACCGCGAACAGGTGCTTCTGCGACGCGACGAAGAGCGTGCGATTGGCCGCCGTCGGCACCGACCAGACGGGTGACCCGAGCCGGATGTCGGCAAGATGCTTCCGCTCGCGGCCCGCCTGGAGCACCGTGAGCCCCCGCCGGGTGCCGACGTAGATCTTGCCGTCCGCCACGAGCGTCGACGACCAGATCTCCTCCCGCGTGTCGTAGACCCACTTGAGTTCGCCGGTCGCGGCGTCGAGGCAGTGCACCTTGCCCGAATGCTCCGCCGCGTAGATCACGCCGTTGGCCGCCGACACGGTCGACAGCGACCGACCGATCCCGAGATACCGCCAGACTACCCCGGTCTGGCCCACGTCACCGGCGCCGTCGGGCCTGACGCAGGTGAGGGCGCCGCGGCCCGCGCCGTGGAGCGGATCCTGCCCGATCGTCACGTAGATGCGTCCCGCATGGAACACCGGGGAGCCGATGATCTCGCTCGGGCTGACGAGCATCCCGTCGTCGTCGAGCGTGCGCGGTCCGCCCCGCACGAGCGCCCAGTAGTCGATCGGCACGCCGCCGCGGTCTCGATAGCCGGGCGGGTTGCCGTCGCACCACCACACGCGGCGCAGCGTGGCCACGCCGGAGCCCGCCGTGTCGGCCAGCGCGAATGCGTGGCAGATTCCGTCGCCGCCGCCGTAGATCACGACCCGGCGGCCTTCGGCCTCGGCAAGCGTGGGCGACGACCACTGTCCGTGGAAGGTGCCGGCGCTGACCCCGCCGTCGTCACGGGCCACCAGCCGCCCCGTTCGCTTGTCGAGCACCACCAGCGACGGGGCCTGCGGCAGCACCATCGTGCCGTCGTACACGCCGTTGCCGGTGCCTACGTAGAGGCAGTCGCCGGCCACGAGGATCGAGCAGTTGGTGGCGTCGTGCGGGAAGACCGGCAGGTCACGGAGCATGTCGAACCGCCAGATGATGTCGGCGTCGGCTGGACCGAGCTCGACGGGCTTCGCTCCCGAGGGCACCATGAACGATGCCTCGTCGGTGAACGGCCCGTCGTTGCCATCGGCCATGCCGTCGGCATCGAGGCAGAGGGCCTCGCAGCGATTGGTGACGAGATACACCCGGTCACCGTCCACGGTGGCCGTCGAGCAGATGCCGAGCTTCATCAGGTCAAAATCCTCGCTCACCTTGGAGCGGTCGATCTCCAGCCTCGGCACCACGAGCCGCCAGACAAGGCCGCCCGTCCGTTCGTCGAGACAGAGAAACACCCCGCCCTCGGTCGTCTCGAACCGGGGATCGTCGATGTCCTCGTCGTTGGTGCCGATGTAGACCCGGCCAGCGGCGACCACGGGGCTGGAGTAGTTCTCACCCCCAAGCCGTGCGACCCAGCGGACGTTGGCCATGGTTGCCGGATCGAGGCCGAGATGGTCTCGGCGACGCTTGCCGGGATGAAACCGCGCGGGGAGGCCGGCCTCTGAGGAGGCGAGGTTTCGGAGCGAACCGCCGCCCCATTGCGGCCAGTCGTCACCGACGGCCGCGGTGGCGGCCACGAGCCAGGCACCGACCAGAAGGACGACGTGACGCATGCGTTTCAGAGTGGGTGAAAACGCGGCCGCGATCCCTCCAGCCGCGAAGCACGACCATGCTACGCCCGGATGCTCCCGGAAGCCACGCCCCACCCCCCCCGACGGGCCGAGGTGGGCGTCACCGCGACTGGGCAGGTGAGGCGTCGATTCGCTTCAGCAGCCGGAAGAAGTCGCTGTCGGTCGTGAACACGACCGTGCTGTCGCCGCCGAGCGTGGTGCGGTAGGTGTCGAGCGTCTGCAGAAAGGCGTAGAAATCGGCCGCGGCGGGGCTCGAGGCGTAGGCCCGGGCGTAGACCTCCGAGGCCTTCGCATCGGCCGTGCCCTTGATCTCCTGCACCTTGCGGTAGGCATCGGACTGGATCCGCTGCAGGTCCTTCTCACGGCGGCCCTCGATCTTGGCGGCCTCGCCGGCCCCCTCGGAGCGAAACCGCTCCGCGATCTGCATCCGCTCCGAGATCATGCGGTCGTAGATCTTCTCGATCACGCCTTCCTTGTAGTTCACCCGCTTCACGCGCACGTCGAGCAGCTCGATCCCCCAGATGCCCATCTTGGGCGCGGCGGCGGCCAGGATCTCCCGCTCCAGCTCCCGGCGGCCGAACTGGATCGGCGGCAGCGTGCCGACCGACGTGGCTGTCTCGGCGAGCGCGGCATCCTGCTCGGGCGTGCGGGCCTTGTCGGACCGCACCAACTCGATGAGGTCGTGGCGGGCGACCACGTTCCGGGTCTCGCTGCCGATGATGTCGTCGATCCGGGAGAGGGCGCTGCGTTCGTCGCGAAGGCTCTGGAAGTAGACGAGCGGATCGACGATCCGCCAGCGGGCAAAGGTGTCGACCACCACGTAGAGCTTGTCGCGGGTGGTCATTTCGCTCGGGGGCCCGTCCCACTCGAGGATCCGCTTCTCGAAGCGGTTGGCCTGCTGCACGAAGGGGATCTTGAACCGTAGCCCGGGGCCGGCGCTGCCGCCCTGGTTGGAGTTGATCGCCTCGCCCACGGGCCGGCCGAACTGCGTGACGATCACCTGCTCCGTCTGGTCGACGGTGTAGGCGCAGCCGAACACGAGCACGGCCAGGGCGACGGCCACGATCGCGCCGAGCGGAGAGATCAGCCAGTCGGCGACCCGCCGCGGCCACTGGAGCAGCGGATGATTGATCGGCAGCTGGCTCATGGCGCGGCCCTCCCGGCTTCGGGCCGCGGTGCGGGCAGGCTCATCAGCGGGAGGAACTGCCTGGCGTCCTCGTCGAGGATGATCTTGCCGCCGAGCTTCGGCAGCACGTCGGCCATCGTCTCGAGGTAGAGCCGCCGGCGTGTCACTTCGGGGGCCTTCTCGTACTGCTCGAGCAGAGCCCGGAACCTCGCCACGTCGCCCTCGGCCTCGTTGACCCGCTTGAGGGCGTAGCCCTCCGCGTCGCTGAGCTGCCGCTGGGCCTCGCCGCTGGCCCGCGGCACCACCTTGTTGTATTCGCCGTTGGCCTGGTTGATCATCTGCTCACGCTCCTGCTGGGCGCGGTTGACCTCGTCGAACGACCGCTGCACCGGAGCCGGCGGGTGCACGTTCTTGAGCTGCACCTGCTGCACCCGCAACCCCATCTTCAGCTCCTGGACCAGGGTCGTGAGCCGTTCGATCGCGTCGGTCTCGATGCCCTGGCGGCCGATCGTGAGCACCTCGTCGACCGTGCGGTCGCCCACCACCTCCCGCATCACGCTCTCGGCGAGGTCGCGAAGCGTCGGGCCCGGCTCCCGCATGTTGAAGAGGTAGGCCTCGGGGTCGGCGATCTCGTACTGCACCACCCACTCCACGTGGGCCGCGTTGAGGTCCCCCGTCACCATGTCGCTCTCCTTCGCTTGCTCGAAGGAGACCTGGTCGGGATTGGTCACCCCCTGTGAGCCGAATCCGAACTCCATCTTCAACTGCCGCTTCACCGGCAGGATCGTCACGGTGTCGATGCCGAAGGGGAGCTTGAACCGCAGGCCCGGGCCGACGATGCCGATGAAGCGGCCGAAGCGTTGGACGACCCCCACGCTCTCCGGGCCGACGGTGTACACGCCGCGGGCGAGACCGGCCCCGATCACGGCCACGACGAGCAGCGCGAGCAGTCCGCGCACGTCGAAGCCGCCTGCCGTCACCGACGGTCGCGGAAATGGAGGTCGATTGTCGGGCATGTGGCGGTGGGTCGTGCGCGGGTGGTGCTGGCGGCGGGCGCAAGCGGATGACGACCGCGGGCCCCGGGCCACGAACAGGTGTACCCTCGCCAGCCGGTCGGGTCGAATCCGTGGTCTGGCCCGGGTGGCCGTCGAGTACCGCGGTCGGACGCTCCAAGGGCCGCGATTTCCGGCTCACAGACGTGCACGGCCATGTGGTCGGCGGCATCCTCGGCCGAGTAGGATGGAACGGCTCGGTCGGCGGCCCAAGGGCCCGTCCGAGGCCGAGAAGTCCAGCCGCTCCCCGGAGTCTTCGCATGTCGCGCCTCGCCTGTTTCGTGCTCGCCCTCGTCGCCACGTGCGGCCTCGTCCGCGCCGATGACCCATGGATCGTGGTCGAGGGGGGCGAAGGGCCCGGCAAGGGCAAACAGGTGGTGCTCGTCAGCGGCGACGAGGAATACCGCAGCGAGGAGGCGCTCACCCAACTTGCGAAGATCCTCGCCAAGCACCACGGGTTCAGCTGCACGGTGCTCTACGCGATCGATCCCAAGACCGGCGAGATCTCGCCGAACACGGCGGACAACATTCCGGGCCTCGAGGCCCTGCGGAAGGCCGACTTGATGGTGATCGCCACCCGCTTTCGCAACCTGCCCGACGACCAGATGAAGGAGATCGACGACTACCTGCGGGCCGGCAAGCCGGTGATCGGGCTGCGGACGGCGACGCACGCCTTCAACGTGCCCGGGAATCGCGCCTATGCCCACTACGGCAACGACTACGGCGGCGACAAGAAGGCTTGGGCCGAAGGGTTCGGCCGGGCCGTGCTCGGCGAGAAGTGGATCAGCCACCACGGCCACCACGGCCACGAGAGCACCCGCGGGCTCATCGCGCCGGCCGCGAAAGACCACCCGATCCTCCGCGGCATCGCCGACGGCGACATCTGGGGGCCGACCGACGTGTATGGCGTGCGGCTGCCGCTGCCGGGCGATTCGAAGCCGCTCGTGCTTGGGCAGGTGCTCGCCGGCATGAAGCCGGATTCGCAGCCGGTGCAGGGGGGCAAGAACGACCCGATGATGCCCGTGGCCTGGGTGAAGACCTACGCCGTGGAGGGCGGGCCGACGGGCCGCGTGTTCACGACCACGATGGGAGCCGCGACCGACCTCTCCTCCGAGGGGCTGCGGCGGCTCCTGGTCAACGCCTGCTACTGGGCGACGGGGCTGGAGGGGAAGATTCCGGAGAAGTCGGTCGTCGACATCGTGGGCCCGTTCGAGCCCACGCCGTTCGGCTTCAACGCCGCCAAGCAAGGGCTGAAGCCCGCCGACTTCCG
>JBJTDZ010000105.1:0-10967 GCA_046092585.1 Pirellulales bacterium | reverse complement strand
TATCGGCAGGTGGCGTCTCCCACCGGCGACGCGGCCGGCACGAGTGGGTCGGGCGAAGCCGCGGTCACGAGGCAGCTCGACGAGTCGACCGCCGCGGCCCCCGCAGCGCCTCCGGCCGGCGGCGCTGAAGGAGCCCCATCATGAGGGTCGGCGATCTCTCCAGCGGAGCCTCGAAGCTCGCCAACGCGATCAAGCAACTCAATCTCAAGTGGGAAGTGGCGAGCGAGGGCTGGCACGACGCGCGGGCCAAGGCCTTTCACAAGGACGCCATCGAGCCCCTCACACCGAGCGTCAAGGAGACGCTCGACGCCCTCGGCCGGTTGGCGGAGGTGCTCGATCGGGCGATCCGCGACGTCAGCGATTCCGATGGCGTCTAGACCACCGCACGCTTCGCCCCGAAGGATCCGCCAGCCGTGAGCAGCACCGCCCAGCCCGATGTTTCGACCTCCGACGAGGCGGCCGACGCCCCGCACCCGACCCGGTCGGTCTACGATCGCGACCTGCTCCGCGAGCAGATCGAGATTCTGCGGCGCGAGGCGGCCGTGCGAAGCCGGCTCGAAAACGAGATCCAGGCGGAGTTCGACGCCACGGTGGAGACGGTGCGGTCGCGGGCGACCGCGGCCCTGGCAGCCTGCGACGAGACCTTCACAGGGCAGATTGCCGCGACGAAGAAGGAGTATGCCGCGCTCCTGCAGAAGGCAGACGCCTTCCTGGCGGCGGAGCGCAAGAAGCTCGACGATCAGCGGGCGGCGGTCGCCAAGAAGATCGGCCGCGACTGCGACACGCTCCTGAAGCAGGCGCAGGAGGAGGAGCAGTTCGAGGAGGGGTCGTTCCGCGAGGTCTTCAAGGAGAAGAAGAAGGATCCCCTGCGGCTCTACGCGAAGGGGGAAAAGGATCTCGCCAGGGCGATCGCCGCGATCGAGGATGCCAAGTCACGGGTCACCTCCTCCGTTGCAACGCGGGGCGTCGACGTCGCGGTGGCCGAGCCGGCTGCCGCCGAGTTGGCGGAATCCGACGACGCCGCGCAGGTGTTCGAGCGGCTGCGGGCCTCGGTCGATGAGCAGGCCAAGGCGATTCTCGGGCTGCCCGAGGCGGCGCGGGCGTTCAACGGCGGGTTGCAGGCGGTGGTCATCGCGCTGCCCCTGCTCCTCGGCGTGGCGGCGGCGATCGGATCATTCCTGCTCGTACCGGGCGAGATCGGCCTGCGCGCGGGCATCGCGGCGGGCGCGATGGCGTTGCTTGCCTGTGGCGGCATCGGAACCGGGCTCGTCATGGTCGGCCGGATGCGGTCTGCCGCGCGACGTCGACTGGCGGAACTGGCGGGCGAACTGCTGGCGACGGCCGACCGTGCCACCGCCCTGCAGAAGCCCTGCCTCGACGCGCTCGCGGCCCGCCGGGAGCGGCAGTCGGCCGCGATCGAGGATCGCTACAGGCAGGAGACGGAACAGCGGGCTGCGGCATCGACGGCGAAGCGAGACGCACTGCTCGCCAAGAGGGACAAGAGCCAGACGGAGATCGAGGGGAAATATGCGGCCGCCGTGCAGTCGCTCAACGCCAAGGTGGCTGCCGCCCGCGACGCCGCGGAGCAGAAGTATCCGCCGCGGCTCGCTTCCCTGGAGGCATCGTTCCGCGACGAGCGGGCGAAACTCGAGGCCGACCGCGACGCGGCCCTGGCGGCGGCAGGGCAGCGCCGGTCGCAGCGGCAGGCCGAGATGACGGCCCAGTGGCGGGAGGTGCGGGAGCGGACGGCCGCGATCTACGCCGAGGCGCACCGCATCGATGCCGCCGCCTTCTCCTCGTGGCACGACCTCGCCCGCGACGAGGTGCCGCTGCCATCGACGCCCCCGCCGGGCCTGCGTTTCGGCTCGCTGGCACTCACGCTCGAGAGGATCCCCGGAGGCGTGTCGAGCGATCCGGCGCTCAACGCCTTCGGCCCCATCGCCTGGAGCCAGCCCGCGATCCTGCCCTGGCCCGTGCAGTCGTCGCTCTTGATCAAGACCTCCGCCGACGAGAAGGAGACCTCCTCGGCCATGATGCAGGCGCTGATGCTGCGGATCGCCTCCGGCATCCCTGCCGGGCAGAGCCGGTTCACGATCATCGACCCGCTCGGGCTCGGCAAGCAGTTCGCCGGCTTCATGCACCTCGCGGACTACGACGAGCTCCTCGTCACCAGTCGCATCTGGACGGAGCCGCAGCTCATCGAGCAGAAGCTCGCCGACATCACCGAGCAGATGGAGGTGGTGATCCAGAAGTACCTCCGCAACGAATACGAATCGATCGGCGACTACAACGCCGATGCGGAGGTGCCCGAGCCCTACCGGTTCGTCGCCGTCGCCAACTTCCCGGCCAACTTCAACGAGACCAGCGCCCGGCGGCTCGCGAGCATCGCGGCCTCGGGGGCCCGCTGCGGCGTCTACGTGATCCTGTCCATCGACCCGATGCAGCAGATGCCCTCGGGCTTCAGCCTCTCCGACGTCGAGCAGCACTGCACGGTGCTGACGCTGAAAAACGGGACCTACACCTGGAAGGACCCCGAATACTCGAAGTGGCCGCTCACGGTCGAGCAGACGCCGACCGACGAGGTGTTCACCCGGATCATCCAGCGGGTCGGCAAGGCGGCCAAGGCGGCCAAGCGCGTGATCGTGCCGTTCGACCGCGTGGCGCCCGTGGAAGAGCAGTGGTGGAAGGGGAGCACGGCCGAGGAAGTGCTCGCCCCGCTCGGCCCCGCCGGCGCCAAGAAACTGCAGTATCTCAAGCTCGGCAAGGGCACCAGCCAGCACGTGCTGATCGCCGGCAAGACGGGCTCCGGCAAGTCGACCCTCATGCACGCGATGATCACGAGCCTCGCGCTGCAGTACAGTCCCAACGAGATCCAGTTCTACCTCATCGACTTCAAGAAGGGCGTCGAGTTCAAGCTCTACGACCACTACGCCCTGCCGCACGCCCGCGTGATCGCCATCGAGAGCGAGCGGGAATTCGGGCTCTCGGTGATGGAGCAGCTCGACCGCGAGCTGAAGCGACGCGGCGACCTGTTCCGCGAGCTCTCGGTGCAGAACGTCGCCGGTTTCCGCCAGACCGGACACCCCGACCCGATGCCGCGGATCCTCCTCCTGATCGACGAGTTCCAGGAGATCTTCGTCGAGGACGACAAGATCGCCCAGGACGCCTCGCTGATTCTCGACCGCCTCGTCCGCCAGGGCCGTGCCTTCGGCATCCACGTGCTGCTCGGATCGCAGACGCTCGGCGGCTCCTACAGCCTCCCGCGGGCCACGATGGGGCAGATGGCCGTCCGCATCGCGCTGCAGTGCAACGAGGCCGACTCCAGCCTGATCCTCTCCGAAGACAACACCGCCGCCCGGCTGCTCACCCGGCCCGGCGAGGCGATCTACAACGACGCCAACGGCATGGTGGAGGGCAACAATCCCTTCCAGGTCGTGTTCCTCACGGACGACCAGCGGGAGCAGTTCCTCGGCTCGCTCCGCAAGCTCGCGGATCGACGGACCGACATCCCACAGCTCGAGCGGATCGTGTTCGACGGCAACCAGGCCGCCGATCCGGCCGGGAATCCCCTGCTCACGGAGCTCCTCGCGTCGGGCACGGCCCACGGCAACGAGCTCGTCGCGCCGCTGGCCTGGATGGGCGACGCGATCGCGATCAAGGATCCCACCGCCGCGATCTTTCGCCGGCAGGGCGGCGCCAACATGCTGATCGTGGGCCAGCGCGAGGACCTGGGCGCGTCGCTCCTCGCCATCTCGATGGTGAGCCTCGCCGCGGGCCTCGACCCGCATCCGGGTGGCGCGCTGGGCAGGCCGGGCCGATTCGTGCTCTTCGAGCCGGCCATCGCCGAGGAGAAGCCCGACATCCTGATCGCCAACGCCGCCAAGCATCTTCCGCACGAGGTGGAGGTTGTCGGGCGGCTCGGCGTGGCCGACGCCGTGGAGCGCCTCGCCGCGGAGGTGAAGCGGCGGCTCGACGAGCAGGTGCTCGACGGCGAGGTGGTGTTCGTGGTCGTCCGCGACCTCGGCCGCTTCCGCGAGCTCCGCAAGAACGAGGGCGACTTCGGCTTCTCCTTCGGCGGAGACAAGAAGGCCTCTCCCGCCGACAACTTCCTGACCATCCTCAAGGATGGCCCGCCCGTCGGCGTGCACATGATCATCTGGTGCGACTCGCTCACCAACCTGCAGCGGACGTTCGATCGCAACGCCATCAAGGAGTTCGAACTCCGCGTGCTCTTCCAGATGAGCGGCAACGACTCCAGCCAGCTCGTCGACACCCCCGTGGCCGCGAAGCTCGGACCGCAGCGGGCGCTGTTCATCCACGAGGAAACCGGCACGCTCGAGAAGTTCCGTCCCTATGCCTTTCCGACGGCCGAGTGGCTCGACACGGTTGCCGCCCGCATGCGGGCCCGACCGCAGGGCACGCCGGTCGAGCCGACGACGCCGCCGTCGGCGGCCACCGCCGATCCCGCCCCGGCGGCCGACGCCGGCGGCGGCTTCGGTGGCTTCTCGGCCTTCGGTGGTGGCGAGTTCAACTTCTCGAAGTTGCTCGACGACCTGCCCGGAAGCCCGGGCGACTCTTCCGCCGACGACGGCAAGCCCGCGACCGACGGCTGATCGGGCGCATCAGCGGGGGCGTCGACCCACCTCCACCGTGACCTGCTGATCCCTGCCGTCGCGGACGATCCCCAGCGGCACCGTGGTCCCGATGGGCGTGCGGGTGAGGTGGAGCACGAGGGCCGCCGGATCGGCCGTCGGATCGCCGTCGAAGGAGGTGACGAGGTCGCCCGGAACGATGCCGGCCAGCGCCGCCGGCGAACCCGGCTCCACGGCGGCCACCACGACACCGAAGACGTTCGACGCCGAAGGCCGCAGGGCCATGCCGAGATACCCGCGGTCGACGTAGCCCGTCTCGAGGATGGCCTCGCTCACCTGCCGAGCCATCGCGCTCGGGATCGCGAACCCGATGCCGCTGTAGTCCTTGCCCACGATCGCGGTGGTGATGCCGACCACCCGGCCGTGCACGTCGACGAGCGGCCCGCCGGAGTTGCCCGGGTTGATCGAGGCGTCGGTCTGGAGAAACTCCTGGTACGGGCTCTCGAGCACACCCCGCCGGCCCACCCCGCTCACGATCCCGTAGGTGAGGGTGCGATCGAGGCCAAAGGGATTGCCGATGGCCCACACCATCTCGCCGACCTCGAGCGTATCGCTGTCGCCCCACGCGGCGGTCGGCAGGCCGTCCGCGTCGATCCGCAGCACCGCGAGGTCGGTCGCCGCGTCGGCTCCCACGAGCTCCGCAGGAAACCTCCTGCCGTCGGAGAGGGCGACGTCGATTTCGTCGCTGTTGGCGACCACGTGGTAGTTGGTGACGATCACGCCGTCGGCCCGCACGATCACCCCGGAGCCGACCTCCTCGTCGGTCAGTCCCGTGGGCGCCAGACCCCGGAGTGCGGCGATCTCGTCGGCGATCGTGGTGAGCCTCCGCTTGGAGGTGACGTTGACCACCGTGGGCCCGATCACCCGGGCGAGCGTCGTGAAGAGCTTGCCGACGGAGGTCAGTTCGGCGGTCGCCGCGGCATCCCGGATCGCGGCGAGTTCGGCGCGCGTGCGGGCGTAGTGCAGACGCCCCATGAACGACGGCCAGGCGACGAGGCCGATCAGCACCAGGAACCCGGCGAAGAGCAGCAGCGTGCGGCGGTTGGCGGCCCGCATGGTGTCGTCGGTCATCGGCCGGCCTCCTGTGCGAGAATCCGCAGCCGCACGACGTCGAGTGCCGCCTTCGCCGCCCGTGACATGGCGATGTCGGGCCCGCCGCCGATCAGGTGCTCGATCACGGTCGTGCCCTGCCCGTCGGCGATGGCCAGATCGATCGCCTCACGGCCATCTGCCGCCGGCCGGCGGGGCCCCACGCCGAGGCCGATCGCCCCGCCAAACTCGCGTCGGGACCGTTCGGCGAGGCTGCGGGCGTCGTCCGCGGCACCGGCGGGCAGCGTGCATCCGCCACGGAACCTGCCGGCCCGGATCCGCTCCTCCGCGGCGGCTGCCAGGGCCGTCACCCTTCCCGCGGTGCCCACTTCCGCCACCGCGAGGCTGCCGTCCGCGGCGGCCACCGCCCGCAGGGCGGCGTCCTCGATCTCGTCGTCGTCGAGGCCGTAGGCGATCACGCCCAGGCAGCGGTGGATCGTGTCGATGGTGGGCTGCATCCGCGCGACGGCGTCGGCCTCGTCACGGCCCCGTGCCACCACCCGCAGCGTGATGGTGGCCTCGTGGGCCGTGATGCCCACGAGCGGGTCGCGGCCGCGGCGCACGAGATCGGGCAGCATGGCCTCCACCGCGCTTTCGCCGGCTCCGAAGCACTTGATCCGCCGCTGCGCGATCACGGCCCGCTCCGGGAGCATGCCCTGGATCGCCGGCGACACCGTCTCGGCCCACATCCGCTTCATTTCGGCCGGCACCCCCGGCAGGGCGAACACGCGACACGCGCCGCCGGGTCGCGGGAGGTCGACGTCGATGCCCGGGGCGGTGCCGGTGGGATTCGGGATCAGGCGGCTTCCCTGCGGAAAGGCCGCCTGACGCAGGTTCGATTCGGGCATGGGCATGCCCCGCCGCGCGAACCGGGCCTCGATGGCCTCGATCGCCGCGGGCTCCATCACCAGCGGAACCCCGACGGCGGCGGCGAGCACGTCGCGGGTGAGGTCGTCGGCCGTCGGCCCGAGGCCGCCGGTGACGATCACGAGGGGCACCCGCCCCGCAGCCAGCCGGAAGGCCTCGACCCCCGCTTCGAGCGTGTCGGGCACCGTCGTGTGAAAACCGACGCCCACGCCCAGGATGCCGAGTTCGGCGGCGATCCACCGGCTATTGGTGTCGAGCCGGGCACCCGAGGTCAGTTCGTCACCGATCGCGATCACTTCGGCAATCATCGTGAGGCACTGGGCTCCCGCGTGGTGCGGCCGACCGACCACGTTTTCTATACACTGCCCGGGCGGCGTCGAACAGCCGCGACACGTTCCCGTCCCCGCATCAGCCCTCCCCGGCAGCACCCGCCCATGCGTCTAGGACTGCTCGGCTCCGACCGCGGCATCGCCGACGTCGCCGCAGCCGCGGTGCGCCGCGGCGACCGCTTCGCGCTGGCCTGCGGCGTCGACGAGGGCGTGGCCCGGGCCTGCGGCGCAACGCCGACCGCGTCCTGGCAGCCGCTGCTCGACGCGGGGGTCTGCGACGCCGTGCTCGTCGGCGCCGACGGCTGGAACGCGGAGCGGGCGGAGGCCGTCCGCATGCTCGTGCAGGCGGGACGCCCGCTCGTGCTCGCGCAGCCGCTCGAACTCTCGATGCTCTGGGCCTATGAGCTCGACATGATCCGTCGCGACACCGGCAGCCTGCTCGTGCCCTGCCTGCCCGACCGCCTTCATCCATTCATCGCCCGCCTGCGGGCCACCGTCGTCGATGCAGCGGCGGGTGTCGCCACCGTGGGCACGATCGAGGCGATGCACCTGGAGCGGCGGATGCCGGATCGCTCGCAGGATCGCGTGCTTGCCGCCCTGTCGCGCGATGCCGATCTCGTGCGGGCGATCGCCGGCGACCCGGCTCGCATCTCCACGCTCGGCGGTGCCGGCGACAACGCGTGGGCCACGTTGGCCGTGGGGCTCACCGGCCCCGCGCATCTGCCCGTCCGCTGGCAGGTTGCCCCGGGGGCCGAGCCGGGGCTCGCGATCCGGCTCCAGGGAAGCACGGGCACCCTCGTCGTCGAGGCACCCGACGACTCGAGCCGACCCTGGACCTGGGCATGGGGGGATGCTCGCGACTCGCTCGCCTTCGACCGTGGGGCCGCCGTGCTCGGAGTGCTCGACGCCCGACTCTCCCCGTCGGCCGGCGTGCCCGCCCCGGCCGACGCCGCCACCTGGAACGACGCTGCGCGGGCGATCGAACTCGCCGAGACGGTTCCACGGAGCCTCGCCAAGGGACGGGCCATCGACCTGCATCGCGAGGAGTTTTCGGAGATCGGCACGTTCAAGGGCACGATGGCCTCGCTGGGATGCGGCCTGATCATGCTCGCGCTGGTGGTGGTGGTGGCCGCCACGCTCGTGGCGGGAATCGCGCGGGAGTTTGGCTGGAAGGCGGCGGGGGGCGTCGCCGACGCGTGGCCGGTGCTCGTGCTCGCGGTGCTCGGCGTTTTCCTCGTGCTGCAGTTGATACCCCTCCTCGTGGGTGATGCACGCGGGGATGACGAGGCGGACGGCCCGCCTGCCGACGCGCCCCCGCGGCCATGAGTTTTTTTGCCGGGCGCCGAACGGCCTTCCGCGCCGGGGCGAGGGCGAACGGCGGGTGGAAAAGTGTGCCGCCGCGGGCCCGCCCGATGAACCGTCGGGGCCGGCCGGCCGATTCTCCCAGCGGGTGCAGGGGTCGCCGGATCATGCCGGCGTGGCACCCGATCAGGATTGGGGAGCGAGGCCTGCATGCGGGTTCCGACGGCATGGATGCCGCTGGTGGCGCTGGTGGTCGTCACAACGGTGGCCGGCACCTCCGCTGCGGAATCCCGCCGCACCGCCATCGTGCGGGCGATCGAGTCGCAGCGTGACTCGGTGGTCAACATTCATGGCCAGAAGGTCGTGGGGGGCGAGGATGGCGACGATGGCGAGGTCCGCCGCGTCAACGGCATGGGCACGGGAGTGGTCGTCGACCCCCGGGGCTATGCCGTCACCAACTACCACGTCGTCGAGGGCGTCCACCGGATCGAGGTGACGCTCGCATCCGGCAAGACCACCTCGGCCAGGCTCGTGTCGCACGACCCACGCACCGACTTGGCCGTGATCAGGATCGAGACCGACGAGTGCCTGCCGGTGGCCACGATCGGCACGTCGAGCGATCTGCTGATCGGCGAAACGGTGCTTGCCCTCGGCAATGCGTACGGCTACGAGCACACGGTCACGCGGGGCATCATCTCGGCCCTCCACCGCGACGTGGAGGTGAGCCGCACCCAGCGGTACGACGATCTGATCCAGACCGACGCGAGCATAAATCCCGGCAACTCGGGCGGCCCGCTGCTCAACATCAATGGGGAGGTGATCGGCATCAACGTGGCCGTGCGGGCCGGGGCCCAGGGCATCGGCTTCGCGATCCCTATCGACCGGGTGCTCGACGTTGTCTCGCGACTGCTCTCGGTGGAGCGCATCGACCACACCTGGCACGGCCTCGTCGTCCGCGGTGCCGATCGGGGCGCCGTGGTCGAGGCGGTGCATCGTCAGAGCCCTGCCGAGACCGTCGGCGTGCGTGCCGGCGACCTGATCACGCAGATCGGCGACGTCGAGGTCTCGCACCAACTCGACGTGGAGCGGGCCCTCATCGGCCACAAGGCGGGCGATACGGTGCCCGTCACGGTCGTGCGGGCCGGTGACAGCGAGCGAATCGATCTGCCGCTCGCCGAGGTCCGCCGCGACGCCGAATCACTCGACGATCGCTGCTGGGCGGAAATCGGCGTGCGGCTGCAGCCGCACGCGGCCGCCAAGGTGCAGAAGCTGCAGGCCCGCTACCGGGGCGGCATGATCGTGACGGCGGTTCGCGACGGCGGCCCGGCCAGCGAGCAGGGGATCCAGGAGGGCGACATCCTCGTCGGCCTGCACGTATGGGAGACGATTGCCCCGGAGAACGTCGCCTACATCCTCGACAAGGTGGTCGAGGAGCACCTCAACCCGCTGAAGTTCTACGTGCTCCGGGGCCGCGAGACGCTCTTCGGCCACATCGTGAGCGACACGGTCCGTCGGTAAGGCGGAGTCGCCATCAACCGGGGCAAGCGGGCTGGGAGTCGCCTGCGGGCACGCACCGGTGATTTGCAGAAACAATGTTGCACGAACTAGGCGGTGGCCCGCGAGACCCACTCCAAGGGTCTCGCGCGGCCATGAGGTGTTTTACGGTTTGTGTTCCTGTCGGTGTTCTTTGTTTTGAGTCCGTCTCAACGGAGATTTGAGCGCGAACGCTTTTGTCGCGTCAGCCCTCCGCGTAGACCTCCGACGGGGTGCGGTAGCCAAGGGCTTGGTGAGGCCGCTCGTCCCGGTGGAAGTCGAAGTACCCGCCCAGCGACTTCTCGGCTTGCCAGCCGTCGGTGTAGTCCCGCAGGTAGACCTCCTCGTACTTGACCGTTCGCCACAGCCGTTCGACGAATACGTTGTCGAGGGCTCGGCCGCGACCGTCCATCGAGATAGCCACGCCGCTCTTTTCCAATCGGATCGTGAAGGCCGTCGCAGTGAACTGGACTCCCTGATCCGTGTTGAAGATCTCTGGCCTGGCGCGAGCGAGGGCTGCGTCGAGGGCTTCGAGGCAGAAGTCGCCCGTGAGTGTGTTGGATAGTCGCCACGACAGCACGTTGCGGCTGTAGAGGTCCATGACCGCTGTCAGGTACAGGAAGCCATGCTGCAGCGGGATGTAGGTGATGTCGCTGGCCCAGGCATGATCGGGCCTCGTAATCGTCATATTCCGCAGCAAATACGGATAAATCTTGTGGCCTGGGGCAGGACGGCTGGCCGATCGTTTCGGGCACACCGCCTCGAGACCGAGCAGCCGCATGAGCCGCTGTGCCCTCTTCCGATTGATGCCGAAGTGCTTCCGCACCTTCCGCGTGCCGAAGAACGGCCGCTTGATGTACGGGCGGTCGACCTCCCGCATCAGGGAAAGGTTCTCTGGCGATTCCCCGAGAGGCTCGTAGTACCAGCTGCTGCGCGCGAGGCCGATCAGCTGGCATTGACGTGCCACGCTCAGGTACTTGTGGTTGGGATCGATGCATTGCCGCTTGACCCCAGCCGACCTCGGCAGCTTTTTTTCAACCATTCGACCTCCATCTTCAGGCGGCCGATCTGCTCGTAGAGTTCCTGCTCATCCGTGGCCTGGTCAGCCCGTCGCTGTCGCCCGTCGGCGAACAGCTCAGCCACCTGGGCCATCAGTTGCTTCTTCCAGGCCGTCACCTGGCTCGTGTGGATGCCA
>JBJTDZ010000104.1:0-6037 GCA_046092585.1 Pirellulales bacterium | reverse complement strand
CGGTGCCCCGTCGCCGGCGTTGCTGACCAGCGGAGGCATGGATGCCGGAGCGCAGTCAGCATCGAGTGAGCGGCGGGCATGATGCCCGCCGCGAACGTCCGGCGACGGGGCATTGGCAGCCCCGAGCCCGCGTCACCGGTGCCGCTGTCCCCATCGCGTACAAGAGTGGGCTTCCCGGGCGGGGACCTCCGGCGGCAGAGCCCGGTCAACACCGAGCCATACGGACCAGTTCGCCCCGCATGTGCCGTGCCGAACAGGATTGGCCGGATGCTGCGGGTCGAGGCGGCGACGATCCGCAGGAGTCGGTCCTCCGACCGACTTTTGCCGCCCCCGAGCCGGCTCGTCTCTACACAGCCGTCGTCGCGGTGACGACGGTCGCAGACTCGTCGTCGTGGAACTCGGTCGGATGATCCTCGGCCGGATGGCCGTAGAGATCCTGCATGCCGGCCACCGCTGCCAGATACTCGCTGAAGTGCGCGTCCATGATGAAACCCTCCGTGGTGAAGAACTCTACGCAGCCCGTCCAGCATGGTTCGCGGCCCACGCCGCACACCTGCTTGCCCAAACCCCCGGGCTTGCCGCTATTCCCGCTCGGGCGAATCTGCCACCATCCTCGGCCAGGAAGGAGGCCTCGGCTATGAGTTCGCTCACCCATATCGCAGCCCTCGCGGCCGCCGGTGCGACCGGCACGCTGCTGCGGGCCGGCTGCACCACGCTCGCGGCCCGCGTGCTCGGCACCGCGTTCCCGTGGGGCACCCTGGCGGTGAACGTGGCCGGGTCGTTCGCCATCGGGGCGGTCGTCGCGCTGGCTCGCTCGCGGCCGCTGCCGCCGGAGATCGAGTCACTCGTGATCGTCGGCCTGCTCGGCGGCTTCACCACCTACTCGAGCTTCGCGCTGCAATCGGTCGAGATGGTTCAGGCGGGCCGCAGCGGCGCTGCCATCGCCTACCTCGCGGCCACCAACCTCCTTGCACTCGCCGCGGTCTGGGCCGGCCTGCGGCTCGCCGGGTAATACGGATCTCGCATGAGCCTCAGGCTCGAATGCGGGGCAACCTCAACGCCACAGCAGTCGTACCGCTTACGCGGTTACGCTTCCTGCATCTGGAAGCCCAATCGCGTAAGCGATGGGGACAGCCTGAGGCTGACGTGCAGTAAAAGACCCGGCTTCAGTTGCCAGCCCAGCGGCATTCGAACACGGTGTCCTGCCGCGGCATGAGCACCGACCAGCCGATCAGCCGGCCGTAGGGGTGGTCGATCCGGTATCGCGACGTGAGCGGCGCGGCCTCGTCGGGCCTCTCGCGGGGATAGCGGAGCAGCTCGTAACGCCGGTAGGGGTGGTCGTCGGGAAACAACATCCAGACGGTGAGCAGGTCGGCGTCGAAGAGCATCACCAGCGGCATGCGGCCCGGCGGCAGGGCCTTGAAGCGGAACGTGCCGGCGATCTCGAGCGGCACCGGCTCGTCGAGCGGCGAGTGCGACAGATCGACGTGGAACTCGTAGTGCAGCGGATCGGACCCATCCGCGCCGTCCTGCCGCACGCGGCGGACCTGCACCGGCAGCGCGGCCTTCGGCTGACGGTAGACGACGTCTTCCACCGGCAGCGCGGTGCGGAACACGACCCCGCGCCGGCGCCGCGCCTCGTCGGTGATCCGGATCACCACCCGGTCGCGCATCTGCACGAGCCCGCCAAGGTCGGGCCGCAGCCCGCCGCTCCAGGCCTTCCGCAGATCGTTGATCCGGCTGTGCGAGAGGATCTCCAAGCCCTGGAAATCGTCGGCTGTCGCCGCGGCGGCGTCGGCGATCGGGAGCTTCGGCCAGCCGGCGATCGGATCCTGCTCCACGAGGTCGAGCACGAGGCGGATGTCGGGGTCGCCCTGGGCGATCGAGTCGATCACGCTCGTGAGCATCACGGCGCGGCGATGCAGCCGGTAGAACCGCACCGGCAGGTAGACGAACACGAAGAGCCCAATCGCCACGTAGAGCCAGCTGGGCCAGTCCTTCCAGTCAAGCATCGTCGACCACACCTTGCGGTGGCTCGAGCGGCGCAGGAGCTCGGCCAGCCGGGCGGGCGAACTCGTGGCGGCGGTGCGGGCCGTGCCCGCGGCCGCACCCGACGCGGGCGGCGCCACCACCGACGAACGGCCCGCGAGCGGCTCCCACGGCGGCCCCTCGTGCACCGGCAGCGGCGGCTCGAGCCGCATCCGGCGGTGCTGACTGCGGGCCACCTCGTAGCCGTGGGCGACCAGGGCGTTGACCTCCAGGTCGCTGAAGCGGTCGAGGTCGGTGCGCACGCTCGACACCTCCGCCTGCACGACTGGATGGAGACAGTGCGGATCCTCGTGCGGGTCGATGATCCGCGTCACGGGCAGGAAGTGGAAGCCGTTCTGGTCGCCGAAGTTCTCGCGCTCCAGCTGCCAGACGCGATCCCAGAGGATGTCGGAGGCCCGGATCGACTGGGCGATGAACCCCAGCGGCGCGTTGCCGAGAATCTGGAACGGCTTCCCGGCATCGCTGACGAGGACGCGGTCGTGCGTCCGGCCGCCGTGCCGCTGCAGCCAGGCGAAGGCCCGCGTGCCGAGGTTGTCGTACACCCCGCCATCGGTGAACGACTCCGTCGGAAACTGTCCCTCGTGCACCCCCAGGTCGCGGGCCGAGATCTCAACCGGCGGGAAGAAGCCTGGAAACGCCGACGACGCGCTGACCGCCTTCGCCACCGCCGCGGTCTGGCCCGCCACGTGGTGGAACTGGTCGGCCTCCCCGGGCTCGCGCCGCTGCATGTGGAGCCCATCGCGATTGAACACAGCCATCACGCCATCGCTCACGTTGGTGGTGAGGATGTGGAGGGTGGGCCGCTCGGGCAGCTCGAAGAGCCGGCGATCGCCGAAGAGGAACTGCCGGTAGAGCCGTTCGAGCAGCGCGTTGGGCGTGTAGGCCGGCGCGTGCCAGCCCGCGAGCTTGCCGGCGAGCCGCACCGGGAAGATCAGGGGGAGTCGGCGAACGATCCGGTTGCGGACGTCGTGCTGCACGAACCGCACCACCTCGCCGGCGGCCTCGGCGAAGGCTGCGTCGCTCCCCGTGTAGCGATCCCAGTTGAGCACCAGATGGGCCGCCACGATGCTCCCCCCCGAGACCGACGCGATGTCGTCGACCAGCGTCAGCGCGCCCGAGTCACGGAGATAGCGGATCACGCCGAGGTGATAGAGGGTGGCCCGAAAGCCGCCGCCCGACAGTGCCAGACCGATGGTCGCCATGGATGCTCGCCGCCGCGTGACGCAGATCGCCGCCCGCGAAGTGTCGCCGATCGTCGCGGTGGGCGGCAACGCCGATCCGACCCCCGTTGTGCGTCCAGTGGCCGGGGCCCATACTGCCCGTCTTCACCCCGACCGGAGAGATAACCCATGGGCCTGTTCAAGGAATTTCGCGACTTCGCGATGCGCGGCAATGTGATCGACCTCGCCGTCGGCGTGGTGATCGGCAGCGCGTTCGGCAAGATCATCAGCTCGCTCGTCGCCAACATCATCATGCCCCCGCTCAACCTGCTGACGAGCAAGTTTGGCGTCAACTTCAGCGACCTCGCCTGGCGAGTGCGGATGGAGTCGCCGAAACTGCTCGCCGACGGCACCGCCGAGATGAAGGACGGCAAGCCGGTGATGCTCATGCAGGACTACCCGATCCTCAACTACGGCCCGTTCATCCAGTCGGTCGTCGACTTCCTGCTCGTGGCCGCCGCGATCTTCCTGGTCGTCAAGGCGATCAACGCGGCGAAGGCCCGGTTCGAGGAGAAGAAGGCCGACGAGCCCGCCGCCACCCCGGAGGATGTCGTGCTCCTGCGGGAGATCCGCGACGCGCTCGTGAAACGGTAGACGCGGATCATGGGCTTCTGCGACGACTCGTTCCTGCTCTCGACCGAGGTGGCGGGCGATCTCTACCAGCGGGTCGCCGCCCGGCAGCCGATCGTCGACTACCATTGCCACCTGAGCCCGCGGGACATCGCCGAGGATCGCCGCTTCGAGACGCTGCACGCCGCCTGGCTCGAGGGGGATCACTACAAGTGGCGGGCGATGCGGGCGGCGGGCGTGGCCGAGGAGCGGATCACGGGCGCCGCGACCCCGCGGGAGAAGTTCCAGGCCTGGGCGGAGACGGTGCCGCAGACGCTCCGTCATCCCCTCTTCCACTGGACGCACCTCGAACTGCGGCGGCACTTCGGCATCGCCGACCTCCTCGAGCCGGCCACGGCGGAGGCGATCTGGACGGAGACCACCCGGCAACTGGCCAGCGGCCCGCTCACGGCCCGCGGCATCCTCGAGCGGATGAACGTGGAACTGGTGGGCACCACCGATGACCCCGCCGATTCCCTCGACTGGCATGCGCGGATCGCCGCCTCGGGGTTCGCAGTGAAGGTCGTCCCCACGTTCCGCCCCGACGCCGCCGGCAAGGCCGACAAGCCGGACCGCCTCGTGGCCTGGGCCCGCCGGCTCTCCGACGCCGCCGGCATCGCCGCCGACACCCACGCCGGCCTGCTCGCCGCCCTCGACAAGCGGCACGCCGACTTCGCGACCGCCGGCTGCCGGGCCAGCGACCACGGCCTCGAGTTCCTCGCGACGGACCCCTGCACCGACGCCGAGGCGGCGGCCATCTGGGGGCGGGCGATCGCGGGCACGGCAGCCACACCGTCCGAGGCGGCGCGGTTCGCCACGCACGTGGTGCTCCATGTGGCGCGGCTCAACCACGCCAGGGGGTTCGTGACGCAGCTGCACCTCGGGCCCTTCCGCGACCCGAATCCGCGGCTCGCCGCCCGGCTCGGCGCCGATGCCGGCTGCGACACGATCGGCGACGCCCGCCAGGGGCCGGGGCTCGTCGGCTGCCTCGGCACGCTCGCCGCGGAAGGCGCTCTTGGCCGCACGATCCTCTACAACATCAACCCCGCCGACAACGCCCTGTTCGCCGCGCTGCCTGGCTCCTTCCAGGATGGGGTCGTCCCCGGCAAGATCCAGTGGGGCAGCGGCTGGTGGTTCATGGACCAGGAGCGGGGCATGCGCGACCAGCTGAACATGCTCTCCGACCTCGGCCTGCTCGCCCGGTTCGTGGGAATGGTCACCGACTCGCGGTCGTTCCTGTCCTTCCCCCGGCACGAGTACTTCCGGCGAATCCTCTGCGATCTCCTCGGCGCCGACGTGGCCAGCGGCCGGCTCCCAAACCGCCGCGACTGGCTCGACCGGCTCGTGGCCGACGTTTGCCACGGCAACGCCCGGGCGATGTTTCTCGACCCGGTCAGCGGCTGAGCAGGCCGGCGGGAACGCACTCCACCGAGAACCGCACCCGCACGTCGGGGTGCGTGGTGTAGAGCCTCAGTCGCGTGCCGTCGTGGATCACCGTGGCGCTCGACCGCTTTGGATGCCCGGGATCGACGGGCAGGAGCGGATTACCGACCCACTTCTCCCAGTGCACGAGGTCTGCGCTCGACGCGAGGCACGTCTGCCACGTGCGCCGCTCGGGATCGGGGCTGGCGTGGTAGTACGCGTAATACCGCCCGCCGAACCGCACGACCTGATCGATGGCGACGCCGTGGCGGTCGTACGGTTCGGGGCCGCAGGCGAGCACCGGCTCGTCGGTGACGTTGGTGAACGTCCGCAGGTCGCGCGACGTGGCCAGCCATACGCCGTCGTCCCGCCGCTCGTAGAAGAGGTGCCATCTGCCTCGCTCTCGCCAGAGCGTCGGCGTGCCCCGCGGCCCGACGGGGATCGAGGCCCCCGCGGCGAGGCGGATGTCGAGCGGGCCGCGCTTCTGCCAGCAAACGCCCTGCAGCGACGAGAGCCAGTGGGCGATGTCGTCCTTCCCCTCCGCAAACATCAGGTATGCACCGTGGCATCGCACCACGCACATGTCCTCGACCCACGTGTCCTTCACGAGCGGGTTCGATTCGCTGCGCACCCAGTTGAGGCCGTCGCGACTGGTGGCGAGGCCGACGCGGCGCAGCGGATCGCGGTCGTCTTTCGAGCCGGTGTACCAGAGCCGCCAGCAGCCTCCCTCGCGCATG
>JBJTDZ010000103.1:0-36756 GCA_046092585.1 Pirellulales bacterium | reverse complement strand
CCACCCCGCGACCGCCGCCACGCCGCCGAGCCACCACGCCATCCCGCCGGCGTGTCCCAATGGCACCCACCGACCGGCCACGCACCCCGCCGCGAGGCAGGCCGCGACGACCACCAGCGGCCGGCTCGGCAGCGGCTCCGGCCGGCGCAGAGCGAGCAGCCGCTCGCGCACGCCGCGCCAGAACCTCAGCACGGCCGTGGCCGTCGCGGCGAGCGATTCGCCGCCTCGGCGCCATGCCGCCAGGGTCGAGCAGATCCTGCCATGCACCGTCGCACCCATGCGTTCGTCCGCGCACCTCAAGGGCCCGTGAAACGTGAAGAACCCGTGAATCCGCGACGTGCGGATCAGGCCCCTATCTCATTGACGAGCAAGGAGACGAGCAGGGGCAACATCCCGTGGAAATGATTTCTGGCCCCGAGGCCAGACGGTATTCTCAGCCGCCGACGGGGTCGTGCGCCGCCCCGCTGCCACACGCAGGCCGAGCTGCAGCGCTACCCTCCGGTGACTCCCTCATGCACCGCCCCCGGCTCGACCCGACCCGCCGCGACTTCGTGCACAGGGCGATCACCCTCGCCGCCGGCGGCCTCGCCGGCGCGACCACGGGGCGATCGGCCCGCGCCGCCGACCCGACCGCGGGCCCCGCGGGCCCGAACGACCGGATCCGCGTGGCGGTGATCGGCGTGAACGGGCAGGGCGGAGCCCACATCGGCAACTGGCTCGCCATGCCGGAGGCCGAACTCGTGGCGATCTGCGACTGCGACCCGAACGCCTACGAGAAGCATGCCAAGACGTTCGAGAATCGCCCAGGACGTCCTGACTACGTGCAGGACATCCGGAAACTGCTCGAGCGGAACGACATCGACGCCGTCTCCATCGCCACGCCCAATCACTGGCACGCGCTGATGGCCGTGTGGGCCATGCAGGCCGGCAAGGATGTCTACGTCGAGAAGCCGTGCAGCCACACCGTCGAGGAGGGCAGGGTGATCACCCAGTGGGCCCGGAAGCTCGGCCGCATGTGCCAGATGGGGGTGCAGAGCCGGAGCATGAGCGGAACCCGCGCGATGCTCGAGTACGTGCGGTCCGGGAAGCTCGGCCCCGTGAAGGCGGCCCACGCGCTGTGCTTCAGGCGGCGTGACAGCATCGGGCTCGTGGACACGCCGGCGACGCTCCCGGCCGGCATCGACTTCGACCTCTGGGCCGGTCCGGCACCGGCCGTGGTGCCCGTCCGCAAGCGGCTGCATTACGACTGGCACTGGACCCACGTCACCGGCAGCGGCGACCTCGGCAACCAGAATCCTCATGAACTCGACAAGTGTCGCTGGGCGCTCGACAAGCGCGAGCTGCCGAAGCGGGTGGTGAGCCTCGGGGGCCGCCTCGGATACATCGACAACGGCGACGTCGCCAACAGCCAGGTCACGATCTTCCAGTGGGACGACGCGGTCCTGATCTCCGACGTGCGCGGCCTGCCCCCGAAGCCCGACGCCACCTTCGGCCTCCCGGGGATCGAGCCCTTCAAGGGAGCGGCCACGATCTTCTACGGCACCGAAGGCTTCGCCTTCGCCCCCAACTACCAGTCGGGCATCGCGCTTGACTACGACGGCCACGAACTGGCGACGTGGGACGGGGGCAGTTACCAGCAGCATTTCGCCAACTTCGTGAAGGCGGTCAAGAGCCGGCGCCACGAGGATCTCCACCTCGACATCGAGGAAGGGCACCTCTCGAGCGCGCTGGCCCACCTCGGCAACGTGTCATGGACCCTCGGCGCGTCGGTGCCGCTCGGCACGCGGCCCACGCTCGCGGCGGATGATTCCCATGCCCGGGCCTCGCTGGAGAGCTTCGAGGCGCATCTCCGGGCCAACGAGGTCGACCTCGCGAAGACCCCGCTCACGCTGGGCCGTGAGCTCACGATCGATCCGAACACCGAGCGGTCGACCGACGAGGAGGCCAACCGGCTCTTCGGCCGCGACTACCGCAAGGGCTACGACCTGCCGCGGGCCTGAACGATCCGGGCGAGCCCGGCGAGATCCTTGAGCGTCGGTTCGGGAGTGAGCCCGGGCGCGGCCGCGAGGGCCGCCTCGGCCGCCGCGGCGACCGTGGGCCCGATCTCCACCAGCAGCCAACCGCCGGCTGTGAGCCGCGAGGCGGCCTCGGCCGCGAGCCGCGTCACCAGTTCGACGCCCGTCGGCCCCGCCACGAGCGCGCCGCGCGGCTCGTGCTCGCGGACGTCGCGGGGCAGGGTGGCGAACTCGTCGTCGCGGACATACGGCGGATTGCTCACGATCACGTCCCACGGGCCCTCGGCCCGGGGGTCGGCGAGCAGGTCGCACTCCACGAACTCGATGCGGTCAGCCACGCCATGCCGCTGGGCGTTGGCCCGGGCCACGGCCAGCGCCGCGGCCGACGTGTCGGTGGCCACGAAGGTTGCCGCGGGAAGATGCTTGGCCAGGGTCACGGCGATCGCCCCGCTGCCCGTGCCCACGTCGACGATTCGCGGTGCACCGGACGCCTTGCAGAGATCGAGCGTGCGCACGACGAGGCTCTCGGTCTCGGGCCGGGGCACGAGCACGTCGGGCGTGACGGCGAACGGCAGCGAGAAAAACTCCCGCGTGCCCACGAGGTAGGCCACCGGCTCGCCCTCGCCCCGCCGCTTCACGAGTTCCCGAAACCGCGTCCGCTCCGCGTCGGCCACCGGCTGGTCGAAGGCCGTGTAGAGCGCGATCCGCGGGCAGCCCCGCACGTGGGCCAGCAGCACCTCGGCATCGAGCCGAGCCGACTCGGCCCCCTTGGCCCCGAGCCAGTCGGTCGTCCAGGTGAGCAGTCGTCCTACGGTCCAGGCGTCGTCGCTCATCGCAGCCCTCACGTGGTCGCCGGGGTCGCCGGCCCTTCCATGTCGCTCCGGCGCCGCTCGCGGGCATGCCGCTCGATCGCGTCGACGACCAGCCCCAGCCGGCCGGCCATCACCTGATCGAGCGTGAAACTCTCGTTGATGCGGTGGTCGGTGACGCGGTTCTGCGGAAAGTTGTAGGTGCGAATCCGCTGGCTGCGATCGCCCGATCCCACCTGCTCGCGCCGCTCGGTGGCACGCTTCTCGTGCTCGATGCGGCGACGATGCTCGTAGAGACGGGTCTTCAGCACGCGGATCGCCTTGGCAAGATTCTTGTGCTGGCTCTTCTCATCCTGGCACTGCACCACGATCCCGGTCTCGAGGTGCGTGAGCCGCACCGCCGATGCCGTCTTGTTGACGTGCTGGCCGCCCGGGCCGCTCGCGCAGAAGAGATCCTTGCGGTATTCGTCGGGCGACAGCGACACCTCCACGTCTTCCGGCTCGGGCAGCACCGCGACGGTCGCGGCCGAGGTGTGGATCCGGCCCTTCGTCTCGGTGTCGGGCACCCGTTGCACCCGGTGGCCGCCGCTCTCGTGCCGCAGCCGGCGGAAGACATCGGCCCCCGACACCCCGAGCACGAGCTCCTTGAAGCCGCCGAGCTCGGTGGGGCTGGCATCCATCACCTCGAAGTCCCAGCCCAGCTCGGCGCCCCAGCGGCGATACATCTCGTAGAGGTCGCGAACGAACAGCGCCGCCTCGTCACCGCCGGTTCCGGCCCGCAGCTCCACGATGCAGCGGGTGCGGTCGGCGTCCTCGTCGTCGGAGCACGACTCGACGAGGGCTTCCCATTCGGCCTCGCGCCGCCCCTCCAACTCCGGGAGTTCGGCCTCCGCCAGTTCCCGCAGGTCGGCGTCGGGGCCCGCGGCCATCTCGCGGAGGTCGCGAATCTGCCGCTCGAGCGCCACGAACTGCCGGTAGCGGAGGGCAAGGCGGGCGAGCGTGCCGTGTTCGCGGGCGGCCGCCGAGAGCCGCTGCTGGTCGGCGAGCACCGCGGGATCGACGAGCGACCGTTCGAGCTCCTCGAACCGAGCCAGCTTCTGGTCGAGTTCGCCGCGGAGCCCACCGGAGGAGGAGACTGCCATGGATCGAGCCGGCAGGGCCGAGCGGTCCCGGGATCACTCCCGAATCCGCCGGAGCGGCATCACGAGGCCGGCGCCTCGGCCCCCTTCTTCTTCTTGAGGCTCGCGTAGCCGGCGCTCGCGAACTTCGACTTGAACTTCTCGATGCGGCCGGCCGTGTCGACGAACTTCAGCTTGCCGGTGAAGAACGGGTGGCAGACGTTGCAGATGTCGACCTTGATCTCCGGCACCGTGCTCCGGGTCGCGAACGTGTTGCCGCAGCCGCAGCGGACGACGGTGTGGTCGTAGGTGGGGTGGATGCCGTCTTTCATGGTCGTGGATCCGGTCGATGGAGGGTACTGGTCGAGCCCCTTACGATACCCGACGCCTTCCCGCCGGGCAACGCGGGCCTCCTCGGCCCGGCGGCTCCTCACCGCGGCGGGCCGACGGGCCGAGGGGATGCGGCCTCGAGCTGCGTTTCGAGCCGTTCGGCGAGGAGACGGCTGCCGAACCGCTGGGGTGAGCCGTCGGCGCGGAGCACGTCGATGGCCTCCTGCAGGCGGCCCCGGGCCTCGAACGCCCGGCCGAGGTTCGTCCGGGCCGCGTCCGTCCAGCGACTGTCCGGCGCCGCCTCGAGCGTCATCCGCTCCAGGTAGTCGATCGCCGCCTCCGGCTCCCCTTCGGCCAGCGTGAGCACACCCAGCCAGTAGGTCGCATCCTCCTTCGTGCGGCGGTAGAGCCGCTCCACGTCGTCCGCCCGCTCGGCGGGCACCCCCTGCAGCGCCTGCTGGATCACGCCCTTCGATGGCCGTGCCGCCATGTACGCCGCCTTCGCGCCGTCGGGGCCGTCGAGGTCGCCGCGAAACTCCCTGACCCGGGCGGCAAACAGAGGCCGCACGGTTCGCGGAGTCGCGCCGCCGCCCCGGGCCTCGGTGATCGCGACGGAGAGTCCGGCAAGTTCGCGGGCCACGACCTCGCCCGAGGATGGACGGCGGGCGGCGGTCTCCCACGGGAAGTCCCAGAGCGCCACGGTGGCATCCGCGGCCACGACGGCCGACCGCGCCCTCCGGCCCACCGCCTCCGCATCGACGGCCAGCCGCATGCCGTGCCGCTTCCTGGTCTCCCGGTCGAGCGCCGCCATCCGCCTGGAGAGCCCGCGCGGATCGGCCACCACCAGCACCGAGAGCCCCGCGACGTCGGCCGCCGCGAGCGGATAGGGGCGGTCGGGCAGCGACAGCGCCCCGAGCACCGCGGGATCGGCCGCCGCCTCGCGGACCGTGGCCACGCTGCTGCCTTCCTTGCGTGGCACCGGCATGCCATACGTGGTTTCGAAGAGATAGGCCTCGCCATCGATCACCGCGACGGGCAGCCAGGGCCGCAGCGTACCCGCCGCCGCGTCGCCGGTGGCCAGCATCACGCCGTCGATGCCGGCCTGCGCGAGCAGTTCGACGAAGATCCAGGCCCGTTGCGGCCCGCTGGCCCGCCCCGCCAGCAGGATCTCCCCGGGCGTGAGCCAGCGGCTGCCGGGCGACGACTCCGAGGGCACCGCCGGCGGATCGCCCACGATCGCGAGCGACCGTACGGTCCACTCGAAGAGGTTGCGGGCCACGTCGAGGTCGGTCGTCGCGTTTCCTCGCGCCCAGCGGGCGATGTCGGCGAGCCAGCGGCAGTCGCGGATGTACGCCACGTCGGCGGCGTCGAACGAACCGCGATCGAGCCCGGTCTCGCTTGCCCCGCGAAGCGCCGGCCGCAGGGTGGCAAGCAACGGAGCCGGACGCCACGCCTGGCCGACCGATGCCGGATGGTGGCTCCACTGGGCCAGCCGGTCGAGGGCCTGCTCGACGGCGCGACGCTCGTCGAAGTCGTCGAGACGCGACACGGCCGCGACCGCGCCGGCCACGAGCTTGTCGCCGGAAACCCTCGCGGCCTGGCCGCCCCGCGACTGCGCCGCCGGGGCCGTGCCCCCGCGCGGGCCGCAGGCCCCCACGAGCCCGAGCATGAGCAACGGCCCGATGGCCATCGCAAGGGCGCCGGCAGGGCGACGGCGACGCGGGGCCGGGGGCGTCATCGCTCCCCGCCGGCGAGCCGGGCCTCGTGAATCCGCAGCACGCGCTCGAGCACGCCGCCAAGCTGGTCGAGCGGCACCATGTTGGGACCATCACTCGGACTCGAGTCGGGGTCGGGGTGCGTCTCGAAAAACACGCCGTCGATGCCCACCGCCGCGGCCGCACGGGCGAGCGGCTCGACGAGCGCTCGATCACCCCCGGTCGCCGCGCCGAGACTGGCGGGCTGCTGGACGGAGTGGGTCGCGTCGAAGATGACCGGCACGCCGAGCGCCCGCATCGCCGGCAGGCCGGTGAAATCGTTGACGAGCCGCCCGTAGCCGAAGAACGTGCCCCGCTCGCACAGCAGGATGTCCGTACAGCCACCCGCGAGCAGCTTGGCCACCACGTGCCGCATGTCGGTGGGAGCCACGAACTGCCCCTTCTTCACGTTCACGGCCCGACCGGTGGCGGCAGCCGCGAGCAGGATGTCGGTCTGACGGCAGAGAAAGGCGGGGATCTGCAGCATGTCACACACCTGGCCCGCCGCGGTGGCCTGATCGGGCAGGTGCACGTCGGTGGTGACCGGCAGCCCCGTCTCGCGCCGCACCCGTTCGAGCACCGCCAGCCCCTCCTCGATGCCCGGCCCGCGAAACGACGCGCCACTCGTGCGGTTGGCCTTGTCGAAGGAAGCCTTGAACACCATCTGGATCGGCAGACGCGAGGCGAGGATCACCAGCGCCTCGGCGATCCGCAGGCAGAGTTCCGGCGATTCGATCACACACGGCCCCGCGATCACCGTGAGCGGCTGGCCCGGTCCGCACAGATGCTTGCCGATCACCGCGGGAAGACGAGGATTCACTGGGGCAGGCTCCGCGGGCAGGGAAGGGGATGGGGCTGCGGGAGAATCGTATCGAACCGCGGCAAAATGCGGCGCATGTTGCATTTTCGAACGCCGATTCTCCGCGTCGCCACCCGGTTTTTTCGGAAAAAACATCGGGCGACGTTTGGCACGGAGGATGCTCTTCCTGGAGGTCGCGGTGGCGGCTTCGTCGCCCTCGCACCCCAGTCACTTGGACATCCAAGGTGGGGTCTCCGACCTCGTTCGGCGGTGCGGTCGCCTTGCCCCTGACCCGCACTTCCATGGCAGGATGCTCCTGTCGGGTCGGAGACCCCGCTTTTTCTTTTGCCCCCTACCCCGGCCGTGGGTGACAGGCCATGAAAATGGCCCTCGCTTGACGATCGGGCCGCCCGTGCGCTAGTTTTGCGGGGCTATCGCGGTTCCGCGGCACCGCCGCCGACCCGCGGATCGCGCCAGCGTAGCTTCAATTGGCAGAGCACCGCATTCGTAATGCGGGGGTTGCGGGTTCGACTCCCGCCGCTGGCTCTGGGTGGTGCCTCCGCCCGCTCGATTTCCCACCGCGAGGATTCACGTTCATGGTTGCCACGGCCCGTCTCGACATCCGCGACCTGATCACCGGCAGCGGCCCCTTCGGCCCGTCTGAAGTCCGCGCCGTCGTCGAGGCCCTGGGAAGCGACGCCGCCGCCCACCGCGACCTGCGCTCAGCCGTCCGCGACCTCGAGGCCGCCGCCGATCGCTCGCCCGCGGCGTCGGTGAAGCTCGGCGTCTGCCAGCGACTGCTGGGCAAGGCACGCGAGGCGCTCGACACGTTGAAGTCGGCGGACGGAGGCGCCTTGGCGCTCTTTCATCAAGGCCTCGCCCACATGGCGGAAGGCAGCCACGAGAAGGCGAGCGATCTGTTCGAATCGGCCCGCAAGGCCGGCTACGACGCGGCCGCCTGCATGGCCGCGGCGGCCGACGCGCTCCGGTCGGCCGGCCGGCTCGACGACGCCCGCAAGAAGCTCGAATCCTTCGGTGCGGAGGGCAACTCGTCGGCCGATGTCTGGGCTGCCCGGGCCGCCGTGCTCGCCGACTCCGGCGCCCGTCCCGAGGAGATCGTGGCCGACCTCGAGAAGGCACTGGCCATCGACGCCGGCCATGCCGGTGCCCTGTTTCTCATGGGTGTGATGGCCGATCGCGTCGGCAACGAGGCCGACGCCGAGGAGTTCTACAAGCGGTCGTTGAACCGCTATCCGGCCAGCGTCGGCGCCCTGATCAACCTGGGCCTGCTCTACGAGGACCGCGACGACTTCGTCCATGCCCAGCAGTGCTACCGTCGGGTGCTCGAGGCGTTTCCGGATCATCCCCGGGCCCGGCTCTTCCTCAAGGATTCCACCGCCGCCGGGGACCTGCAGCACGACGAGCAGGCACTGAAGCAGCGGGACCGCCTCGACCAGGTCCTCTCGCTGCCCGTCAGCGATTTCGAACTCTCCGTCCGCAGCCGCAACTGCCTGCAGAAGATGGGCGTCCTCACGCTCGGCGACCTCGCCAGGACGACCGAGGAGGAGATCCTCGCCAGCAAGAACTTCGGGGAGACCAGCCTCGTCGAGATCAAGGACATGCTGGCTTCCAAGGGGCTGACGCTCGGCCAGCTCGCCACCCCGGCGCAGGCTGCGGCCGCGGAAATGGCGATCGAGCCGCTGGAGCCCTCGGCCGACGAGCAGGAGGTCTACGCGCAACCGATCGGCGAACTCAACCTCTCGGTGCGAGCCCGCAAGTGCACCACGAAACTCGGGATCACCACGATCGGCGACCTGGTTCGCCGAACGGCCGAAGATCTCCTGGAATGCAAGAACTTCGGCGTGACGAGCCTCAACGAGGTGCGGGAGCGGCTTTCCGAGCGGGGCCTGAAACTCCGGGGCGACTGATACGGATCGCCCCTGAGCCTCAGCTTGAGCCGCGGGCTGTCCCCATCGCTTACGCGATTGGGCTTTCACGTGCAGGAAGCGTAACCGCCTGAGCCTCACAGCTTGAGCCGCGGGCTGTCCCCATCGCTTACGCGATTGGGCTTTCACGTGCAGGAAGCGTAACCGCGTGAGCGGTACGACGGCAGCGGCGTTGAGGCCATTCCGCATTCGGACCTGAAAGCTGGACGCAAGCCCTTGCCGGCAAACGTCTTGCGCGCTGTGTTCAGGTGCCGAAAGTTTGCCCCTCCGGGTTTTTCTCGGTAGCCTCGCGTGAGTGCATCGGCTGGCCGGGGTCCTTCGTGGATCGACCCGTCTGGATCGATGCTCCCCGGAGCAGCCGCATGACCGCCGCCAGCCTGAAGGAAAAGCCCGTTCGCGACCTCGCCCGTCTGGCCAAACAGCATGGCGTCGCCGGCTGGCATTCCATGCGGAAAGACCAACTCATCAAGGCCCTGGTTCGCAAGGCCAAGAAGGGCCTGCTGCCCGACGCCAGTCGGTCGACGGCCCGCCCGGGCGCGGCGAGCCGACCGGCAGCCTCGGGACCGACCGCCGTTGCCCGCTCCGCCGAGGTGGCCCGCCGGGTGGCGGAAGCCAGGGAGCGTCTCGCCAGGGCCAAGGACCTGACGACGACGCCGGAGGGCGGCCGCGGCAAGCGTCCGCAACGCGACCGGATGGTGCTCATGGTTCGGGGGCCGTACTGGCTGCACGCCTTCTGGGAGGTGATGCCACGCAGCGTCGAGCGGGCGCGGTCGGCGCTCGGCCAGGAATGGCATGGTGCCAGGCCCGTGCTTCGCCTCCTCCGCATGGAGACAGGCCTTCAGGCGTCGCCCTCCGAGCAGGTCGTGCGGCAGATCGAGGTTCATGGCGGCGTCAAGAACTGGTTCATCGACGTGCGGTCGCCCCTCCGCTGCCGCGCCGAAATCGGCTACCTCGCACCGAGCGGGCGATTCCATTCGCTCGTGCGCAGCAACGCGGTGACCACGCCGGCGGCACCGCAGAGCGATACCCTCGACGCCCACTGGGGCGAGATCATGGCCGACTGCGACCGCATCTACGCCATGAGCGGCGGCTTCTCGCCGGAGAACAACAGCACGGAACTGCAGGAACTCTTCGAGGAGCGGCTGCGGCGTCCGATGGGGCCGCCAGCCGCCACTCGCCGAGCCATGCCGACGGACGACGGCGCGGAGGAGACGGCCGTCGACTTTCAGTTGGAGGTCGACGCGGAGTTGATCGTCTACGGCGCCACTCGCTCCGACGCCTACGTCACGCTTCAAGGGGAGCCGGTCAAGGTGCAGGCCGACGGCACCTTCCGGGTGCGGGTGGAGATGCCCAACAAGCGGCAGGTGCTCCCGATCGTGGCCAGCCTCCCCGACGCAGCCGGCCGCCAGACGGTGGTGATGGCCGTGGAGCGGAACACCAAGTCCATGGAGCCCTACAGCCGCGACATGGCCGACGAGTAGGCGGGCAGGTGCCATGACGGCCTTTCCGGCATACACTGCACCGAGGAAGGAGTCCGAGGCGATACGTTTTCTGCCATGTTCGTGATGCGTCGATCCATGCCGGTGAGCTCTTACCAAAGCTCGTTGGGGGCTGAAACGATTGGTGCCGGTCACGTGTACAGCCGCCGGTCGCGACTCCGGTCGCCCCGTTGCGGATCACATGTCCCGGGATCCAAGGCCACCCCGGTTTTCTATCAACGAGCTCTCCGCATCACGCGGCGCCACGGCATTGCGGTGGATAACGTATCGCCCCGGGCTCCTGCCGACTGCTGCGGTCACCGAGCCGACCGACTGGCCCACTTTTGAAGGGCTTGGGCCGGCGTGGCCTTGAAGGCCTTGGCAAAGGCGTCGTCGAAGGCCGATCCGGCGTCGAGCAGCGCGATCGTCTGGGCGAGCCTGTCGCCGGTGGCCAGCGACCCGACGAAGCCTCCGGCCGCGAGCGTCGACGCGGCGGGATCCGCGTGGCCCGCAAAAAAATCGGCGGGGGACCCGAGCTTCGATACCGCAGCCGACGCGTCCCGCTTCCAGGCCAGCACCGTGCCCGACTTGGGCGCGATCCGGGTTGCCACCGCCCGCCCGGCCCCCCGGCTGAACCAGCCCGGCACGTTGCGGGACGCGAACGCGGCCGAGGCGAACGACTCGGCGAACGCCGCCTCGAGGTCGCCGGGATCATCGGTCGAGGGCACCAGCATCGCGCCGTAGACCACCTCGCCGGATACCCCGGCATTGGCCGTGATCCCCTTCGGCCGCTCGCCGCCGACGATCGTCTGCCAGAGGGCCGAATAGTCGAAGGCCTGCCGCACCACGTAGAGCACCACGCCCCCCTTCACGACCGGCCCTTCGTCGACGAGTTCGGCACGCACGCGACCCGCGACATCGGCCGCGACGTCGGCCAGTTCGGTCATGCGCTGATCGGGCAGGTTGCCGATGAGGCACACGCCCGGCCGTGACACCACCGTCGGCGCCTCCTCCGGGATCGCCCGCCGCCAGAGTTTCTCACCCGCCGCATGCCGGATCGTCGACAACTCGGCGTCGGTGAGTTTCTTCGTCATCCCCGCGGACACGACGGTCTCGAGCGGCGTCGCGCCGGTGAGCATGTCGAGCCTCGCCCCCTCGGTGATCCAGCGTTCGATGAGGGCGATCTCGGCGTCCGGCAGCGGAGGCTTGTTGAGCGGCATCCGCTGACCTTCGATGCCGGCCCCACGCAGCTTCTTCACGAGCAGGCTCTCGGACCCCTTGCCGGCGACCACGGCTTCCCCGGTGCGGCCTCCCTTGAGCAGCGCGTCCATCGAGGCGAGGCTGAGCCTCGCCTCGGTTTCGTTGCCGCCGTGGCAGCCGAGACAGTGGCGGGCCAGCAGCGGAGCCACGTCGCAGGCGAACGAGACCTCGCCGGGCTTGATGGTCACGGCGCGGACGGCGACGGCCCGCACCGGCGGCGGAGGTGCGCCGCCACCGCGGGCAAGCACGTCGATGCCGAGCATGGGATCGGCGTCGCAGGCCGCGCCGGCGTCGATCCACTTGACGAGCGTCGCCACGTCGTCGGACGACACCTTGCCGCCGCCGCGCGGCATGTCACCGGTGAGGATCACCTCCACGAGGCGGCTCGCCTGCCCCGCGCCCCGCTGCACGTAGCCCGTCTTCATGAGGCCGTCGTACGTCGCCATCTGGAAGTCGCCCTTGCGGCCTGTCACGTGGCAGCCTCCGCACGACCGCGACAGGATCGGCGCCACCTGCCGCGAGAAGGAGATCGCGTTGCCCGCACCGACGACGGGCTTCTGCGGTCCGGCCGCCTCGGCGGGCGTGGCCACGGCCGGGATCGAGAGCCTCGAGACATCGACACCGGCCTTCTCCAGCTTCTTGCGAACCCCCTCGGCACGATCGACCAGGGTCTTGAAGCCGGCAACCGGCTTCGGCGCCGCAGCCATCGCCTCGAGCCCCGCGATGCCTTCGGCAAGCGCCGCGACCGCCTCGTCGCCCTTGCCGGCCACGAGCAACTTCGACGCGGCGTCGATCCGCTCACGAATCTCCTTCGGCGAGGACGCGGCGCCCGCGACGGCGGGGAGGGACACGACGGCGGCGAGGCAGACGGCCACCACGACCAGCCGCCGCGGCAGGTGCTGCCCAAGTCGGAGTGGCAAGGGACGGATCGGCATGGCGGCAGCATAGGATGCCATCGCGGCCCGTGTCACGGCCGGAAGGGCTGGGTGGTCAGGCCGGCCGCCCCGGGTCGCCAAGGGGGCCCGACTCACCGGCCGGCCGGATTCGTGGCCGTCCCTGACGTCGCCGGCCATGGCCCCGCCGACTTCGGCGACGATGAGCCGGACGCTCGTGGTCGAGGATGGCGGCCGCATTGCAGGCCGTGGTCACCGCCAAGGCGACTCCCCACGCGACGCCGACGGCCAGGCCGATGCGGTGGCAGGCCCGAGCCCCGGCGTCGTCGCCCAATCCCTGCAGCAGGCCCCCCAGGCCGAGCACGATCGCCAGCACGATCGGCAGGATGAGCGTCGCGGCGAGGCCCCACGCGAGCGAGCGGCGGATGCGGCGACGGGTCATGGGCTGGTACCCTGTGGAGGTCCGGACGACACTCGAGGGCCGCCACGACCAGATTGTCGGCGGGCCTGCGGGCGCCAGTCAAGGAACGACCGCGCGACCGTCGCGGCCCCCTCGTCGGCGTGTCCGGCCGACACCCCTTCCACCCGGAGCGTTCCGCATGGATGCGAATCTCCCCCCGATCCGCCGGCGTCGCTCCGCGGCCGCCGTGGCCCTGACGCTGTGGACGGGAGTCTCGATCGCCCTCGCCGACCGCGTGGAACTCGCCGACGGCCGCGTGCTCGAGGGGCGTTTCGCAAAACTGCCCGGCGTGGCCATCGACCCGCTCGCTGAGGCTCGGGGAACCAACGTCGGCGAGCCGATCCTGATGTGCGACGACGAGCTCACCAGGACGATGGTGGCGAAGCGCAAGGTGGTGAAGGTCGAGGAGGCCCCGGTCGACCCCGGCATGGAGCGGGTGATGATCCCGCAGCGGGTTCCCGAGAACGGCCGACGCATCGCGGGGATCGGCGGCATTCTCGAGACCACGCCCTTCGACGAATACGGCCGGCGTGTCCTCTCGCTCGCCACGGCCGGGGGACGGATCGACGTGGTGCAGGGCATCACCGAGATCACGCCTCGCTGGACGAGAATCGAGGGCGTGCAGACCGAGAAGCCGCTGCTGCTCGACATGCGGCTGGCGACGACGTCGATCCCGCCCGACGTGCTCGAACGCGTGATCGCCCAGCACATCGACCGCACCGACCCCGACCAGCGGCTGAGGATCGTCCGGCTCCTGATCCAGGGCGAGCGATACGACGACGCGAAACGGGAGCTCGAGGAGGTTCTCCGCGACTTCCCCGATCTCGCCGACCTCGCGGGCGAGCGCCGCACGATCGCGCAGTTCGCCGCACGGCGGCTGCTCGACGAGATCCGGATGCGGGGCCGGGTCGGCCAGGACCGGCTCGCGCTGCGGATGCTGGAAACGTTCCCCACCGACGACGTGGGGGGCGAAATGCTCGAGGAACTCAAGGAGGCACGCGACGGCTACCGCGACCGTCGCGAACGGGCCGCGCGGACCGTGGCCACGCTCCGCGAACGCCTCGCGGGCATCGACGAAGCCGGCCAGCGTGCCGAGGCGGCGGCGGTCGTCGACGAGATGCAGCGGGAGTTGTCGTTCACGTCGCTGGAACGGCTGGCGTCCTTCGAGCGGCTTGCCGGAGACGGGTCGGTGCCGGCCGACCGCGCGGTCGCGATCGCCATCAGCGGCTGGCTGCAGGGGGCCGCCACCGCCACCGACAATCTCAAGCTCGCACTCTCTGCAGCCCGCTGCCGCGGCCTCGTTCGCGAGTACCTGCGGGCGACCGACCAGGCCGGCCGCACCGCGGCGCTCACCCGTCTGCGGGGCGAGGAGGCCGGCGACCCGGCCACCATCGCCGGACTCGTCGCCCGGATGCGGCCGCCCCTCGACCCGCCCGAGCCCGCGTCGCCGGGCCTCCACGAACTGGTGGCGGCCGGGCTCGAGGGGCAGGGCGATGTTCGCTGCCTGGTGCAGCTGCCCCCGGAATACGACCCGCTGCGCCGCTACCCGGCGATCGTGAGCCTGCACGCCGCCTCGTCCACGCCGCTCAACCAGATCGAGTGGTGGGCCGGCATGCCGGGGCCGGACGGCATCCGACTCGGACAGGCCACCCGGAACGGCCACGTGGTGATCGCGCCGGCATGGGGACAGCCGCACCAGTCGGCCTACGGGCATTCGGCCCGGGAGCATGCCGCCGTGCTGGCGTCGCTCCGCGAGGCATCACGGCGATTCTCGATCGACACCGATCGCGTGTTTCTTTCGGGCCACTCCCTCGGCGCCGACGCCGCATGGGACATCGCCCTGGCGCACCCCGACCTCTGGGCCGGGCTGGTGATGATCGGACCGACGGCTGGGCGGCACGTCACCCACTACTGGCCGAACGCCCGGCGGCTTCCGATGTACGTGGTCGGTGGAGAACTCGACAGGGCGCTCGTGCAGCGCAACGCCACCGATCTCGACCGCTACTTCACCAAGGGGTTCGACACGACCTACGTCGAATACCGTGGCCGCGGCCATGAGCACTTCTCCGACGAGATCCTGCGGCTCTTCGACTGGATGGGCCGCAAGACTCGCGACTTCTTCCCACGGGAGATCGAGGCGGTGACGATGCGGCCGTGGGACCGCTTCTTCTGGTGGGTCGAACTCGAGGGCCTGCCGCCACGAACGATCGTGCTACCGGAGGAGTGGCCGCCGGCGGCCGGCGTGCGGCCCTTCCAGGTGGAGGCCCGGGTGGGCGCCACCAACTCGCTCACGGTTCGTTGCGGCGCGGAGCGGGTGCGGGTCTGGCTCTCGCCGGAACTCGTCGACTTTTCCAAGCCGCTGACGGTGACCCTCGACGGCCAGCGACTGCTCAAGGACCGGCCGACCCCGGACGTGGGCGTGATGCTCGACGACGTGCGGCTGCGGGCCGATCGGCAGCACCCCTTCTGGGCGGTGCTCGACTCGGCCCCCGGCGGCAAGCCCTGATCAGCGGCTCGCCGGCTCCGCGGGCCGCCGGGCCAGTTCCTTGTCCTGCTGCGGCGAACGCGGCAGGGTCAGCCCGACGACGTACCAGCCCGTCGATCGGGACTCCATCGCGAGCCCCGAGGAGCCGAAGTAGCGACGGACCGTGTTGAAGTCGGGCAGCGTGCTGCCGTCGATCCGCTGCTCGCGGACCGTGCCCGGCTTCCCGTCGCCGAGCAGGTCGTTGAGCAGCTGGCCGAAGAGGCTTTTCGACTTGGGCATGTCGCCCTGCTTGAGAAGGTCGTACGCCGGCCGGATCGCCTCGTCTTCACGACCGAAGGCCCGGGCCGCGGACCCGCCCCGCACGTACTTGCCGAGTTCCGCCTGCACGCCGGCGTAGTCGGGCGCCGACGCCAGCGACTCCGCGCCGCCGGCCGAGGTGAGCACCCGCTCGAGGATGTCACGGTGCGAGGCGATCAGGAGATGGCCTTTCGCGACGGCCACGGTCGAGTGGGGCAGGAGACGCCCCTCCTTCTCGCGAAGCCGTTGGCGACGCCTGTGGGCTTCGTCCTGCGTATCGTGCTCGCTGTGGGTGACGGCGCCGCCGGGCGTCTCCACCTCCAGCTTCGGGATGTCCGTCGAGTGATCGATGAGCTCCCAGGCCACCTGTCCGGCGAGCTCGATCTTCCGCATGTCGCTGTCGGCGCCCATCACCTTGGCCACCGTCGCGGCCACGCGGGCCTCATCGGCAGCCTCCATGGCGATCACGATCCGCTCACAGTCGGTGCTGATGGGCTCGACGTGGTCGGTGATCACCGAGACGCGCTTGCCGAGGCAGGCGACGAGATCCTTCTCCACGTCGATCTGCGGACCGTCCGGATCCTCCTTGAGGGAGGCGATGACGTCGTCGAACACGCCCTTGTCGCCCACGATGTCGTCCACGAGCGACTCCGCCGAGGCGAAGGCGGTCTGCACGTCCCACTGCATGGCGGCCCAGCCGGCCACGTCGCGGGGCACCCATGCCGCCGGCGCCACGCCGGTGGCATTGGGGAACCGCAGCATGCGGGCCGCGAGGTCATACCGATCCACCGACTCGGGATCCCGGCCGGGCAGCGGCGGAGCGTGGATGACCGAATGGTGCCGCATGGCATGGCCGCCGTCGCCGAACACCAGCACGCCGCCGGCGGCCTTGATTGCATCGAAGCCCTGACGCCCGAGGATCGCCACGTAGTCGGGGCCCTTGCGCTTCTCCCGCGGCGGATTGCTCGCCTGGTAGGCCGCCGCGAACTTCAGGGGATCGACGAACCAGCGAAGCGGTGCCGCCGCGGCGGTCACCTGCGCGGCGCAGGGCTCGATCACCGCCTTGAACGAGTCGAGCGTGGAGAGGCTGTCTTTGCGGCCCTGCGCCAGCACGGCGAAGGCCTGCCCGACCTGCAGGGCATCGTCGCCGACGACGAGCGCCTGCGGGGCGAGCGCGAAGGCCACGCGCCTCGTGCGGCCGCCCCCCTCCGTCCGCACGTCGTTGGGGTCGGGGGGGAGTTGGTACGCGGTCAGTTCCGGCGGCGCGCCCGCCACCGTCACCTTCGTCGCCTTCTGCTCGAGCAGCCGGACGCCGATCCGCTCGACGAGCGCCCTGGCTTCGTCCTCACGGCCGGTCGTGTCGACGAGCAGCACGGTGGCGAGCCGGCCGCCTTCCACCTCGATCGCAGCCGCGGCGAGCTCGCCACCGGGCACCTTGCCGAGGTCCTCGAGCGTGAGGCCGAGCTTGGCGAGACGCTGCTTGCCGTTCTTCGAGATCTGCTCCCGGAGGTGTTCGACGAAGGTCTTCATCGTCGGATCGGCGATGAGCTGGCCGTAGGGCGAGCGGTCGAAGTGGTCCTGGAAGCCGCGGAAGTCGGGGATGCTGATCCACGCCCGGGTGGTGGCGGGAAAGACCGTCTCGCTGGCCGGAAACCCGACCCCGAACGCGGCGGTAGCGACGAACGCCGCATGCAGCCCCACCACGACGGCGAAGCGACGAAGCCGCCGATGGCGGAAGGTGACGCATCCGTGCACGAAATGATCCTCGAAGGGTTTGCGAAGTCCGCGGGCAGGTGGAACGATGGCAATGAATATCGTGTTCCGCGGCAGCCTTTCTCGACTCGATCAGAAACCGGCCGCGGGCGACCGCGGCAGCACAGGCCAACTGCGGAAGATGGCGGATTTTCGCAAGTACGCCCAAAACCCTCAACACCGGTTCCGGGAAGCGCCCGTGCCCCCCGCAGGCTCGACGGCGCAGGCTGGGCGATATGGGAAGCCGGCTGCATGGGCCGCCAGGAGGAACGCCGCCACGGCGGCCATGGCGACGGCCCGGGTCGTCTCACCGCGCATGCCGCGTGCTCCGGCGCCGGAAACGATGGCTGCGGTCGTCGCGGCGAGCACCGCCAACACGGCCAGCGCCGCCACGGGCCCGGCCGGCGCGAGCGCACGATCCGATCGCAGGACGGCCGCCACGAGTGCCGGCCAGCCGAGCAGCGAAGCGGCGATGGCCACGGCCCGGAGGGAGGAGGTCACCGTGCCGGGGAGGCCGGGGCAGCCGGGGATCGTGCGCACGAGAAGCGACGACGTGCGATCGACGACTGCAGAACCGCACGTCACCGCCGGGATCGTCAGCAGCACGAACAGCCCGCCGGCGATCAGCGCATACCACGGCGCCGCTTCCGGCACGAGGAAGTAGCACACGACCATGGCCGCGAGCGCCGCTGCCATGACCAGCCGGTCATTCCAGCCATGGCCGAACACGGGACGGTGCGCATCGCGGCGGAGGAGGGCGATCCCGGCGAGCGGATCCGCGGCCTGTCTCGCGGCGACGGCGGCGGCAGCATCAGCTCCGACGACGCGAAGCACCGCGACGATCACGATGCCCAGGGCCGCGGCACATGCGGACGGCCAGACGGGCACGGTCACCAGTTCGGAAGCCCCCGCGACCGCGAACGTTCCGGCCAGAGGCCACGCGATCCGCGCCAGCAGGCAGGCGGAGGGCACGCCCGGGCAGGCGTCGATCCGCGGCAGATCGCCCACCGCGGCGACAGCCGCCAGCCCGCCACACGCCAGGGCCAGGGCGAACGAAGCAGGGCCTTCGCCGCAGGCCGCGACGGACACCGCCGTGATCGCCATGGCGATCCACGCGGCCGCGCGTCGCGCCTCCAGCCGCAGCAGGAGCGGCAGTGACGCAGCGACGGCCGACACCGTGCCTGCGGCCGGCATGGCGGCTACCCGCGAGGCCGCACGCGGCCCTGCACCCGCAGCGGCAGGCCGACGATCCTGAGGAAGCCCTCGGCGTCGGTCTGGTCGTACGATCCGCCACCTTCCATCGACGCGATCGCCTCGTCATAGAGGCTCACGGGGCTCGTGCGGCTCTTCACCAGCATGTTGCCCTTGTAGAGGTTGAGCTCCACGCTGCCGGTGACCGGCTTCTGGGCCTCGCGGATGAACGCCAGCAGGGCATCCATCTTCGCGCAGTACCAGAAGCCGTAGTACACCATCTCGGCGACCTCCGGCGAGAGCCTGTCGCGCAGGTGCACGAGGTCGCGATCGAGCGTCATCTGCTCCACGAGCCGATGGGCCTCGTAGAGGAGCGTCATGCCGGGAGCCTCGTAGACGCCGCGGCTCTTCATGCCCACGAACCGGTTCTCGACGATGTCGGTGCGGCCGATGCCGTTCCGGCCGCCGATCTCGTTGAGCATGAGCACGATCTCGTGAGCCGACAGGGCCTTGCCGTTGACCCGCACCGGCACGCCCGACTCGAAGTCGATCCGCACCGTCTCCGGCGCATCGGGAGCCTGCTGCGGCGACACCGTCATTCCGAACTCGACGAGATCGAAGCCGTCGGTGGTGAGTTCCTCGAGCAGCCCCGCCTCGTAGCTCGTGTGCAGGCAGTTTTCGTCGGAGCTGTAGGGCTTGCCCTTGGAGGCCTTCACCGGGATGTTGCGGGCCTCGCAGAACTCGATCAGTTCCTTGCGGCCGGGAAAGAGGCTGCGGAACTCGGCCATCCGCCAGGGGGCGAGCACGGTGATCTGCGGATCGATCGCCTCGGCCGCAAGCTGGAAGCGGCACTGGTCGTTGCCCTTGCCGGTGGCGCCGTGGGCGTAGACTGTGGCTCCCTCGCGGTGGGCGATGTCGACGCAGATCTTGCCGATCAGCGGCCGGGCGATGGAGGTGCCGAGCAGGTAGGTGCCCTCGTAGCGGGCCTGCCACTGCATCACCGGGAAGGCAAAATCGCGGCAGAGTTCCTCGCGGACGTCGACGATCTCGGCCTTCACGGCCCCGCAGTCGCGGGCCTTCTTGAGGATCGCCTGGCGATCCTCGCAGGGCTGGCCGAGGTCGACGTACACGGCCACGACGTCGTAGCCCCGCTCGATGAGCCAGCCGAGGATCACCGACGTATCCAGCCCGCCTGAATAGGCGAGCACGCACTTCTTTTTCATTTGTCTCTCTCTGTGCTCGTGTCACACGTGCCGCCGGCTCTCCGGTCGATCCTGCCGACGGGGCAGGCGACGGAATCGGCGAACGCTCGAGGAGCCTTGGGCGTATCCTCGCCCCGGCGACGAGACTTTTGCCGTTCCGTCGCCGGCGCGGCACCGAAGCCCGCGATCACACCTCGTGCACCAGTGCCATATTGTGCCCGCCGGTTCCGAAACCGGAACCCGCCACCAGCAAAATCCGGTCGCCACGCTGCACGCGGCCCTCGCCGAGCCCCCAGGCGGTGATCCGCTCGAGGAGCACCGCCACGTCGTGCGTGGCATCCATCGCCAGCGGCGTCACGCCCCAGTAGAGGGTCATCTGCCGAAGCGTGGCGGCATTGTCGGACAGGCCCACGGTGGGCACGGCGCCGCGGCGCTTGGAGCGGGCGATGGCCGTCAGCCCCGAGCGGCTCGCGACCACGAAGAGCCTGGCGTCGAGTTCGCCGGCGATGCGGCTGGCGCCGTCGACCACCGCCTGCGTGATCGGGTGCAGCCCCTCCACGAGGAACTCGGGCGACGGCAGGAACTCCTGCACGGGCACGCCGGCCGAGCCCTTCTCGGCCATGAAGCGGCCCTCCATGTAATGCCAGCGGTCGGCCAGGTACTGCTTCTCGGTCTCCCGGGCGATCCGCCGCATCGTCTCGACGACGAGCCGCGGGTGCTCGCCGATGGCCGTCTCGCCGGAGAGCATGCAGGCGTCGGCACCGTCGAGGATGGCGTTGGCCACGTCGGTGGCCTCGGCCCGCGTCGGCCGCCGGGCATGTTGCATGCTGTCGAGCATCTGCGTGGCCACGATCACCGGCTTCTGATACCGCTGGCAGGCCCGGATGATCCGCTTCTGCACCATGGGCACGGCGGCGACGTCGGTCTCCACGCCGAGGTCGCCGCGGGCCACCATCACCGCGTCGGCCGCCTCGACGATGGACTCGAGGTTCTCGATCGCCTCCCGCTTCTCGATCTTCGCGACGACGCGGGCTGGCGAGCCACGGGTTCGCAGCAGTTCCTTGAGGAGCTTCACCTCCACGGCACTCCGCACGAACGAAAGGCTCACGAAGTCGATGCCCGCCGACGCCGCCCACTCGGCGTGTCGCCAATCGGCCGGGCTCATCGCGGCCACCGAGAGCCGCACGCCGGGCAGGTTGACCCCCTGGCGGCTGCGAACGGTACCCCCCTGCACGACGCGGCAGATGGCCTGGCTGGCGTTCTTCTCCTCGACCACCAGGCTGATCGTGCCGTCGACGAGCATCACGGAATCGCCGGCCGTGAGTTCGTCGATGAGCGGCTCGTACGTGACGGTGAACTCGCCGGGACCGACGGGCCCGTTGCCGCGCACGAACCTCACGCGGTCTCCCTCGGCCACCTCGACGGCCCCGCCCGGGAGTTCGCCGAGGCGGATCTTCGGGCCGGCGAGGTCGGCGAGCACGCCCACGGGGCGGGCGAGCTGCTCCGACACGGCGCGGATGCGGTCGAGCGACTGCTGGTGCTCGTCGATCGAGCCGTGGGCCATGTTGAGGCGAAAGACGTCGACGCCGGCCTCGACGAGGCCCCGGATGGCCTCCTCGGACCGCGAGACGGGACCGAGCGTGGCGACGACCTTGGTGCGGACGAGTTCAGGGGCGGGGCGGGACACGGTCATGCGGGCGTCCTTGGCGGGAGGGAGGTGGAGCCCAGGAAGATGCGTATGGTAGCACCCTCGCGGCGCGGCGAAGCCTGCGGCTCAGGCTTGCTCCCCGCTGCCTTCAGGGCGTGGCTGACGGGCCCCGCGGCATGTGCGGCGTCCAGCCGTACGGCACGTAGCGGCAGTCGACCGAGCCATCGGCGTGCAGATCGACCACCGCGTACCCAAAATCGGTGCCGCGATGCAGCCCCTTCCACCACCCAGCCGACACGGCGCCGTTGCACAGGTAGGTGACGCCCCCGAGGGTGATCCGCTCGACGATGTGCAGGTGGCCGCTGAGGCAGGCCTTGACGTTCTGGTGTCGTGAGAACAGACGCTGGAAACGCGGATGGTCGACGTGCACCAACCCTCCCGACACGCTGAAGGACGGCTTGCCATCGCCACCCGCCCCGCCAGGAGAGGCTGCGGCGAGCGGATGCACCGAGAGGATCGGGATGTGCGACACCAGGAGCACCGGCATGGCCGGCGGCACGGCCGCAAGATCCCTCTCGAGCCAGTCCCACTGGCCGTCGTCGAGCCTGCCCACGTAGCCCTCGTCATGGGGATACACGCTGTCGAGCAGCACGATGTGCCAGCCACCCCGATCAAAACTCTCGTAGGGCAGGGGCCGGCCAAACTGCTCGCAGGCCCAGGCCTTGCCGTAGAGCTGCTCACGGCCCGTCGTCCGGGCCCTGGACTTCTTCCAGCCCCACACGTCGTGGTTTCCGACCACGCTCCTCACCTCGAGGCTGCAGGCATCCGCCTTCACCTGCTGCCAGAGATCCCACTGGGCCTGCGTCCGGTCTCGATCCGCCTCCATGCAGTCCATGATCGTGTCACCACCGGTGATGACCAGGTCGGCGGCGGGCTCGCCACGATCGGGGAGCGACTGCACATGGGCGAAGCAGGCGGCAAGGCCCTTGCCGCTCGACAGCTCGGGCTGCACGTGGATGTCGGTGAGATGCGCGATCCGCAGAGGCCGGCCGGCCGGAACCACGAGCGATCCGTCGGAGCGCCATGACGACACGGCCGCCGCCCCGGTCATGCCTGCCTTGACGAACGAGCGACGACTGAGCATGGCACAGGCTTTCGAAGAAGGCGCGACGACCGGAACACCCGGCTTCCCCACGACCATCCATGCCTGAGGGTAGACTTCGTCCCGGAGACGACGCAATGTGGCGTGACCGACGGGTGATCGTGGCGGGCGGCACGGCCGGATTCGGCCTCGTGCTCGCACGGCATCTGGCACGGGCGGGGGCTCGAGTGCTGATCGTCGGCCGCTCGTCGGACGGCGTCCGCCGCGGCCTCGAGGCGTGCGAACGCGCGGGCGGATCGGCCTCCGGGATTCTCGGCACGACCGCCGACCTCGGCCGGGCAGGGGAGGGCAACCGGGTTGCGGGCGAGGCCCTGCGGCTGCTGGGCGGCATCGACGACCTGTTCTGCTGCGTCGGCCGCTCGGGGCGAGCCCACATCCTCGCCGCCTCCGACGACGACCTCCGCGACTATCTCACCGCCAACCTGTTTTCCGCCACCGAGCTCGTGCGGGCCGCGGCCGACGACATCGCCGCCGCGAAGGGCCACGTGGTGTTGGTCGGCAGCCTCGCCGGCAAGTTCGTGACGCCGTTCATGGGCGCCTATGCCGTCGCAAAGTCGGCGCTCGCGGCTTATGCCGACGCCGTCCGGCTCGAACTCGCCCCGCAGGGCGCGCACGTGCTGCTCGTGTCGCCGGGCCCCATCCGCCGCACCGCCGACGACCCGGCGGCCGACCGCGCCCTCGATCGCTACGCCGAAGACGCCCGCCGCGCCGGACTCCCCGCGACGGCCGCCGCGGCCGGAGGCTCGGCACGTCTCGCGCAGCTCGACCCCGACCGGCTCGCCACCGCGGTGCTCGATGCCTGCCGCCGCCGCTCGGCCGAACTCGTCGTGCCCCGCAAGGCTGCGCTGCTCGCCGGCCTGATCGAGTGGTTTCCAAACGCAGGCCGCCGACTCCTCGCCCGGTTCGTCCGCTGATCGCCCGGCCCAGACGCGACAGATCGGAACAATCGCGGTACTCTTGGGCCGCACGACGGCCGGACCGGGCCGCATCCAGCACCTTGTGAGGAGACCACGTCGATGGCAGAGGCGTTCGCAGGCATCGGGAAGATCCGGTACGAGGGGCCGCAGACGAAGAACATGCTGGCCTTCCGCCACTACGACGCCGACGCGCTCGTGGAAGGCAAGCCGATGCGCGACCACCTCCGCTTCGCCGTCTCCTACTGGCACGCATTTCGCGGCACCGGCGGCGATCCCTTCGGCCCGGGCACCATGATCCGCCCCTGGGAGAAGGACGGCGACTCCCTGCAGGCGGCCCTCACCCGCGTCGACGTGGCCTTCGAGTTCCTGGAGAAGCTCGGCTGCGACTTCTACTGCTTTCATGATCGGGACGTGGCCCCCGAGGGGGCCACGCTCGCCGAGAGCAACAAGCATCTCGATGCCGTGGCCGACCGGCTGCTCCAGCATCAGCAGCGAACCGGCAAGAAGCTCCTCTGGGGCACGGCCAACCTGTTTTCCAATCCCCGCTACGTGCACGGCGCGGCCACGAGCCCCAACGCCGAGGTGTTCGCCTATGCGGCGGCCCAGGTGAAGAAGGCGATGGAGGTGACGCACCGCCTCGGCGGGGCCGGCTACGTGTTCTGGGGCGGCCGCGAGGGCTACCAGTGCCTGTGGAACACCGACATGAAGCGGGAGCTCGACCACCTCGGTCGCTTCATGCAGATGGCGGTGGACTACGCAAAGGAGATCGGCTTCACGGGACAGTTCTACTTCGAGCCCAAGCCCCGCGAGCCGATGAAGCATCAGTACGATTTCGATTCCGCCACGTGCATCAACTTCCTCCGGACCTACGGCCTGGAAAAGCACGTGAAGATGAACATCGAGACGAACCATGCCACGCTCGCCGGCCACGAGATGCAGCACGAGCTGGAGTATGCCGGCCTGCAGGGCTTCCTGGGCTCGATCGACGCCAACACCGGCGACACGCTCGTGGGCTGGGACACCGACCAGTTCCCCACCAACATCTACCTCACCACGCAGATCATGTGGTCGATCCTCAAGTACGGCGGGCTGGCCCCCGGTGGCGTCAACTTCGACGCCAAGGTCCGCCGCGAGAGTTTCGAGCCGGTCGACCTGTTCCACGCCCACGTCGGCGGCATGGACGCCTTCGCCCGCGGGCTGAAGATCGCGGCCGCCATGCGGGCCGACGGCGCGATTCAGAAGATGGTCGAGGAGCGGTATGCCACGTGGTCGAGCCCGCTCGGCAAGCGGATCGAGGCGGGCACCGAGAGTTTCGCCTCGCTCGAGAAGGAGATGGTCGCCAAGGGCGAGGCCCAGGCCAGCATCAGCGGCCGGCAGGAACTCTTCGAGAACGTGATCAACACGTATCTCTGAGCCGTTGCCGCCCGGAGCCTGCGGAAGCTGGGCAAACCGCGGCAGCCGGCTCGCGAGCCGCTGCCGCCCGGGTCGGCCGTGGCCGATATCCATCCGCAGGCGTCTGGGGGTCCAGGCCCCCGGTAGCGGCGACGGTCTCGTGAAACTCTCTCCACGGCTCTCGTCTCACCTGCACGCCGCGCTCGCGCCGTTCAAGAGACGAACCCTCGAGGTTCGGGCGGCCGCCTCTCTGACGTGGCAGCGTGCGGGGGTGCGGATCCCGATCGTCCAGCACCGTCGTCCGCTGCCATCCGCTCCGTCCTGCATCGTCATCCACAAACGCGACGGTGCGATCCGGACGATCGAGGCCGACCTCGATTGGCTCCAGACGCGGCACGGCTTCTCGACCTGCTGGCGGCGGATGGCGGCCGTCTTCGCCCCCATCTCCGACGCCTCGATCGACGACGGCACGTGGACGGCCGACCTCGGTGACTGGGTGCACCTCGATGGACCGGTGATCGGCTTCTGCTCGAACAGGCCCGGGTCGCTGCTCATTCCGGATCGCGGATTTCACGGCACCGCGGGCTACCGGATGGAGCGACGGCGGGCGTCCGCAGCCCCGGCCTTCGACGACCGCGATCCGGCGATCGTGTGGCGCGGAAGTCCCAGCGGCCCCGGGGCCTGCAACGCCGAGCCGTTCGTGCCCGACAATCCGGCGCTGCTGCAACGCACGCGGATGTGCCTCCTGCTCCGCGGAGCGACCGGCGGCGGCAGTGCCGCGGTCGATGCGAAGATCATCGGCAGCCGGCGGCTCTCGCCGGCTGCCGCCGCCACCTACGCCAGCGCCGGGATCCTCGGCACGCCGATCCCGCAGCCCAGCTGGTGCCGCCGCAGGTTCGCCATCGACGTCGATGGCTGGGCGAACGCCTTCAGCAACCTCTTCGTCCGGCTGATCTACGGCTGCTGCGTGATCAAGGTGGCATCGTCCCTGGGCTATCGCCAGTGGTACTATGCTCGGCTGGAGCCCTGGCGGCACTACGTGCCGGCGGCGGCCGACCTCTCCGACCTCCGCGAGACGATCGCGTGGTGCCACGCCCATTCGCGACGATGCCGGGAGATCGCTGCCGAGGGCCAGCGTGTCGCATGGAGCATGACCCCGGAGACGGAGCGCGACGTCTCGCTCAACTCGCTGCGGGCCGTACAGGCAGCCGATGATCACGTGCCCGCGTCGATTCCGCTGGTCCACAGTCGTGGCGACGTCGGCCGCGGTCTGGATCGTCGCGCCGCCTGACACGGCCTGCCGCGGCGGCCGGACCTGCGCGGCACCGCCCACCGGGCTCACGACGGCGCCATGGTCGCTCGAATCGTTGGAACTCCGTGACGGCCGGCGGCTCGAGGGCCTCGTGCTGGCCGGCGATCCCGCGGCCGGAGACGGAGACGGCGACGTCCGTTTCCTGCAGGTGGTGCAGCCGCCGGGCCGCCCGATGTACGTGATCGCCTGGGGCCCGCTGTCGCCCGACCGCGTGGCCGCCGTGGAGCGACTGCCCGGGGAGGCTCACGAACGGCTCACGGCGAGGGTACAGGCGTTTCTCGAGGGACGGCAACGACGGGCGGAGGCGGAGACGGCCGTGCGGCTCGACCGCGAATCCGAGGACGGCCCATGGCGATACCGCAGCGGCGGCATCGACGTGAGCAGCACGGCCGACGCGGCCTCCACACGAGCGGCGATCGTGACGCTCGAGCAGGTGCTCGGTGGGCTCGAGTCGCTCGTGCCGCCGGTGTCCGAGGCCGGCCCACCGGTCGACGTGCGGCTGTGCGGCACGGCGGCCGAATACCGTGACGAACAGCGGCGGCTCGGTGTCTCGCTCGACAGCCCGGCCTTTTACGTGCCGGCCCGCCGGCTGCTCGTGGCCGGCAGCGACCTGCCGGCGCAGGCGGCCTCCGCGTCCGCCGCCGACGACGCGCTCTCCGCCGCGACGCAACGGCACGAACAACTCGACAGCGACGTCGCCGAACGGCTGAAGTCACTGGCGGGCGACCTGGAGCGGCAGGGCTTCTCCGCCGCCGAGCGATCGGCGATCGTGCAACGGGCCCGACAACGCTGGGAGCGGGAGCGTGGCGCGGAGCTTTCCCGGCTTGCGGCGGCTCGTCGCGACGTGGCCGCCCGCCTCGACGTGGCACGGCGTCGATTCCGTGAATCGCTCGCCCACGAAGCGTGGCACGCCTACGCCGACACCCGGCTCCGGCCGGTGGATGCCGCGGGCCTCCCGATCTGGCTCGACGAAGGGCTCGCGCAGGTGATCGAAACGGCGCCCTTCGAAGCCGGTGAACTGCGGCTCGACGCCCCCGACGCGCAGCGGCTGACGGCGTTGCAGCAGGCGGTTCGTGCCGGCACGCTGCCCCGGCTGGCCGAGCTGCTCGCGGCGGGCCAGGAGCGGTTTCTCGACGGCCACGCCGGCCGCGACGGCGACCGTGGGCTCGCCTACCTGGCGGCCTGGGGGCTGGCCCTCGACGTGGCCATCCTCCGTCCCGTGCTCTCACCCGCGTCCATCGTGGCCATGATGGACGACAAGGGTGATGCGCTTGCACGGTTCGAGGGGCTGACCGGCAGGCCGATCGATCGCTACGAGACCGAGTGGCGGCGGCGGATCCTCGCCCTCCGCCCCGGCCGCATGCCCGCCGTGGACGAGGGCATCACCCCGGCCCGGTGACCGGCGCGGCAGCCTTCGTGATGGCGGTCCGCACGACGGCCTGCAGGGCTGGGTCGCTCACCTTCTCGCCGGCGGTGGTCGTCACGTGAAACGCGTCGACGACCTGGTCGAGGTAGGTGCCGATCTTCGCGGCCCGCACCGAGAGCCCGGCGTCGTAGATCGCCCTGGCCACCCGGTAGAGGAGCCCCGGTGCATCGGGGGCGAAAACCTCGAGAATCGTGTCGCGGCGCGAACTCTCGTTGTCGAAGGTCACCCGCGGAGCCACTGCAACCTGCTGCCGTACCTGCGGCGCGAACGGGTTCCACCGCAGGGAGAACTCCGGCGGCGTGTCGCCGAGAATCGCCCGTCGCACCGCGTCGCCGATGTCGGCGAGCCGGTCGGGGGGCGGCTCACCCGCGAAGTCGGGGTCGTGCACGGTGAAGTGGTCGACCACGTGGCCGTCGCCGAAGGTGTGGATGTCAGCCGCGAGGATCTCGAGCCTCAGGCTCGTCAGGCTGCCGGTCACACGGTGAAAGATGCCCGGGGCCACGTCCTCGCGGGTGCCGACGGTGACGACCACCGTGGCGGTGGCCGGCTGCCAGCGGGCCGTCACGAACATGCCCGCCGGCGGCAGGCGGGACAGCCGACCGAGTTCCTCGACGATCCGTTCCGGCGTGGAGGCGGCGAGATATGACACGGGGAGGTCGGCGGCGAGCCGGACCACGGGATCGCTCGACGGACGGCCGGAGAGAAACCGATTCAGCCCCGTCCTCACCCGATCCGACGCCGCGCTCGGCCCCTCGCCGTCGAGCAGGCCGAGCGTCCGGTAATAGAGGTCGCCGAGCAGGTCGGCCTTCCACTTCGTCCACGTGCCGGGCCCCACGGCCGCCACGTCGGCCGCCGTGAGCAGGGCGAGCATCCGCAGCGTCTCGGGCGAGCCGACGTCGCTGGCGAAGCCAGCCAGCAGCGTTTCGTCTCCCACGTCGCGGCGGAAGGCGAGTTGGGCCATCGCGAGATGCCTGAGCACGAGAAACTCGACGAGTTCAGCCTCGTCGGCCGGCAGGCAGAGCCGAGCGGCCACGTCGCGTGCGATCCGCGCGCCGACGATGCTGTGATCCTCCTCGAAGCCCTTGCCGAGATCATGAACGAGCAGTGCCAGGAGCAGCGGCCGCTTGCGGGTGAGGGCCCGCCACTCCGTGCCGAGCCAGGCCTCGTCGGAGGCGAATTCCGCCGCCCGCTCCACGGCGATGATGCAGTGCTCGTCGACGGTGTACTTGTGGAAACTGTTGAACTGCATGAGGTCGCGCGCATGGGCGAACTGGGGCACGAGCAACTCGATCGCCCCGATCTCGTGCAGGGCCCGGAGGCCGTCGGCCAGCCGGGCAGGATGGGCGAAGAGGCCGAGAAAGGCCTCGCGGGCCTCGGCGTCGGGCACGGCCTTCCCGGCGGCCACGCCGGCGCGAACCGCCTCCCAGGTTTCGGCCGCCACCGGCATGTCGAAGAGCATCGAGAGCTCGACGAGCCGCACGATCTCGCGCAGGCTGCCCGCCACCCGCGGCAGTTCGGCCGGCACCACCGCGACCTCCGTCGGCCCGACCCGAAACCTCCCCTCGACCGCGTGCCCCAGCAGGCCGCCGGCGAGCGACTGCACCGCGCCCGGCCGCCGCAGCCGGCGGACGAGCGACTCGACGACCCTGGCCACCCGCCGGGCATGGCCGAGATACTCCCGCATGAACCGTTCGACGCCGAGCAGCCCCCCCTGCGACTCGATGCCACGGGCGGCGGCGATCCGCACCTGCTCCGAGCGCACGAGTTCGTCAGCCGGCTTGCCCGCGGCGAGGTGCAGGTCGATCCGCACCCGCATGAGAAACTCCTGGGCGTCGCGCACGGCGTCGGCATCCGCGCGGGAGAGCCCTCCGGCAGCGACCAGTTCATCGAGACGCTCGGCGCCGTGCGAGAGCCGGCCGAGCCAGCCCACGAGCTGCACGTCTCGCAGGCCCCCCGGCGACCGCTTCACGTTGGGCTCGAGGAGCGCGACGGTGTGGCCGTGCTTGTCGGCCTCCTCCCGGCGGGCCGCGAGCAGCCGCTCGATGGCGCGGCGTCGGCCACGGCCGACGATCCGCTGCAGCCGCTGCCGCAGCATCCCCACGAGGCCATCGGTGCCCGCGAGCGGACGGCAGTCGAGCAGCGTGCTCAGCACGGTGGCATCGGTCGAGGCGAGCGACACGGCCTCGGGAATCGTCCGCACGCTCTGCCCCGCGTCGAGGCCGGCGTCGAACAGATCCTGCAGGAGCCGGCGCGCCGCGTCGGCCACCACGCCGACGGCGCGACCGTCGTGCAGGATCATCAGGTCGACGTCGGACCACGGCGCCATCTCCCGGCGGCCGAAGCCACCGTGCGCGACGACCGCCGCATGAGCCTCGAGCGCCGCGGCCTGATCGGCCGGAAGATCCGCGACGATCGCGGACCAGAGCCGCTGCACGACCCCCTCGATGAGCTCCGTCGCCAGCACGGCCACCGCCAGCCCCTGGCTGCCGTTGGCATGCGCCGCGGCGATCCGCGACCGGGCCGCCGCCACGTCGGCCGCCGCGCGGGCCACGGCCGGCCGAAACGCCGCGGCCCCTGCCGGCGCGGCATCGGGAGTCATGGGTGGACCCAGGGATCGTCGGAGACTCCCGCCTGACGGTTGGCGACCCGGGCCAGCACGAAGAGCAGATCGCCGAGGCGGTTGAGGTATTCGATCGCGTTGGCGGGAATGGTCGTCGACGGCTCGGTGGCGAGCGTCACCACGCGCCGCTCGGCGCGGCGGCAGACGGTGCGGGCCACGTGGAAGGCGGCGGCCAGCGGCGTGCCGGCGGGCAGGATGAAACACGTGAGTTGGTCGAGCATCGCCTCGTGGCGGTCGATCTCGCGCTCGAGCGACTCGACATGCTCGGCGGTGATCCGCTCGGCGGTGGTGCCGGGCGTGGCCAACTGGGCTCCGAGGTCGAAGAGTTCGTTTTGGATCTTGCGGAGCAGGGGATCGAAGGCCGCGGCCACGGAATGCGTCCGCACCATGCCGAGGTGGCTGTTGAGCTCGTCGACCGTGCCGAAGGCCTCGATGCGGGCGTGATCCTTGCGGACCCGGGGACCGCCGAAGAGCCCCGTCTCCCCGGCGTCGCCGGTCTTCGTGTAGATTTTCATGCGTGGGTCCTGCCTCCTGCGGTCGCTGTTTCCGTCCGTATACTGGGCCGCATGCACGAAACCTGCAACTCGATCGTCGCCGCGGCATGCGCGGCAGCCTTTTGTGCGGCGGCTGTCGGTGGCAAGACGGCCGGTGCCACGTCGCCTGCGTCGCCGCTCGAGAGCCGGTTTCTCTCGCCACCCGTGCGGGTCACCGAGGACATGACGAAGGCGGGCGAGGGCTATTTCTCCCCCGACATGCGCACGATCTGCTACCAGGCGGTGCCCCTGGGACACCCCTTCTATCAGATCTACGTGCAGGACTTCGCGGCCGCCGAGCCCCGGCCGACGGTGCCACGGCGGGTGAGCCCCGGCCGCGGACGCACCACCTGCAGCTGGTTCTCCCCCGACGGCACCCGCGTGCTCTTCGCGTCGAGCCACCTCGATCCGCAGGTGGACGCCACCGAGCAGGCCGCCCGCGAGCAGGCCGCGGAAGACGTCCGCACGGGGCGGCGCCGCCGCTACCAGTGGGATTTCGACCCGCAGATGGATCTGTTCACCGCGCGGCCCGACGGCAGCGATCTCGTGCGGCTCACCGACGCTCCCGGGTATGACGCGGAATGCTCGTTCTCACCGGACGGCTCGCAGGTGCTCTTCGTGAGCGACCGCGACGGCGACCCCGACATCTACCTGATGGATGCCGACGGCACGAACGTTCGCCAACTCACCAACGAGCCCGGCTACGACGGTGGTCCGTTTTTCTCCCCCGACGGCCGCTGGATCGCCTACCGCACCGACCGCGTGGAGAAGGACCTCCTCCAGATCCACGTGATGCGGGCCGACGGCTCGGGTGACGCAGCGGTCACGGCGGGAAAGGGGGTGCACTGGGCTCCCTACTGGCACCCCACGAAGCCCTGGCTGATCTGGACGGGCGCCGACCACTCCGACCCCACGGCCCGGCCCAACTACGATCTCTGGATCGCGGCGTGGATCGTGGCCGACGGCGTGATGCGGACCGGCAGCCCGCTGCGGATCACCGACCACCCCGGCGCGGACGTCCTGCCCGCCTTCTCGCCCGACGGCACGCTCCTCATGTGGACGGCCAGCCGCGGCGACGAGCCGGGCGGCCGTGGCGCCACGAGCCAACTCTGGGTGAGCCGGCTCGACCTCGACGCCATCACCGCGGCTCTGCCCGCGGCGACGGCCCCGCCCACGAAAGGCACCTCTCCATGACGATGCACCCCGACGCGGCGGTCGCGATGATCGGCGGCGGCCAGATGGCCCTGGCGCTCGCCGAGGGCTTTTACCGGGCGGGCCTGCTCGAACCGGCGGCGATCATCGTGCACGACCCGTCTCCGCAGGCCTGCGAGCGGCTTGCTTCGCGGCTGCCCGGCGTGCGCTTCGCCGACACGCCCGTGGCCGCGGCGACATCCGCACCGATCGTGTTCCTCGCCGTCAAGCCGCAGCAGGCGGCCGAGGCCTGCCATGGGTTCGCCGGAAGACTGCGGCCCGATGCCGTGCTCGTGTCGATCGTGGCCGGCCTCTCCACCACGTCGCTCGCGTCGCTCGCCGGCACTCCGCGGGTGATCCGCGTGATGCCCAACACGCCGAGCCTCGTGGGCCGGGGCGTGTCGGTGGTCTGCCGCACGCCGGAGGTGCCGGCCGAGGTCGCCGGGCGGGTGCTCGCCCTGCTCGCGGCCGTGGGCCACGTGCACGAGGCCGACGAGTCGCTCATGAACGCCGTGACGGGGCTGTCGGGCTCCGGCCCCGGCTTCGTCGCGCTGCTCGTCGAGGCGCTCGCCGACGGCGGCGTGAAGGCGGGCCTGCCCCGCGCGCTGGCGATGTCGCTCGCGGTGGAAACGCTCTCGGGCACCGCCGCTCTTCTCGAGCAAACCGGCGAGCATCCGGCCCAGATCAAGGACAAGGTGTCGAGCCCCGGGGGCACCACGATCGCGGGCCTGGCCGTGCTCGAGCAGCGGGGCGTGCGCGGCGCGCTCATCGATGCCGTGGTGGCCGCCGCCGCCCGCGCCAAGGAACTCGGGTAGCGGATCAGCCGCGGCGTGACGTGGCGGCCTTCGCCGCGACCTTCTTCTTGCCGCCGCCCGATGCTTTCTTCGCCTTGGCGGGCGAGGCCTTCGTGGCGGCCTTCTTCCGGCCGGCAACTTTCGTGGCGGCCGTCGCCTTGCGGCCGCCGAAAATGGCATCCCAGCCGTCGGCGTATTTGCTCGAACTGCCCACACGAAGGACCGACATGTGCTGCTCCTCGTCGCGCGTCGTGAATCATGATCGTGCCAGAGAGTCGCGAACGCGCCACGCGACCCACGTCGTGTTCCTACCGATCCGCACCGCGGCGTGTCAATCGGAAGACACGATCTCGAGCGTGATCCGGCCACATCCCTCCGGCAGCGGTTGCCGGCCACCATCGGTCCGGGCCGGCGCGGCATGCGTCGCAGCAAAAACCACCACGAGCTCGTTGCGGTCGCGGAGCAGACCCGTCACGTCGCAGGCGATCGTGCCGTCGCCGCGGTCGCTGCCCGCGAGCGACGCCCCGTTGAGCATCAGGCCCGCGGCACGGGCCGGCCGCTCGCAGACGAGCAGCACGCGGTCGCCATCCACGAGCCCTGCCGGCCGGCCGAACCGTCGGAGCCAGTGCTGCCTGCCCGCCAGCGGCGTCTCCCAGGCGTTGCCGAGATGGATTGCATGAACGGACATGACGCGGTCTTCGCGAAGGTGCACGGAGAGGGGATTCGACGGCCTTCAGGCCGGCAGCACGATACCCCGGCCGATCGTCTCGCCCCGCAGCATGCGTTCCGCCCAGATGCCGACGTCGTCGAGCGGCATCGTGGTGACCGGCAACCGGCCGGCGATCGTCGGCCAGATCGCCGCCAGCCGCATCCACAGCGCCACGCGGTCTGACTGGGTGGGCTGCGTCGCCGCGTCGATCCCGGCGAGCGTGACGCCGCGCAGGATGAACGGATGGACGCTCGTGACGAGATCGGCGCCCCCCGCCATCCCGACCGCCGCCACGCCCCCGCCGGTCCGCACCGACCGCAGCACGTCGGCAAGCAGCCGTCCACCGACCGTGTCGACCACGCCGGCCCAGCGGGCTTTCGCCAGCGACTTCGGGGTCGGGTCGATCACCTCGTGCGGCGGCAGCACCAGGGCGGCCCCGAGCGACCGCAGGGGCTCGACAGCCGCCGGCTTCCGCGAACAGGCCACGACCCGCCGCCCTGCCGCGGCCAGCATCGCCACGGCGAGCATGCCCACCCCGCCGCTGGCACCCGTCACGAGCCAGGCGTCGTCGGGACGGGCATGCCGCCTGTCGATGATCGCCTCCAAGCGGTCGCAGGCCAGGGCCGCCGACAGCCCCGCGGTGCCCAGTGCCATCGCCGCCTCCGCCGAGAGTGCGGCGGGCCGGTCGATCACAGCCGCAGCCGGCATCCGCAGGCGGGTCGCGAACGCCCCGTCGCGGGATTCGCCCATGCCGTTGCCGGTCACGACCACGGCGTCACCAGCCGCAAAGCCGCTGCCTGCGGCGACCGCCACCACGGTGCCCGCCGCATCGATCCCGGGAACGAGCGGCGACACCCGCATCACGCCCGGGTGGCCGGTACATGCCAGCGCGTCCTTGTAGTTGAAACCGGCCGCCTCGACGCGGATCACCACCTCGCCGTCGGCGGGCGGCGAGCCTGCGCCCCAGGGCAGGGCGGCGACCGCAGCCCGGACAACGCCCTCGTCGCGGGCGACGCGCCAGCACCGATGGCCGGCTGCGTCGGCGGGGCAATCATCGGGCGTCACGGCTGGAACCTCCACGGCTGGAAAATATCGCGGACGACGGAGACGCCCACCGGTATACTCCCGCCGTCGACATCGTACCGACGTCATCATTCCGAGAACATTCACAGGAGCCGTTGCCACCGATGGGAAGCGCCCTCGAGTTCACCGACACCAACTTCCAGAGCGAAGTGCTCTCCTCCCCCGTGCCCGTGCTGGTCGACTTCTGGGCGCCGTGGTGCGGACCGTGCCGGATGATCGGCCCGGTGATCGAGGAGCTCGCCGCCGAAAACGCCGGCACCTTCCGCGTGGGCAAGGTCAACGTCGACGACAACAACCGGCTGGCGATGACCTACAACGTCGCCAGCATCCCCACGATCATGATCTTCAGTGGCGGCCGGCTCGTGCAGCAATTCATGGGCGTGCAGACGAAGGCCAAACTGCAGCAGGCGCTCGACGAGGCGAAGTCGGCCTAAATCGCTTTCGAGATCCGTGTATCGCCGGTTCGGGGACGGCAGAAGTCGGTCGGAGGACCGACCCCTTCGGGTCGTCGCCGGGGCGAGGATACGCCCAAGGCTCCTCGAGCGTTCGCCGATCCCCTCACCTACCCTCTCTGGTGTGCAGGGTCGACGCTACACAGAACCGAGATGCGATCGAGCAGCCGGCATCACACTGCGGCCGGCTCGAGCGCGTGCTCCGCGGCGACGCCGCGCCACCGTTCGACGGTGGCGTCGTCGACAAACCCGGCGAGATCGACGTCGCTCCCCGGCTGCCGCAGCTTCTCGACGGCCTTGGCCTCGATCTGCCGCACCCGCTCGCGGGTGACGTCGAAGATCGAGCCCACCTCCTCGAGCGTGTAGGCGTAGCCGTCGGCCAGCCCGAACCGCATGCGGATGATCTCCCGCTCCCGGTAGGTGAGGGAGTCGAGCGCCCGGGCGATCGACGCCCGCAGCGACTGCCGGTTCACGTCAGCCAGCGGGTCGTCCTCGCGGCGGTCGCGAACGAACTCGCCCACCGCCCCCTCGTCGGAATCGCCGAGCGGCTGGTCGAGCGACACCGGCTTGCGGGCCATCCGCTGGATGCACTCCGTCTCCTCGACCGAAAGGCCGGAGGCTGCCGACAGTTCCTCGGTCGTCGCTTCGCGGCCAAACTCCTGAAGCAGTCGCCGGGCCACGTTCCGCATCCGTGTCATGGCATCGACCATGTGCACGGGCACGCGGATCGTGCGACTCTGATCGGCGATCGCCCGCGTGATCGCCTGGCGGATCCACCACGTGGCGTAGGTCGAGAACTTGAAGCCCCGCGCGTGCTCGAACTTGTCGACCGCCCGCATCAGCCCCGAGTTGCCCTCCTGGATGAGGTCGAGGAAGGTGAGGCCGCGATTGCGGTAGCGTTTGGCGATCGAGATCACCAGCCGCAGGTTCCCCGCGGCGAGATCCCGCTTCGCGGCATCGTACCGCTGCTGCAGGTCGTCGAGCATCGCGACCCGGCGGCCGAGCGTCCGGCGGCTTTCCCGGGCCGTAAGCAGGATCCGCCGGCGTTCCCGCTCCAGTTCGCCGAGCCGGCCGGCGTCGCCCCTGCAGAACTCGATCTGGTCGCCGAGTGCGTCGTATCGCGTGGCCATGGCACGCAACTGACGGAGCAACGGATAGAGCCGCTGAATCCGCAGGTGCATCTCCTCCACGAGCCGCACGGCCTTGTTGCCCTGCCGCACGAGCCGCCGCCACGCCGCCCGTCGCTCCTCCAGCGGCACGCTTGCCGACATCGCGATGCGAAAGAGCCGCGACTTCTCCGCCTGGATCCGCCTGAGGGTCACGAGGTTCGGGCCCAGCCTCCGGAGGAGCCGTTTCTTCTCGCCGGTATTCGTGACCGACACCTCGATTGTGCGGTCGAGCCGCAGCGTGCCCGCCTGCACCTGCTCCAGCAACTGCACGGCGCCGGCGAGCACGAAGTCGTTGGCGAGCAGGGTGCAGCGGAACCGCCGCCGCCAGGTTTCGATCTCGCGGGCATGAGCCACCTCGGTCTCGCGGGAGAGCAGGGGAATCCCCCCCATCTGCAGCAGGTAGAGGCGGATCGGGTCGTCGATCACCGCGGTCGACCGACGGCTGCCGGGGAGGCGGGCCGGCTTGGGCGATCGGGCTGGCCTGCGGCGGAGATCAGGGGTGTCGATGGCGGTGCTCCGCATGATGCCTCCGGGGGGTGGTGGTGGGTCGCAGCGGGGG
>JBJTDZ010000102.1:0-9365 GCA_046092585.1 Pirellulales bacterium | reverse complement strand
CCCCCACCGCCACCACGTGGGTCGAGCGGTCGACGGCCAACCGGGCGACTCGGCGAGGGCGGGCCGGGCGGGCAGGCGATCCGGTTCACTGTATACGCTCGACGCATCACGGCACGGAGACGACCGCATGGCCAACGCTTTCGATCCCTACCGCGAGGCCCTCGTGGTGGAAACCCTCGCCGTCTGGCCCGACGACTACGCCGACTGGTCGGCCGCCGACAAGGCACGTGCGGAGGCCCTGCTACACGCCACGCCGCGGGATGCCGCCGAACTCGACTACGTGCGCCAGCACACCGGTTTCGCCCGGGTGATCACCGTGACCCCGGCCGATCTCGACCGCGTGAGCGTGTCCTGACCGTGGCCACGATCCGCCTGCCGCTGCCGGCCGATCCGGGCACGCCGGCCGACGATCGCTCCTACGATATTGTCTGCGGGGCCGGCGTGATCGCCTCGATCGGCGGCCTGGTCCGCGCCGCCGGCGGCACCCGCGGCGTAGTGGTCACCGACGCCGCCGTGGCCGACACACATGCCTCCCGCGTGATCGAATCGCTGACCGCCGCGGGGGTCATCTCCGAGACCGTGACCGTGCCCTCGGGCGAGCCTTCCAAGTCGGTCGCCGCCGCCGCCCGGCTATGGAGCGAGTTCGCCCGGTTGGCCGTCGACCGCTCGACCCACGTGGTGGCGGTGGGGGGCGGCGTGGTCGGCGACCTCGCCGGCTTCGTCGCGGCCACGTTCGCCCGCGGCCTCCCCGTCTGGCAGGTTCCCACGACCCTCGTGGCCCAGGTGGATAGCGCCATCGGCGGCAAAACCGGCATCAACATCGCCGAAGGGAAGAACCTGGTCGGCGTGTTCTGGCAGCCCCGCGGCGTGCTGGCCGACATCGACACGCTCGGTTCGCTGCCCGAGCGGGAGTTCGTCAGCGGCCTCGCCGAGGTCGTGAAATACGGCATGATCCTCGACGCCGATTTTTTCGGCTGGCTGGAGGAGAACGCCGCGACCGTGCTGGCCCGGAAACCCGCGGCGATCGCGTATGCGGTCGAGCGGTCGGCCGCGCTCAAGGCCGCCGTGGTGTCGCGAGACGAGCGGGAAACGTCGGGGCTCCGGGCCGCCCTCAACTACGGGCACACCTTCGCCCATGCCTACGAAACGGCAGCAGGTTACGGCACCCTGCTGCACGGAGAGGCAGTGGCGATCGGCATGGCCCGGGCAGCCCGGCTCGCCGAGCGGCTCGGTCGGATTCCCGTCGACGTCGTGGCCCGGCAGGATCGCCTCCTCGCCGCGTTCGGCCTGCCGATCGATCCCCCGCCAGCCCTCCGCGACGCAGCAGCGCTGATCGCGATCATGCGCCGAGACAAGAAATCGCAGGCCGGCCGGCTGCGGTTCGTGCTGCCCGACCGCATCGGCCGGGTCGACCTCGTCGACGGCATCGCTGAACCGCTCGTCGCCGACGTGCTTGTCGCCTGAGCTGGACGAGCCGGCCGGGAGGCATGCTCGTCACCGGCGGACTTTGCCGTTTCGTGCTCGCGGGTGCATGGAGCCTCCTGCGGTGCAGGCAAAGTTCACCGGTTCCTGCGCGTGCCTCCCGGCCGGCTCGCCCCCCGCCACCCGCGGCATGACACGACGAGGTGACCCCCTGGGGCGATTCGCTCCAGCCGGGTGGTCGCCGTGACCCGGGCGCTGGAGCGATTCGCCCCAGCGCCCCCGGAGCGATTCGCTCCGGGGGGTTCGGCCGGCGATGGGCGTCAGCGGGCATTTTTACCTGAGAAACAAGCCCTTTCGGGATTTTTCTGCGACTGCCGGCCGGAGTTGGCACGGCACGTGCATCTGCTTCATCCGTCGGCGTCGTGCCGTCGGCTCATGGCGGAATGCCATGGACGTGCCGGGGGTCGAAGTCCACGCGGTCATTTCGAGGAGTGTGCTCATGAACGTCAACGGCGTGTTTCCGTCGGGTGCTCCCCGGCACCGTGCCGCGTCCTGGTCGCTGACGCAGGCCGACATCCTGCTCTGCGCCCTGCCCATCGCCTTGTTCCTGTCGATCGTGTCGCTCGTCTGACGGGTTCGGGCCACGAGTCGGCCCCTCCCGCAATGGTCCGTGTCTCTCAGAGTCAGTCGTCCGAAGTCATGCAAAGAAATGGTTCCATGCACCATGCGTCGTCACCGAGTCGGTCGGGTCGAGTGCTGTCATCGCTGCTCGTGAGCTGCCTGTTGGCGATCTCGGCCGTCGCGGTGGTCGTGGCCGGCTGACGACGTCGCCTGATCGAGATTTCGCCGTTCCCTGTCCTGCGTTCGCTGTCCTCCATTCGCCGTCCTGGTTGCCATCCTCCGCCTGGTGTGGTTCCCCCTTTTCTGGAAGGTCATCCGATGCGGTCACTGTTCGCCCTTCGCCGTGCTGGCCACTGCTGCGGTGCGGCCCTGCTGATCGCCGCCATGCCCGTTGGCGTGACGGTTGCAGAGGGGCTTTCCGTCTACGCACTCGATGCCGGCGTCGTGGAGTCGCTGGCGGGCGCTCGCGACCTCGCGGAGGTTTCCTCGGCACCGCGGCCGGTGGTGACGTCGGTCCCGGTGACCCGCCCCCGGCAGGCGGGTGAGACAAGCTACGCCCGGCCGACCATGCCCGCGCCGATCATTCCGGTTTCCACTGGCGAGGTGTTCACGAATTCGAAGTCGGTCGTGCCGCTCCTGGTGGGCGATCTCGAGCCGACGGTCGTTCGCGTCTCTCGGCCGATGGCCGGCCGCTCCGTGGGCGCCCGCCCGTCCCTGCCGTGGCTGAAGACCTCCGCGTCACGGTAACCATTTCGCCGCCCCCCACTGTTCGCTCCGTATTCACCTCGCTGATCCGCACCCTCGAAAGGCTCCCCCATGGACTCCACCGATCGTCTTGCTTCGGCAACCTCGCTGCGGTCAGTCGGCATTCACGAGATCGTGATCGTCGACGGCATCTGCGATCGCTACGGCGATTTCGTGCAGGCCGCCCAGGCCGGCGATGTCGGCGTGCACTTCTGCGTCGATGGCCGGTCGGCCGTGCGTCTCTCGCGCCGGTTCCGCGCCGATGTCTGGCTCGTGGCCGCCGAACTCTCCGACATGTCGGGCTTCGACCTGCTCGACATGCTCTCCCCGCACGTGTTGCAGGGGGACGTGGATCCGCTCCTCTCGGGATCGCGAATCTCGCTCGACCGGATTGGCCACGGGATGCGGTCGGGGATCTTCATCGTGTCCGATTCGTACCGCATCGAGGACGAGCAGCGGGCGCTGGTGTCCGGCGTGGCCGGATACCTCGTTCGCCCCATCACGCTCGACGTGATCCGAGCGACCCGGACGATGGGTGACGTGACGACCAGCCTCGAAGTCAGCTGATCGGGCCTCGCCGGCGGGCCCTGGACCTCCGCTTCACCAAGGAGTTTCGTTCATGAGCCCGACCAACCGCTTCTCCCCGGTGAAGCCTCTGGCGACTGCGGTTCCGAGCGTGGTCGTGGTCGACCCGCATTTCGAGGCGTATGCAGCGCTCGTCGCCGGTGCCCGGCTCGGAAGCTACACGCTCCACCTCCGATCGAGCGGCGCGGAAGCGATGAAACTGGCTCGGCGAATCTCCGTCGATGCCTGGCTCGTGGCGGCCGAACTCGACGACATGGCCGGGGAGGATCTGCTCGAGGTGCTCCGCGGAAGTTCGTCGCATGCCACGCTGGCGATCATTTCCGACACGGCCACCGGACGCCGCGGCACGATCGCCGCGTCGGACGCCGAGGAGGCGGGCGCCGATGCCCTCCTCTCCCATCCGATCAGCCTCGCCGACCTCCAGGACCTGCTCGGCCTGCCTGCCGAAGAGCGGGCCCGCAGGCTTGGACCAGCGGCTGCACGGCGTTCCCTCGTCACGCTGCCCGTGGGGGTCGGCGCGGCCGTGATCGCAATCGCCGTGCTGATGATGGGCTGACCGTGCGATCTCGACCGGCGGTCGGTGTCCCGGTCGCCCATTCTCCGGGAGTTGCCCCATGAACATTCGTGTCGCGGCGGCGACAGTGGCGATCGCCTGGCTGACCATTGCGGTCCATGACCTGGCCGCCCAGAACGACTGGCAGTTTCCCGACCCCTACTTCGGCGCGATCGAGATCGAGAAGTCGCATGCTCACCCGCCGGAGCGACGGCCGCGGGGCGAGGTGGCGGCCGCGCCCCACGGCAGGCCCGTGGTCGGTCGACCACGGCAGCGGTTCTTCCGGCCGCGGCCCCGCTGGGCCCCCAAGAGCTCACCCCCATGAAACGGCCGGGGCTTCTCCTGGCGGCATGGCTCGGCATCGGCCTGTTCGTGTCCCGGGCCCACGCCATCGTGGGCAGCAACACCGGCACGGACCCACCGTGGAACGGCCTTTCCGTCAACACCTTCGTCGGCGCCGGAACGTTCTACTCGATGGGCTTCGGTGGCAGCCGGGCCATCGTCGCCAACATCGAGGCGGGCGCCATCTGGGATGGCCACGAGACTCTCTCCGGCCGGGTGTCCCGCTTCATCGCCGATCCAGCGATCGTGTCCACCGGCACGACGCAACTCGGCCAGTTCGACTGGCACGCGACGATGGTCGGCCAGACCTTGGGCGGCTCGGGGCTCTACACCTACCAGGAAGGCATCGCCCCGACGTCGCAGCTCTGGTCGGGGGCGATCGCCACCGCGTGGCTGCCCTCGGGATCGGACCCGTACGTCGGCGGCTTCGACGTGACCGACGAGAGCTTTCTCTATCCGTATGTCGCGGCGATGCGCACGGGCTTCGTGTCGGGCACGGGCACGCTGCGGGCGCGAGTCGTCAACAGCAGCTGGGGCTACGGCGGTGACTCCGACGCCTCGAACCCCGGCACGATCGCCATCGACGCCCTGTCGCTGGAGCGGAGCGTCGTCACGGTCGTGGCCGCCGGCAACGGTGGTCCGGCGGCCAACACCGTGGGCGGCCCCGCCACGGGCTACAACGTCATCTCCGTCGGCGGCCTCAAGGGCGACGCCTCAACGCCCCCCTACGGCCAGTCGGAGACGACCTCCAGCCGGGGCCCCAGCGACTTCTACAACCCGCAGACGCAGGTCACGGTCGCCGGAGTCCGCCCCACCGTCGACATCGCCGCGCCCGGCACCGACATGACGCTGGCGTTCTACGGCGGCCTGACGGGCGGCCACATCTCGGGCACGGCCGTCTCGGGCAACGCGTATTACTTCTCCAACATGGACGGCACGAGCTTCGCCGCGCCGATCGTCGCCGGCGGGGCGGCCCTGATGGTGGATGCGGGCACCCTGTTCGTCGACTCGGGCGTCGCCAGCAGCGAGATGCTCGACGCCCGCGTGATCAAGGCGGCCCTGATGGCCGGCGCGCGGGCCCCCGCCGGCTGGAGCAACGGCCAGGCGTCCGTCGACGGGGTGATCACCACCACGCAGGCCCTCGACTACGTCACCGGTGCCGGCATCCTCGACCTCGACAGCACCTATCGCCTCTACGTCGGTGATCCGTCGGCCGTCACCATCGACAACTTCACCTACGTGATGGCGGGCCTGAACACGACCCTCGGCGTCGCCGGCTCGTCCGGTGGCACCGGGCTCGAACACCGTGGCTGGGACCTGGGAAGCGTGCTCAGCAGTTCCACGGCGGCGAGCGGCCGCGTCAACACCTACTCGCTGGCAACGCCGTTCGCCGCCGGCGATACCCTCACCGCGGCGCTCACGTGGTTTGCCGATCGCACGCTGGGCACGACCCTCGGCACGGCGGCCGACGTCGCCCTCGGCAATCTCGCGCTCGAGATCTGGCGGGCCGACGCGCCCGGGATCGAGACGCTGGTGGCCCGTTCGACCTCCTCCTACAGCACCACCGAGTTCCTCCGCTACACGGTCGAGCAGGCGGGCAGCTATGACCTGCGGGTCGTCGGCTCCGACCAGCTCTACAACCTCGGCGGGCCTTCCACGATCGACACGAGCTACGGCCTCGCGTGGGTCGCCACACCGGTGCCGGAGCCGGCAACGATCGGGCTCGCCGTAGTTGCGGCGGGCGCCGGCATCTTCCACGTCGTCCGCCGACGACGTGCCGCCGCCTGACGGCGATCGATCACCACGTCGCCTCGACCGCCAGCCCGCCGAGGTCGGCCATGGGCAGGGGCACCACCCGCACCTCCATGCCCGCGAAGCGCATCTCCGTCATGCTCACGGCCCGCGAGCTCGCCCAGGCGAGATACCAGCCGAGGAACACCTGCGACGGATAGTGCGCGTTGTCGGTCATCCGTGAGAAGCCCACGAACGTGGAGCAGACGTAGAGCGTGCCCTTGAGCAGCGGGCTCTCGACCATGTCGGCGGCGGCGAGAAAGGGAATCGCGCCCACGAACGCATGGCCGCTGACGCCGTTGTTGTCGTTGAAGAACTGCCACGCGCTGCCGCGGTCATCCGAGGGACGACCGGCGCCGGTGGCGAGCTGGAGCACGTACAGCGGCGGCGCGCCCACCACGAACATCCGCAGCGAGCGGGCACCCCACTCACCCACGGCGTCGCCGAAGGGGTTGCCTTCGAAGACGAGACCCGACGCCGCCGCCAGGCCGAAGACCGGCAGTGCGTAGCGACCCTCGCCGATGTCCTTGCAGCCGGAGAAGAAGGTGCCGAGGGTCGTCGGCTCGACCCCCTGCTGCCAGGCCGTCTGCATGGTGTCGTCGAAGCCGGTGTTCGCCATCAGCGCGCCGGCACCGAACGCGGCCGAGACGCAGACGAGGCTCTCGCAGGAGTAGAAGTTGCGGTAGTCCTCCACGACGCTGTGCCATGCCCGCGACGCGCGGGGATACCGGCTTCGCGACCAGGGCAGCTCGGGTGCCGGCGGCGGCACGAACTCCTCGCGTTCGAGCGGGGGCAGCGCGTAGACGGGTTCCGTGCCCGGCGCCATGCGGGCTGCCAGCACGACCGACATGTCCTCTGCGGCGGCTGCCGTCTGCCACTGGCCGACGAGCTCGATGCCGTCACCACCGGCCGCCGTGCCGGAGAGCGACTGGGTCTGCACCACGGCGTGGATCCAGGCGCCGTCGCGGTCAGGCACCACCCGCACCACCGCCCGCTGCCGCCGCGGCGGCCAGGCCTGCAGCGCGATGCCCGGCGGCTCCGTCCACGACGATTCGATGAGCCCCTCACGACCCGTGGCGAAGTCGGGCTCGACGACCCGCGCGATCGGCCACTCGGCAGCGATCTCCGCCAGGGTCCGCTGCCAGAGGAGCTGCTGGCCGCTGGAGGCCGGCAGAAACAGTCCGCCGGACGCCGGTTCGGCGCGAACCGGTGCCATCGCCAGCAGGGCCAGCACGGACGCCACGGCGGCGCGTGCCAACCCGCCCGGCGCCGTCTTCACGGTGGCGAACGAGAGCGGAGGCATGGTCGGCCGGACTGTCCCAGCGGCTTCCGCCCGGAACAAGCCGAGTTTGCCGCGTCGTGCCCCGGCAAGCGCGGCGATCCGGGCAATCCTGCCGGGGCTGGTATCTTGGGCCCACCAGCAGGAGACGCCCGCGTGGCACGGACGGCCGGAAACGACACAGGCCCGGATGCCCCGGCCGACGATCCGCGAATCGCCGAGGTGCTCCAGCGGTGGTGGGGCTTCGACCGGCTCCGTCCCCTGCAGGCCGACGCCATCCAGGCGGCGCTCGCCGGCCGCGACTCGCTCGTGGTGATGCCCACGGGGGGCGGCAAGAGCCTCTGTTACCAACTGCCGCCGCTCGTGGACAGCACGACCGACGTGGTGATCTCCCCGCTCGTCGCCCTGATGAAGGATCAGGTCGACTCCCTCGAGGCGATCGGCTACCCGGCGGCCGCGCTCCACGGCGGGATGTCGGCGGAGGAGCGGGCATCCGTCCGCGACCGGCTGGCTGCCGGCGAACTGCGGCTGGTGTTCGCGGCGCCGGAGCGGCTGGTCAACACCGGGCTGCTCGACATCCTCGCCCGGGTGGGCGTGAAGCGGTTCGCGATCGACGAGGCCCACTGCATCAGCCACTGGGGGCACGACTTCCGGCCCGAATACCGCCAGCTCGCCCTGCTGCGGGAGCGGTTTCCCTCCGCCAGCATCCACGCCTTCACCGCCACCGCCACGCCCCGCGTCCGCGACGACATCGCCCGCCAGCTGGCCCTGCGGGATCCCGCGGTGCTCGTCGGCACCTTCGACCGGCCCAACCTCGTCTACCGCGTCGTGCCGCGAACCGACCGCGTCGCCCAGACGCTCGCGATCCTCGGCCGCCACAAGGGGGAGGCCTCGATCGTCTACTGCATCTCCCGCAAGGAGACGGAGCGACTCGCCGCGACGCTCGCCGCCGAGGGGATCCTCGCCCGCCCCTACCATGCCGGGCTCGACGCCCGCGAGCGGCACCGCACCCAGGAGGCCTTCGCCCGCGAGACGATCGACGTGGTCGTGGCCACGGTCGCCTTCGGGATGGGGATCGACCGCTCCGACGTGCGGCTCGTGCTCCACACGTCGCTCCCCAAGAGCCTCGAGGCCTACCAGCAGGAGACGGGCCGCGCCGGCCGCGATGGCCTCGCTGCCGAGTGCGTGCTCCTCTACTCCTCGGCCGACGTCTTCAGCTGGGAGTCGCTCGTCCGCAAGAGCGCGGCGGAGTCGGACCTCGATCCCGACGAGCAGGAGCGGCTGATCGCCTCGCAGGCCGAGCACCTGCACGCCATGCGGCGGTATGCGCAGGCCGCCCGCTGCCGCCACGCGGCCTTGTCGGAGTATTTCGGGCAGCCCTATCCGGCGGAGTCGTGCGGCGGCTGCGACGTCTGCCTCGGCGAGACGGCGAGCCTTCCCGACGCCACGGTGATGGCCCAGAAGATCCTCTCCTGCGTGGCCCGCGTGCAGGAGCGGTTCGGCGTGCGGCACGTCTGCGAGGTGCTTCGCGGCGCGAAGACCGAGGGCGTCGTGCGGCACGGCCACGACCAGCTCTCCACGTTCGGCCTGCTTGCCACGCTCGACCAGCGGGCCGCGGAGAATCTCGTGCACCAGCTGCTCGACCAGGAACTCCTCTCCCGCACCGGTGGCGACCGCCCCGTGGTCACCCTCAACGACCGCTCGTGGGAGGTGCTGCGGGGCACGCGGCAGGTGGTGCTCATCGAACCGCGTTCCGGGCGCGCGAAGACGACGAAGGCCGACGCCGACGACTGGCAGGGGGTCGACCGCGGCCTCTTCGAACGGCTGCGGGCCTGGCGGCGGCGGATCGCCGAGGCGCGGGGTAAGCCGGCGTGGACGATCCTCGACGACAAGGCCCTGCGGGCCATCGCCCGCGACAAGCCCGCCTCCCCGGCCGCCCTGCTGCGGTGCAAGGGGATCGGCGAGAAGCGGCTGGCCGACTTCGGCGGCGAAATTCTCGACCTCGTCAGCGGCAGCGAACCCGGGTAA
>JBJTDZ010000101.1:0-13169 GCA_046092585.1 Pirellulales bacterium | reverse complement strand
CTTGGTTGCTGATGTGGGTGGTCATGATTGAGCCTCCGCTCGGTAATGCGGCGTCCTTGCCTAGGTTGAAGATAAGCTCCTCTCGGGCCGCGATTAGGCTAACGATATTGACCACCCAGTCCAGCGACTTTCCCGAACGGTCACTTTTCTTCGGGAAATACGCTGGTCGAGTGGCTGGCCGGCGGACTTGCCGGCCAAATATGCCACCCCCTTGCGAGGCCCCCTGCCGCGCTGGCACGATGGCCCCCCGTACCACCCCCATGGGGAGCCGCCTGTGCAGGCCGCCACCGCTCTTCCGTTCTTCCCGCAGCGCATCGCGATCGAAATCAAGGTCGGTCCGAAGCCGCGCAGCTATCGCGAGCGTGACGGTGTCGGTTTCCGCCGCGGCGACGTCGGCACGCACACCAGCCGCACGATCATGCTCGCCGAACTCACGGCGCTCTTCGACGCCGTACCGGCCGCCGCGAGCGAGGCCGACATCACGATCGCGATCCGCCATGCCAATTGCCTGAGCAAGTCGACCAGCTCCACGCGGCGGCTCACCCACCAGCGCCTCACCGAACTCTACGCCCTCGACCCCCACGTGCCGATCTACCGCGTCCTGCGGCGGCTTTGGTCGCTCGAACCAACAGGCCGACCGCTGCTCGCGCTGCTCGTCGCCATCGCCCGCGACCCGATGCTCGCCGCCAGCGCTCCCGCGGTCGTGCTGCTACCCATCGGCGCCGATTTCGCTCGCGGGCCGATGAAGGAGGCGATCCGCGCGGCCATCGGCGACCGACTCAGCGACGCCATTCTCGACAAGGTCGTCCGCAATGCCGCCAGCTCGTGGACGCAGTCCGGCCACCTCGCCGGCCGCTCGATCAAGACGCGACGCCGCGTCACCGCGACGCCAGCGACCGTGGCGCTCTCCCTCTACCTCGCCCACGCTGCCGGCTTCCGCGGCCCCCACGTGTTCGCCAGCGCCTGGACGAAGCTGCTCGACGCCGACGCCAGCGTGATCCGCAGCCTGGCGATCGAGGCCAAGCGGGCCGGGCTCATCGACATCCGCGCCGCCGGCGACGTGGTGGACGCATCCTTCGACCGCCTCGACCCGGGCCTCCCGGCCGCCAGCACGACCACCTCGGAAGGAGTCGCCTGACGGCGTAGCCACCCATGGGCCGCATCGAAGAACTCGCCGAGCACTACGCCAAGCACGTCTCCCTGCCCTGGGAACGGGGCGTCGCCGGTGCCCAGCGGGTGATCATGGTCGTCTACGACAAGGAGGCCGAGCGGATGCTCCGGGCCCGCCGGCAGCTCTTCGCCACTGCCACGGAGGCCGCCGGGCACGACTGGCACGAGGTCGACCTCTCCGACGCGTTCGCGGCTTGGATCGCGGCGGACGATTTCCGAGACGCCTACTTCGAGTCGCCTGAGGACCTCGATCTCAAACTCCAAACCGAGTTCGTGAATGTCCTGGCCGCCAAGGTCCGAGACGCCCTCACCGCCGCCGACGTCACCGACAACTCGGTCGTCGCCCTGTTCGGCGTCGGCAGCCTGTTCGGGTTCGCCCGCGTCTCCCAGGTCGTCCGCGCCATCGAGCGTGACGTCCGCGGTCGGCTCGTGATCTTCTTCCCCGGCCACTTCGAGCAGAACAACTACCGGCTCCTCGACGCCCGTGACGGCTGGAACTACCTCGCCGTCCCGATCACCCACGCCGGCAACCAGCACGTCCAGTAGCACCCCAGCAGAGGTCCGCCATGAGCATGGCCACCATCAAAGACATCCTCCTCATCGATCCCTCCCGGGAGCCGCTGGTCAACAACGGCCAAGCCCGCCTCGCCGACCAGACCGACGAGAAGGTCGTAGCCGAGCTGCGCGGCGAGCTGAAGATGTTCGTCTGCGAGGGTGAGTTTGCCCGTGGACTCGACTGCATCCTCTCGGAGTACCTCGGCAACCTGGGCAACTCGTCGCAGAAGGCGGTCTGGGTCAGCGGCTTCTTCGGCAGCGGCAAGAGCCACCTGCTCAAGATGCTCGCGCACCTCTGGGCCGACACGCCTTTCTCCGACGGCGCCACGGCCCGCGGGATCGTGCCCGAGATGCCGAAGGAGATCCGGGCCCACTTCGCCGAACTCGACCAGGCCGGTCGCCGCTACGGCGGCCTGTTCTCCGCCGCCGGCACACTTCTGGCCGGCTCCCACGATCGCGTCCGTGAAACGGTCCTCGGCGTGATCCTTCGGGCCGCTGGGCTGCCCGAGCAGTACCCCGTCGCCCGTTTCGTCCTCTGGCTCGAGCGGGAGGGTGCCCTCGACAAGGTGAAGAAGCACGTCGAAGCCAACGGCGGCACCTGGGAGAAGGAGCTTGCCAACCTCTGGGTGAGCACCCGCATCCGCAAGGCGATTCTGGCGTGGGACAAGAACTTCGCCCCCAGCGAGGCCGACGTCCGAGCGGCGCTCAAGCAGCAGTTCCAGGAGCAGACTGGCGACCTCACCACGCCGGAGTTCATCGGTCTGGCCAAGGACGTGCTCCTGCGACACGCCGCCCAGAACTCGAACAACCCCGAGCAGCTACCGTGCACGATCATCCTGCTCGACGAGGCCCAGCAATACATCGGCGACTCCCACGATCGCTCCACCGTCTTTACTGAGCTGGCCGAGGCCCTCACCAAGCAGTTCGACGGCCGCGTGCTGCTCGTGTCGGCCGGACAGCAGGCGCTCAACGACGTCGAACTGCTCCACAAGCTCATGGACCGGTTCGTCGTGAAGGTGCCGCTCTCCGACACCGACGTCGAGACAGTCACCCGCAAGGTGTCGCTCCGTAAGAAGCCGGCCGCGATCCCCGCCGTGAAGGGCACGATCGAGTCGCACGGCGGTGAGATCGCCCGCCACCTGCAGGGCACGAAAATTGGCCCCCGCTCAAACGACGACAAGACGATCATCGATGATTTCCCGCTCCTGCCCGTGCGCCGCCGGTTCTGGGAGGAGTGCTTCCGCCAGATCGACGCGGCAGGCACGAAGAGCCAACTGCGGTCCCAGCTCTCGATCATCCACGACGCCGTCGGCAAGCTCGCCGACGATCGCCTCACGGCCGTCATCCCGGCCGACGCCCTCTACGACTCGCTCAAGGCCTACATGCTCGGCACGGGCGTACTGCTCCGCGAGATCCATGAGCGAATCGAGGAGCTGGGCGTGCCCGGCACCGACGAAGCCGTTCTCGCCAAGCGGATCGCCAGCCTCGTCTTCCTGATCTCGAAGCTGCCCACCAACCTCGGCGCCGATCTCGGTGTCAGGGCCTCGGCCGCCCACATCGCCGACCTGCTCGTCAGCGATCTCGCCGCCGACAACCACCTGCTCCGCCAGAAGGTCGCCGAGACGCTGGAGAAGCTCGTTGAGTCTGGCCTGCTCATGAAGGTGGACGACGAATACCGGATGCAGACCCGTGCCGGTTCGGAGTGGCTGGCCACCTACAACAAGAAGCAGCAGGAGATCCGCGGCAGCGAGCCGAAGATTCAGGAGGTTCGCAACAACCTCATCTACGCCGCGATCGACGAGGCCGTCCGCGGCGTGCGCATTCTCCAAGGACTGCCGAAGGAGCCTCGCGACCTGTCGGTTGATCGCGATGCCACGCCGCCCACCCCCGGCGGCCGCGGCCTCACCGTCTGGGTCCGCGACGGCTGGTCCGCCGCCGAAAAGGACGTGACGGCGGCCGCCCGGAAGGCTGGCGCCTCCTCGTCGCTCATCTACTCCTTCATCCCCAAGGCCTACGCCGACGACCTCAAGACAGCGATCGTCAACTCCGAGGCGGCCAACAGCACGCTCGAAACCTACGGCCCCCAGTCCGAAGCGGAGGGGCAGGAAGCGATGCGGGCCATGACGAGCCTGCGGGATAGCGCCATCGCCAACCGCGACCGGCTCATCCGCGACATCGTAGGCGGCACGAAGGTCTGGCTCGGCGGCGGCACGGAGCAGCTCCACACCACGCTCGCCGAAAAGCTGAAGGTGGCCGCCGAGGCCGCCGTCGCCCGCCAGTTCAAAGATTTTTCCGCGGCCGACAAGGCGTCGTGGGACGTCGTCATGAAGCGGGCGAAGGAGGGCACCGACAAGCCGATGGAGCCGGTCGGGCATACGGGCGCTGTCGAGACGCACGCCGTCTGCGTCGAGGTGCTCGGCCGCACGGCCACGGGCGCAACTGGCAGCGACGTCCGCTCACAGCTCCAAGACCCGCCCTACGGCTGGCCGAAGGACGCGATCGACGCGACTCTCGTGGTGCTCGTGGGGGCCGGGCACCTGTCGGCCAAGCTCAACGGCGCACCCATCGCCGCGGCCCAGCTCGACCAGAACAAGATCACGAAGACGATCTTCACGCGCGAGACGAAGACGATCTCGATGTCCGACCGGCTCAAGGTCCGGGGCACGCTCGCGAAGCTCGGCCTCAAGCCCAAGAGCAACGATGAGGATGGCCCGCTTGCCGCCGACTTCCTGAAGAAGCTCGCGGAAATCGGGCGGCGCACCGGAGGCGAAGAGCCCCTGCCTGCGGCCCAGTCGGTCGTGTTCATCGAAGACATCCAGCGGCTCACCGGCGTCGAGATGTTGGCCGAAATGGTCTCCAAGAAGACCGACATCGACGCCGCCGCCGACACCTGGCCCAAGCTCGCTGATCTCGCCAGCACGCGGCTCGCGGCCTGGGACGAACTCCAAAAGCTCTTTGACCACGCCAAGAGCGAGCCGGGCGCCGCCGCCATCAACGCCGACATCCAGGCGATCACGACCGGCCGCCTGCTCCTCGACGCGACCGACCCGCTGCCGCCCATCCGCAGCAAGATTGCCGAGATCCTCCGCAAGCGGCTCAAGGAGACGCACGAGGATCACCGGCAGACGTTCGACCGAGAGGTGAAGCAGCTTGCGGCCTCGTCCATCTGGTCGCAGCTGCCCTCCGACAAGCAGACAGCCATCCTCGCCGAGGTCGGCCTCCGCGAGCCCGACGCCGTGGACGTCTCTACCGACGCCGCGATCGCCGCGGCCCTGGCCGAGCGGCCCATCGAGTCGCGCCGCAACGCCGCCCTCGCCGTGCCCACGCTCGCCGGCCAGGCGCTTCGCAAGGCCGCCGCGGCCGTCGAGCCCACGGCCCGCAGCGTCGCGATCGAGAAGACCACGCTCCGCACCGACGCCGAGGTCCGCGAATGGGCGAAGCGGGCTGAGAGCCACCTGCTCGAGGAAGTGAAGAAGGGCCCCGTGCTCGTCTCCTGACACATCTCCACACTCACCATGCCACCCCTCGACCGCACGCTCCGCCGCAACCTCGAAAACGCCGTGAAGGCTGCCCGCCGAGTCGCCGAGCGGGCCGCCACGAAGGCGCTCGACTCGCTCGCCGTAGGCAGCCACGAGCCTTGGTCGGGCCAGCCGACTGCTGACCGCGCCCTGCGCGTGAAGCTCCGCGCTCGCGGCCGGCAGCTCGGCGACGCCCTCGACCCCAAAACAGGAAAACAGGCCACCGCGCGGCTCATCCACGAGGTCGCCTACGAGCACTGGCACCGAATGCTCTTCGCCCGGTTCCTCGCCGAGAACGACCTGCTCATTGAGCCTGACTCCGGTGTCGCCATCAGCCTCGACACCTGCCGCGAACTGGCCAAGGAGCGCGGCACCGACGTCTGGATGCTCGCCAGCCGGTTCGCCCAGACGATGCTGCCCGAGATTTTCCGAGCGGACGACCCGGTGCTCGCCGTGGAACTCGCCCGTGAGGACCAGCTCGAACTGGAGAAGATCGTCGCCGACCTCGGCACCGACGTCTTCACGGCGTCCGACTCGCTCGGCTGGTGCTACCAGTTCTGGCAGGCGGAGAAAAAGGACGCGGTGAATGACTCAGGCGTGAAGATTGGCGCCGACGAGCTGCCCGCCGTCACGCAGCTCTTCACCGAGGACTACATGGTGGACTTTTTGCTGGACAACACGCTCGGGGCGTGGTGGGCCGTCAAGAAGCTCGCTGCCGACCCGTCGATCGCCGCGTCCGCCACCACCGAAGATGACCTCCGCAAGGCCGTGTTGCTCGCCGGCGTGCCGTGGTCCTACCTGCGATTCATTGCGGACGAGAGCGGCACGTGGCGGCCCGCCGCGGGCACGTTCGACGGCTGGCCGAAGGCCACCAAAGACCTCACCTGCCTCGACCCCTGCATGGGCAGCGGCCATTTTGTTGTCGCGATGTTCGAGCGGCTCGTGCCGATGCGGATGGCTGAGGAAGGACTGTCAGAGACCGCGGCAATCCAAGCCGTCATCCGTGACAATCTCTACGGGCTGGAGATCGACCCCCGCTGCACGCAGATCGGCGCGTTCAATCTCGCCCTCGCGGCCTGGCGGCGGGTCGGCCACTGCCCGCTGCCCGCCATGCACATCGCCTGCTCTGGCCTCGCGCCCAACGCCACCGAGGACGAGTGGGTGGCGCTGGCCGAGGGCAACTCGCGGCTTGAAGAAGGTATGCGGCGGCTCCATGGGCTCTTCAAGGACGCCCCCGTGCTCGGCAGCCTCATCAACCCGCGGGCCGAAGGTTACGCGGCGTTCGAAGCGGCATTCACCGAACTGCAGCCGATTCTGGAGAAGGCGCTTTCCAGCGAGGGCAGCGACGACGCCGAGCACGAGATGGCGGTGACGGCCCGCGGCGTCGCGAAGGCGGCGGAGATCCTCGGGCGGCAGTTCTCCCTCGTGGCGACGAACGTGCCTTATCTGGGGAGGAACAAACAGGACGACATCCTCAAGGACTACTGCGATCGGACGCATCCCGACTCAAAAGCCGACCTTGCCACCTGCTTTGTCGAGCGCTGCGAGACGTATTGCATTCGGGGCGGCACCAGTGCGGTCGTCACGCCCCAGAACTGGCTTTTTCTGTCGCGTTACAAGCAGCTTCGCAAGCGACTCCTAGGTGACCTCTGTTGGGCGTGCGTCGCCCGGTTGGGCGAACACGCTTTCGGAAGCTCACAGGCGGCCGGTGCTTTTGTAGCGTTGCTTGCCATCACGGCGGGACGCATCGTCGGCGAGCATTGCTTCTTTGGGGTTGAAGCGTCCGAGCCTCACACACCAAGCGAGAAGGCCGAGGTACTTCTCAGAGGGAGCGGAATTCTTGTCAACCAAGCTGATCAGCTTCTCAGTCGGGAGCATGCCATAGGTTTCGCATCGACTGGTCATGCGAAGCTGCTGAGCGACTACGCATCATCCATTCAAGGCTTCGGCACAAGCGACAACGCACCGTTCATTCGCAGGTTTTGGGAGCTACAACGAATTGCGAACGGGTGGGTTTTTTCACAAAGCGCTTGTGATCAGACGGTGCTCTTTGGAGGCCGTCACAACGTTTTGCTGTGGGAGGATGGTGAAGGCCAATACTTCCAACACGCAATGCGATTGAAAGAGGCGGGTCGAATGGGGGGCTGGAGGTCTGGAGGTGATGCATGGGGCAGGCTAGGCGTTTCTATCTCGGAGATGAGGGAAATGCATTGCACCGTTTTCACTGGCGAGATGTTCGACAATACCGCGCATGCAATTATCCCAAACCATCCTCACGACACACTTTCGATTTGGGAGTTTCTGAGTAGCGGCAACCTTGTAGCCGCGCTACGCGAAACCCACAAAGGCCTAAAGGTGAGTAACCATGCTGTATTGAACGTTGCTTTTGACCTATCGCACTGGCAGAAAGTGGCAGCGGAGAAATATCCCGACGGCCTGCCGCCGCCCCACTCCTCCGACCCAACTCAGTGGCTCTTCGACGGCCACCCCAAGGACTCCAACAACCCGCTCCACGTCGCCGTCGCCCGCCTCGTCGGCTACCGGTGGCCGCGGCAGGCCGGCTCGGAGTTCCCTGACTGTCCGGCGGTCGGCCCCGATGGTCTGGAGTCCCACGCTGACGTCGACGGGCTCGTCTGCCTGTCGAGTGTCCGTGGCGAGCCGACGGCGGCCGACCGGCTCCTCACGCTCCTCGCCGACGCCTACGGCCCCGACTGGTCGGCCGACCTCCGCGACAAGCTCCTCGCCGACGTGGAAGCCGCAGGCGAAACGCTCGACGACTGGCTCCGTGACTCGTTCTCCGAGCAGCACCTGAAGCTCTTCCACCAGCGGCCGTACGTCTGGCACATCTGGGACGGCCTCCGCGACGGGTTTCATGTGCTCGTGAACTACCACCGGCTCGCTGGGCCTGACGGCGAGGGCCGCCGCACGCTGGAGAAGATCGCCTACGAGTACCTCGGCGACTGGATCACCCGTCAGAAGGCGCAGCAGGCCGCCGGTGCGGAAGGCGCCGACGCCCGCGTGGCCGCCGCCGTCCACCTCCAGGAGCAGCTCGCGAAGATCATCGAGGGCGAGCCGCCGTTCGACATTTTTGTGCGTTGGAAGCCGCTCGCCGAACAGCCCATCGGCTGGGATCCCGACATCAACGATGGCGTCCGGCTCAACATCAGCCCGTTCATGACCGCCCGGTGGCTCGGTGCGAAGGCCAAGAAGGCATGCATCCTGCGGGCCGCGCCGGGCATCAAATGGGACAAGGACCGCGGCACGGAGCCCGACCGCCCCAAGGACCAGTTCCCGTGGTTCTGGTCATGGGATGAGGAGGCCGAAGACTTCACCGGCGGCACGAAGTTCGACGGCAAGCGGCATAACGACCTCCACTACACCCGCAAGGCCAAGGAAGCCGCGCGGGCCAAGGCGGCTGGTGACAAACCCGTGGGAGCGCGCACATGAGCACGGCCGCCACCGCTGGAAAAACCACCGCCGCAGGCACGCTCGCCGAGGCCGTGCTCGAATCGCTCGCGCGGCTCGTCTCCACGCCCGACGGTGAGGTACCGCCGGCCGCAATCCTCTGGCCCGACGCGGAGTGCCAGTGGAAGAGCCTCGTGGCGCTGCTGCGGGGCCGCGTGCCGCACCTCTACGAACTCGGTACGTTCGCGCCCGACGACCACATCGGCCCGGCGATCTGGCTCGTCTGCGCCGTCGCCCGCACGCTCCCCGACCACTCACCGCCCGCGGGCACCGTGCCGATCCTCTACCTGCCGGGCGTTGCGAGGCAGGACCTCCGTGCTGGCGCCGACTGTCCCGTCCTCCACCAACCGCTCGTGGAACTCCAATACCGCGGAAAGGTATGGCACCAGCGGAACGGCCGCGACTGGACGATCGAGGCATTTCTCACGAGCAAGGACGCCCTCGATCTCGATGTGGCCCGCGATACTGCCAGCCAGCAGGCAATGCTCCGCGCGATCGACCGGCTCGCCGACGAGCCGCTGGCGGCGCTTGCCGGGCGGCGTCTCGACGTCGGCTTCTTCGAGTCACTCTCCGTCAGCGACATCGAGCGTGAGATCCTCGCATGGATGGCCGAGCCTGCCGAGTACCGGAAGGCCAAGCAAACTGACCCGGCCGCGTTCGAGACGTTCGTCGGCAAGATGACCCGCGAGTACGGCGTCGATCCGGCCAAGCAGTCGCCCGCCGATGCAGCTCGGTGCATCGCCCGTGGCGACCCGGCGTGGGATCCGATCTGGCGACGGTATGTCGACGCGCCACAGGCGTATCCCAAGATGCAGGTGCTCATGGCCGCAGTGCCCGAGCAGGAGTTTTCCATTGACTGCCTCGACCGAAGCCCACGCAGCAATCTCCAGGCAGAGACCACACTGCGGAAGGCCCTCGGCGACGTACTGGCTCTGCCACACGCCGAAGCCTGTGCCGCCGTCGTGAAACTCGACCGAGAGCACCACGAGCGGCTCGACCGGCCGTGGGCGAAACTCGGCGACAGCCTGCTCGCCGAGGCGCTCGTGCCGCTCTCGAAGCTGGCGGCGGCCGCCACGTCGCCACTCGGCGGCCCCGACGTGGCCACGATCGCCCGGGCCTATGCCAAGGACGGCTGGGAGGTAGATCGCCACGCGATGCGGGCCCTCGCGGTCGCCCAGCGGTCGCCGGATGCCGAACTTGTCGGCCAGGTCGTACGTGCGGTCTACCTGCCGTGGCTCGACAAGACGGCAGCGCACTTTCAGTCGGTCTGCCAGGGCGGCGCCGCAATCGCCACGCTCGTCACGGCCATGGCCGCGGAGCGGGAGCAGTGCCTCGTGTTCGCCGACGGCCTGCGGTTCGACGTGGCCGTGGCCCTCCAGGAAAAGCTCGAAGCCCGCGGGCTCGTAGCGCGGCTGGGCCACCGGATCGCCCCGCTGCCGAGCGTCACAGCCACGGCCAAGCCCGCGGTGATGCCGCTGCCGGCCAGCGGCTACGGCTCCATCGTCGGCGGCCCAATGCCCGAGACGTTTTTACCGCAGGTGCGGACGGCTGCCGGAACAAAACCCGCCACGACGAATGAACTGCACGGCGTCCTCGGCGAGTTGCGCGTGGCAGTCTTGGGGCCTGACGAGACGGACGGCGCCGCCACGGCCGAGCGGGGCGGCTGGACGGAAGTCGGCCGGATTGACGAACTGGGCCACAAGCTCGGCGTTGAACTGGCCGGCTCGCTCGACGAGCAGGTGGAGCGGATCGCCCGCCGCGTCGCCGACCTGCTGGATGCCGGCTGGACCCGGGTGCGGATCGTCACCGACCACGGCTGGCTGCTCGTGCCCGGCGGCCTCCCCAAGGTGGACGTGCCGAAGTCCGTCGTGGAATCGAAATGGTCCCGCGCGGCGGCGGTCAAAGGCTCGTCGCAGGTGACGGTGCCGGTTGTCGGCTGGCACTGGAACGACGCCGACCGGGTGGCCACGCCGCCGGGAGCGGGAGCGTTTCGCGCGAATGAGGCCTACGCCCACGGTGGCGTCAGTCCGCAGGAGTGCGTGACGCCGGAACTGCTCGTGGAGCGGCTCGGGCCCTCGGAGACCGCGAAGATCACGAACCTCCGCTGGGCCGGGATGCGGTGCCGCGTGACCGTCGGTGGTGGCGTGTCGCCCATCTCCGTGGACCTTCGACTCGCCGACCGTGATCCAGACTCGACGATCGTGGGCGGCCCGAAGGCCTATGACGCCAAGAAGGACGAGGCCGCGATGGTCGTGGCCGACGACAGCCTCGAATCAAAACCCGCCGTGGTCGTCGTCCTCGACGCCAACGGCACCATCCTTGACCGCATGAAGACAACCGTGGGAGGCAAGACATGACATTCGTTCTCGACCGACTCGATGAGGTGGCCTCGAGCGCCTTCGACGGCTACCTCGTCCGCAAGGACCTCGTCCGCCGATACGCGAAGGAATATCCGGTCCCCAGTTACGTCGTGGAGTTCCTGCTCGGCCGGTACTGCGCAACGACTGACCCCGAGGAGATCGAGCAGGGCCTGGTGATCGTCAACCAGCAGCTCGCCGACCGAACCGTCCGCACCGGCAACGAGGAACTCTTCAAAAGCCGCGCCAAGGAGCAGCGGCAGGTGAAGTTGATCGACATCGTGCGGTCTCGCCTTGACGCCCAAAACGACTGCTATGTGGCCGAACTACCGAGCTTAGCCCTACGGCATGTGAGAATCCCAGATGAATTGGTCCGCGACAACGAGCGGATGCTGACCGACGGCTTCTACGCCGAGGTGACGCTCGCCTACGACAGCGTCATCGCGTCGCAGGCGGGCGGGCGGGCGTTTGGCATCGAGGCCATGCGGCCGATCCAGATGTCGAAGTCCGACGTGCTCGACGCGCTCAAGCGTGGGCGGCGGCAGTTCTCAACTGAGGAGTGGAAGAAGTTTCTGATCCGGTCTATCGGCCTGGAGCCCGACGCGCTCGACGAGAAGGCGATCCGCGTACTCCTTCTGCGGATGGTGCCCTTCGTGGAGCGGAACTACAACCTCGTCGAACTCGGCCCGCGCGGCACTGGCAAGAGCCACCTCTTCCAGCAGATTTCGCCCTACGCCCACCTGATCTCGGGTGGTAAAGCGTCGGTGGCCAAGATGTTCGTCAACAACGCAACGGGCCAAAAGGGCCTTGTCTGCCAGTACGACGTCGTCTGCTTCGACGAGGTCTCGGGCATCTCCTTCGACCAGAAGGACGGCGTCAACATCATGAAGGGGTACATGGCCAGCGGGCAGTTCAGCCGCGGCAAGGAGAACATCCGGGCCGACGGCGGCATCGTGATGGTCGGCAACTTCGATGTGGACGTGGATCAGCAGCAGCGGATCGGGCACTTGCTCAGTCCGCTGCCGCCGGAGATGCGGTCCGACACGGCTTTCATGGACCGGCTGCACGCTTTCGCCGCGGGCTGGGATTTCCCGAAGCTCAAGCCGACCGACCACCTGACCAACCACTTCGGCCTCGTGAGCGACTTCCTGAGCGAGTGCTGGAGCCACCTGCGCACGACGAGCAGGGCGACGGTGATGTACGAGCGAGTCCACCTCGGCGGCGCTCTTTCCGGCCGCGACATCGAGGCGGTGAACAAGACGGTGAGCGGCCTGACGAAGCTGCTCTTCCCCGATCCTGAGATGCCGGTGCCCGACGAAGACCTCGAGTGGATGGTGCGGCTGGCGCTCGAATCTCGCCGCCGGGTGAAGGAACAGCAAAAACGGCTGCTCAAGAGTGAGTTCCGCAACACGCACTTCAGCTACGTGATGGGCGCCGAGGGCGTGGAGCAGTTCGTTGCCACGCCCGAGTTGCACAGCGACGAGGCGATCGAGAGCGACCCACTGCCGCCGGGGCAGGTCTGGGCGGTGAGCCCGGGCGGCCTCGATTCAGAGCCTGGCCTCTACCGCGTCGAGGTGACGGTCGGCCCGGGGAGCACGGTGCGGATCCTGAACCAGCCGGTGCCGGCCGGATTCCGGGAGAGCGTGCGGATCGGCGAGCAGAACCTCTACACGCGGGCAAAGGAGCTGGTAGGCGACCGCGATCCTCGGGCCCACGAGTTCTCGCTGCAGCTGCGGGCGATGGACGCCGACAAGAACGGCGCCGGGCTGGGCCTGCCGGTTCTCGTGGCGATGTGCGGCGCTCTGCTCGGCCGCAACACCCGCGGCGGCACCATCCTGATTGGCCCGCTGAATCTTGGCGGCTCGTTCGAGATGATCCCGAACGCCCAGCGGATCGCCGAGCTGGCCGTCGACAAGCAGGCTGGCACGGTGCTGATGCCGGTCGCCGCCCGCCGGCAACTGGCCGACTTGCCGGACGACGTGTGGACCCGGCTAAACATCGAGTTCTACAAGGACGCCGCCGACGCGGTGTTCAAGGCGCTGGTGGAGTAGGGGGTAGCGCTCGTGGCAGACACTACGTCGCAACAGCAGTGGTACTACGCCCG
>JBJTDZ010000100.1:0-34878 GCA_046092585.1 Pirellulales bacterium | reverse complement strand
GTGGCGAGGCAATCCTGCAGGTCGGGGCCACGGCCCGGCACGGCGAGGAGCCCCGAGGGCTTTTCAAGCACGATCAGTCGGTCATCGCGATAGACGATGGCATTGGCCAGGGCGGCATCCATGCAACGAGTATCCGTGCCGGCACCAATCACGCCACTCAGTCTTGGCATCCAGGCTTGTCATCCGGGATCGAATCTCCGGTGGCAGCAGGCCAGGCGGGGATCCGGTGCCGCCAGTTCGCTACACTCGTGGCCACTGACCATGAGCCAGAGCCGCCCGATTCTCCACCCGCGCCGTGACCTTTCCGGCCAACTCCTTTTTCTCGGCACCGGCACGAGTGTCGGGGTGCCCGTCGTCGGCTGCGGATGCGATGTCTGCTCGAGCGACGATCCGCACAACCAGCGGACCCGCACGAGCGTCGCACTCGGCCTGCCGCAGGGCACGCTCCTCATCGACACGACCCCCGACCTCCGTACACAGCTGCTCCGCGAACGGCTCGGCAGCGTCGATGCCGTGCTCTACACCCACGACCACGTCGATCATGTCTATGGCCTCGACGACATCCGCCCCATCTGCTTCGCCGCGGGCAAGCCCCTGCCGGTCTATTGCGAGGAACGGGTCGAGCAGCGGATCCGCAGGGCATTCGACTACGCCTTCGAAACCGTCGCCACGCCCGGCGGCGGCCTCCCGAAGGTGACCTTCGAGCGGATCACGACGGCGTCCTTCGACCTGCTCGGAGCACGCGTCGTGCCGCTGCCGCTCCGCCACGGATCGTTCCATGTGCTCGGATTTCGGTTCGGGAACCTCGCCTACTGCACCGACACCAACGACATCCCGGCCGAGACATGGCCGCTGCTCGACGGCGTGCACACGCTCATCCTCGACTGCCTGCGGCCGCAGCGGCATCCGACCCATTTTTCACTCGACGAGGCGATCGCCGTGGCCGCCCGCGTGGGAGCCCGCCGCACGCTCTTCATCCACATGTCGCACGATATCGACCACGCCCCGTCGTCGGCTCGATTGCCACGCGGCGTCGAATTCGCCTACGACGGGCTGACCGTGCCGCTGGTGTGACCGATCAGCCTCAGCGAATTGGCGATCACCGAGAGCGAGCTGAAGGTCATCGCGGCCGCCGCGAGCATCGGGCTCGTGACATGCCCGACGAGCGGGTAGAGGACACCGGCGGCGACCGGGATCGCCAGCACGTTGTATGCGAAGGCGAGGACGAGGTTCTGTCGGACGGTCCTCATCGTGGCCGTCGCGAGCCCGATCGCCCGCGGCACCGCGGCGAGTCCGCCTGAGAGGAGCGTGATCCCGGCGGTTTCGATGGCCGCATCGGCCCCCGAGCCCATCGCCACGCCGACATCGGCCGCCGCCAACGCCGGGGCGTCGTTGATCCCGTCGCCGACGAAGGCGATCGTGCCGGCCGCCGGATCGCGATGCCGTTGTCCGGCCACCCATCGGGCCTTGTCTTCCGGCGTCATGCCCCCGTGGGCTTCCTCGATGCCGACGAGCCTCGCCACATGCCTCGCCGTGGCATCGGTATCGCCCGAGAGCATCACCACGCGGGTTCCGGTGGATCGCAGCCGCGCCACGATATCGGCCGCCTCCGGCCGCGGCATGTCGGCGATTGTGAACCAGCCGGCCAGCCGGCGATCGATCGCCACGACGATGGTCGTCGTCGCGGCCGCCAGAGAACCGGTGTCGCATGACGAGGCATCGATCCCCTCGTCTCGCAACAGCGCGGCGCTGCCCACGAGCAGATCATGCCCGGCCACGCGGCCACGGACTCCCCGGCCGACGACCGCCTCCACCCGCTCGGCCGAGGCCGGCTCGATGCCCGCCGAGGCCGCCGCCTCCACGAACGCCCGCGCGAGCGCATGCTCGCTGGCCGTCTCGAGCCCGGCGGTGCATGCCAAGAGCCGCCGGGCGGGGCCGCTCGTCCACGCGGGCGACTCGATCCCGGTGATCGATTCGATCGAGCCATCGGCGTCGATCACGCTCGCCGACACGATCCGCGGTCGGCCCTGCGTGAGCGTGCCCGTCTTGTCGAAGACGACGGTCGTCGCCCGGGCGAGGTTTTCCATCGCTTCGGCGGTTCGCACGAGAATCCCGGATCGGGCCCCACGGCCGATGGCCACGGTCATCGCCAGCGGTGTCGCCAGCCCAAGGGCGCAGGGGCATGCGATCACAAGCACGCTCACCGCCGAGAGCAGCCCCATCGCCATCCGTGGCTGCGGGCCGAAGAGCGACCAGCCGGCGAACGTGGCCGCCGCCACGGCGAGCACCGCCGGCACGAACACGGCGGCGACCCGATCGGCGAGTTGTTCGACCGGTGCCCGATGCTCGTGGGCCTCGCGAACCAGCCGCGCGATCCTCGCAACGAACGAATCGGCTGAGGCCCGTTCCGCCCGCACCAGGATCGCGCCGGTGCCATTGATCGCGCCGCCGAGCACCCGGTCGCCGACCGTGCGATCGACCGGGATCGGCTCGCCGGTGAGCAGCGATTCATCACACGAGGTGATGCCCTCCACGATCACACCGTCGGTGGGAATCCGCCCACCCGGTCGCACGCGGAGCCGGTCGCCCGGCACGACGGAAGCCAGCGGCACCGTTTCCATGGCACCCTCCGGGCCGAGCCGCTCGGCCGTCGGCGGCGAGAGATCCAGAAGCGATCGGATCGATGCCGTCGTGGCCCGGCGGGCCCGCGTCTCGAGCAGCTGACCGACGAGCACGAGCACCACGATCATTCCGGCCGATTCGAAGAACACTTCCACGCTCCCGTCGGCACGGCGAAAGGCGGCGGGCATGATCCCGGGGGCGACGGTGGCGATCGCGCTGGCCGTCCATGCCACGAGCACCCCCAGCGCGATCAGCGAAAACATTCCCGGTCGGCCACGCCTGAATCCCTCCCAGCCTCCGGCGAGGATCGGCTGGCCACCCCAGAAGACGATCGGCGTTGCAAACAGCAGCTGCAGCCAGTTGCCGGCCGTGCCGCCGAGCCAGGAAGGCAGCCATGATGGCGGGGCATGACCGGCCGCATGCGAGGCCATGCCCGCCATGGCCAGGGCCATGAGCGCCGCCGCGAGGATCGCGCACGGCAGCAGCCGTTGCCGCTCCTTCTTCGGAAGCGGCTCCTCCCGGGCGCAGCACGGCGGAACCGGCCCGTTCCCAGAGCCGGCATGGCTGGTCGGCGGAGCCTCGATGACCGTCAGGGATGGGAGCACGATTCACCCGGCTGGGAGTGCGACGCCGTTTGCAATCGAGCGAGCATGTCGAGGCTGCGGCCCGAGTCGATCGCCGCGGCGGCCCGCTGCGCCGCCGCGGGCAGTTCGGCCGATAGCCCGGCGGCCCAGAGGAGCGCGGCCGCGTTGAGGATCACGATGTCGCGCCGCGGGCCGGGGATCCCCTCGAGCACCGAGCGGATGCACTCGGCGCTCTCGGCTGAATCCGCGGCCCGAAGCGAGTCGCGGCCGGCCGCGGCTGCGGTGGCGATCCCAAAGTCCTCGGGTCGCCAGGAGGCTTCCGAGATGCCGTCGGACGAGACATCGAGCACGTGCGTCGGTGCAAAGAGGCTCAGCTCATCGACGCCATCCTCGCTGCGGACGATCACGGCCCTGGTGAGGCCGAGCATGCGGGCTGCTTCGGCCAGCGGCCGCCGTGCGTCGTCGCGGCCCACGCCGATCACCTGCACGGTGGCTCCGGCGGGATTGCACAGCGGGCCGACGAGGTTGAAGACGGTCGGGCGACCGATCGAACGCCGCAGATCACGAACCGCCGCGAGCGCCGGATGATGGGCCGGCGCAAACACGAAGGCCAGGCCGATCTCGGACAGGCATCGCTCGACCACCGGCGGCGAGGGGGCGATGGCGACGCCGAGTGACTCGAGCACGTCGGCGCTCCCGGTGCGGCTCGACACGGCCCGGTTGCCATGCTTCGCGACGGGCAGGCCGGCGGCTGCGACCACGATCGCCGCGGCCGTGCTGATGTTGAACGTTCCCGATCCATCCCCGCCGGTACCGCAGGTGTCTCCGATGACGGCCCGTGGCGAACGGACCGGCAGCATCCGCCCGCGAAGCGCGTCGGCGACGCCGGCGATCTCGGCGGCGGTGGGGGGGCGATCGGCCGTCGCCTCGAGCCACGTGGCGAATCGGTCGAGCGACAGCGTGGCATCGAGCACCGCATCGACGAGCATGCGTGCGCCGGATCGGGAGACGGCGGCGCCCGCGGCATGGTCGCGGAGCACGGTCTCGGGCGTCATCGAAATGTCGGCGGGCATTGCGGCATCGGGCTCCTGGGGCGGTTCATGCTGAGAGTATTGTCGCACGGACCGTCCCGGAAGACAGGCGACCTGTCCGGTCACGATCGGCCGGGCCGCGGCTCGGCCGATTCCATGCGAATTCCCGGCCTGCTACGATCCCTCCATGCCCCGCAAGGTGATCATCGACTGCGACCCCGGAATCGACGATGCCGTGGCCCTCACCATGGCGCTTTTCGATCCGCGGCTCGACGTGCTGGCGGTGACGGCCTGCGGGGGCAACGTGCCGCCGGAGCAGGCGACGGGCAATCTGCAGTCGCTCGTGAAGCTGCTCGATCCCCCGAGACTGCCACGGATCGGCGTGGCGGCGGGCGATTCGATCGTTCCCTCGCGGCCCTTCAGCCTTCATGGCAGCGACGGCCTCGGCGGCCTCAATCTTCCCGTGGCCAATCTCCACGGGGCCCACACCGCTGAGAAGGTGATCTGGGAGACCCTCCGTGCCCACCCCCGCGAGGTGACGATCGTCGCCCTCGGGCCGCTCTCCAACATCTCGCGGGCCATCTCGCGCGACCCGTCGATCGTGGAGCTGATCCACTCGGTCGTGATCGGCGGCGGCACGATCAACGGCCGTGGCAGCGCGACGGCGGTCGCCGACTTCAATTTCTACTGCGATCCCCATGCCGCCCGGCACGTGATCCGCGAGCCGCTCACGAAGACGCTCGTTCCGCTCGAGACCACCGGACAGGTCATCTTCGGCTTCGACATGCTCGGCCAGCTGCCGGATGAATCGTCGCGAGCCGGCCTGATCCTTAGGCGGATGCTGCCGCACTCGTTCCGTGCCCACCGGCAGATCCTCGGCAGCGAGGGGATCACGATGCACGACGTCGTCGCGCTGGTGGCGGCGACCAACCCGGAGTTGTTCGAGCGGACGACCGTGGCGGCCGACATCGAGACATCGGGCGAACTCACGACGGGCATGCTCGTGCTCGACCGGCGTCAGATCAAGACGGCCCGTCCCAATGCCGACCTGCTCATGGCATGCGATTCCGCGGCGGTGGCGGATTGCGTCTTGCGGAGCCTGGCCGCCGCCGGCGAGGCGACGGCCTGACCGTCATTCGAACTGTTCGCGGCTGGCGACGGGGAGCGAAAGCTCGATCATCGCCCGGTCGCGGAAGACGCCGAGCGTGACGGTGCGGTCGGTGGGGGTGGTGCTGACACGGCTGACGAGATGGTCGTCGTCCTCGATGGCCGTGCCGTCGAATTCGACGATCACGTCGTCGGGCTGGATGCCGGCGACTTCGGCGGGCGAACCCTTCGTGACCTCCGACACCCGCGCCCCCAACGGCCGAACGAGTCCGAGCCGGTGGGCCGCCTCCTGCGTGAAGACGCTGTCGAGCTTCACGCCGAGATAGGCTCGCGAGACGGTGCCGGTCCGCACGAGCTGGTCGGTGACGAACAGCACCATCGAGATCGGGATGGCGAACCCGATCCCCTCGTTGCCCCCGGAGTTGCTGGCGATCGCCGTGTTGAGCCCGACCACCTCACCCCGCAGGCTGACCAGCGGACCGCCGCTGTTGCCAGGGTTGATGGCGGCATCGGTCTGGATGAAATCCTGGAACTTCACGCTGCCGTCGCCGAGGTCGAGGTCGCGTCGGCCCTTGGCCGACACGATGCCCAGCGTGACCGAATGCGCCAGGCCGAACGGGCTGCCGATGGCCAGCACCATGTCGCCGATCTGCACCGTGTCGCGATCGGCGAGCCTGGCCGGTTGCAGGTCGTCGCCCTCGATCTCCATCACCGCGATGTCGGTGCCGGCGTCGGTCCACAGCCGCATCGGCCGAAGCTGCCTTCCATCGTCGAGCCGGATCCTGATCGTGTCGAGATCGGCCCGGTTGATCACATGGCGGTTGGTGATCACGACCGTGCGGCCGGCCACTTCGGCGATGACGCCCGACCCAGCTTCTTCCTCGCTCGCTTTGCCGTTCTTCGGTCGCAGCAGCGGCTTCCTGGCGTCGATGTGCACGACCGTGGGCCGGAGCAGTTGCGTGAGCCGGCGGAGCTGGGCGGCCTGCCGTTCGAGAAAGTCGGCCTCGCGGACAACCTGCTCGTAGAGTTGCTCCCGTTCGCGGTCGCTGAGCCGGGGCGCTCGGAGCGGATCGACGCGGTCGGATGCCACGGTCCGGGGCTGGATCGGAGCCAGCCGGATCGGCGGCTCGTCGGCCCCGGTGACAGTCGGCCAAAGCCCCCATGCCCAGATCGCCGCCCCAGCAAGAAGGCGGCGATGGATTCGGGTCGGACGCTGGTTCATGGACGGTCTCCGCGCCCACCAGCATACCCGAGGACGATCAGGAGATGTCGATCTCCATTTCGCCCGACATTTCATCGGACGATTCCGCCCGGCCGACCGGCCCGCCGGTTCGTTCGATGTCGCGCTGGCAGCCGATGCACATCGTGGCATAGGGCAGGGCGTTGAGCCGGGCCATCGGGATCTTGCAGTTGCAGACCTCGCAGAGGCCGTAGGTGCCCGCCTTCATCCGCCCCAAGGCGTTTTCGATGGAGGCCAGTTCCCGGCTCTCCACTTCCGCCAGCTGCGAACTGATCTCGTCTTGGGCCGAATCGTAGGCGGCGTCGATGACGTCGCCCGGAGATTCGCTCCGCAGTTCCCTGAGAAGCGTGAGGTCCCCCGCCAACGCCCCACGGAGGGCGTCGCGTCGCCGGACAAGAATCGCCCGGAGGTTCAGAAGTGCGTCTTTGCGTGCCATGGTGTCTGCTCCGCGCCGCCCCCGGCGGCCTTGGCAGGGGCCGAGAGGGGATGGGTCGCACCAAATACTACGCCCCCCGTCTCAAATGGTTCACCCGTCGAATTTCGACAAAAAACGGGGGCACAATCGAGGCAAAAACGATTTCGACAGTTGGCGGAGGCGGGGCGAAGTCTGCGGCCACGGATGGTCACGGGGCGGCCGGCGTGAAGCACCAGATGGTGCCGTCACCATTTGCCAGCACGACCCGGCCGTCGGCCACGGCCGCCCCGCCGGCAAAATCGCCGCCGGCGTCGAACTCCCAGACGGGGGCCCCGGTGGCGGCATCGACGGCCACGATGCGACCGGCCGAGTCGCCCACGATCACCGCCTCCCGGCCCCCCTCGCCCCCCGCATGAACGATCACCGGCGAGGCATCCACGCGGCCCCGCATCGGATGCCGCCACCGCTGGGCCCCATCGTCCGTCGCGAACGACTCGATGGCCCGGCCGCGGGAGCCGACGATGGCAAGTCCGCCGGAGATCGCGGCGCTCGAGCGGTACGACTTTCCCTTGGCGGTGGACTGGGCTTTCCATGCCTCGCGCGGGGGTGCGATGTCGATGGCGTGAAAGGTTCCTCCTTCGGTGCCGAAAAAGGCCCGGCCCCCTTCCGACGCGGGCGTGGTGCCGGTCGGGCCGTCGATCGGCACCGCGGCCGTTTCGTTGCCTGTGGAGGCGTCGATCAGATGGAGTTTGCCGTCGCATCCGGCCACCAGCACGATGCCTTCGACCACCGTCGGACCGCAGCGGATCTGATCGGCGATCGTGTGAGTCCACACGACCATGCCATCGGCGAGATCGAGGCAGGTGAGGGTGGCGTCTTGCGAGCCGACGAGCACGCGAAGCCCGTCCCTGGTCGGCATGATCGTCGGCCCGCCTGAAATCTCTCCCTCCGTGCGATGCTCCCAGCGGACTTCTCCGGTGCCCCGGTCGAACGCCCGCACGCCCCCCTCGGCATCACCTGCAACGACCAGCGGCATCGCCGGATCGGTCGAAAGGGCGGCGGCCGCGGGGAAGCCGGCCGACCCTTTAAATGTCCATCGCGGTTCGCCCGTTTCAAGCGACAGGGCATGAAACGTTCCGTCGAGGTCGCCCACGTAGATCGTGCCATTGGCCACGATCGGAGTCGCCTCGAAGGCGGTCTTCCCGAACGAGCGGTGCCATGCCTCCTGAAGCGGGAACCGCACTCGCATGGCCGATCGACCGGTGCCCGCCAGCGTGCCGCGGGCCATCGGCCAGGCGTCGGCCGGGGCCTCGTCGGCCGCCCGGGCGTTGCACGGCACCGTGGAGAGCACGAGGACGAACAACCATGCTCTCATCGCGCGGCCTCGTAGAGCGCGGCGAGATCGGCGGCGGTCACGGGCCGCGGGTTGAAGCCCGCGGTCCATTGCGTCGCGGCGGCCGCGGCGAGTCGGGGTATGTCGGGCGACGCGATGCCCAGCGATGCAAGCGTCGTGCCCAGTCCGCCGAGGTCGAGCAGGGATGCGAGCCAGTCGGCGAGCCGCGCGGCCGCCTGGCGCGGAGCCGATGGATCGATCATCGCCATCAGCTCGGCATAGCCATCGCCACAGGCATCGGCATTGAACCGCACGACATGCGGCAGCATGAGGCCCACGGCCTGCCCGTGGACGATGCCGTGTTCGGCCGTGAGCGGATTGGCGCAGGCATGGGCCGCGCCGAGCATGGAATTTTCAATCGCCAGCCCGGCCCAGGCCGCACCGAGCTGCACCGCGGCGCGGGCCTCGCGGTCGCCTTTGTCGGCGAACATCCTCGGCACTCCGGCCGCCAGGAGCCGCCACGCTTCCCGCGAGAAGATCCGCGATGCGGCCGTCGCCGCGCGGCTGACATGGCTCTCCACGGCGTGCGACATCGCATCGATGGCCGTCAGGGCGGCGACGCGGGCAGGCTGCGTGAGCGTCAGGGTGACGTCGAGGATCGCGACGCGAAATGCCGCACGGTCGTCGCCGCAGGCCATCTTCACGTGGGTTGCAGCATCGGTGATGAGGGCGAACGACTGCGTCTCGCTGCCCGTGCCGGCCGTCGTGGGGACGGCGATCGACGGGAGCATCGGCCCCTTGTCGGGGGCGGCGGTGTTGCGCCCCCAATAGTCCTGGATCCGTCCGCCGAAGGAATGGAGGAAGTTGATCCCCTTGGCGCAGTCGAGCGAGCTGCCGCCGCCGATCGCCACGATCAGATCGGGCCGCACCTCTCGGGCGACGGCCGCCCCGGCCTCGACATGATCGCTCGTGGGATTTTCGCCGAACTCCTCGAAGAGCGTGCAGGCCACCCGCACGCCCTCGAGGGCCGAGATCCCGGCCGCCGCATGCCCCGCCTTCACCACGCCGGTATCGCTCACGACCAGCGCCCGAGTGGCTCCAATGTCGCGGGCGATCGTGCCGAGCCTGCCGACCGCACCGGGCCCGATGACGAGCCGCGTGGCCGCACGCAACTCGAAGGCGCTGGCAGCCGTTTCCATCATGAAACCTGCAACGCCCGCGAGCGGTAGAGAAAATCGATGATGTTGCCCTCGTGCGGCTGGAGCCAGTCGAGCTTCGTGGTCGGGATCGGCCCGAGGTTGAGCCGGTCGATGTGCGTGCAGTCGATGAGCCGACGCTGAAATGCTTCGTCATGGGTGATGGCCGAACAGACGAGCGTGGGGCCGATGCACTCGAGCATCTTCTCACTCGGGCACTCGACCACGCTCACGAACGGAAACATGTATTCCGCCTTGGCGATCTCGGGCTCGGGGCTCGTGCAGTGGACGACCGTGGGCCGCAGCCAGCCGCACCGCTCGCCCTCGACGAATCGCGGGCCGTAGGCGGCCGTGGCATGGGTCACGCCGGGGGCCTTGAGTCCGCCTTCGATCTGCTCCCAGATCGCCTTGGCGGCGCCCGGGATCGTGAAGGCGGCGAGCTTCGCCTCGGGATCCTGCGGGGGCTTCACATCGATCGGCCCCAGCCGCGCGGCCAGGGCCTCCGCGATCGCCTTCGTGTGGCGGCTGGCGTAGATCGCCGAGGCGTTGATGCAGCCCCGGCCGCTGTTGATCGCGACGCTCTCGCAGAGCATGTCGAGGTGGTTCTCCCAGCGATCGACGCAGTCGTCGCCGAGGATGATCTTCGAGAAGCCGGGGCCATGCACCTGCACGCCCGGATTGCCGCGATACTGCTCGACCGTCTTCGCGCTGCCGAAGATCATGCTCCGCCGGCAGCCGGAGAGGATCGCGGCGCCGACATCGGTGGCCCCTGGATAGAGCCCGATCGACTCCGCCGGGATGCCCGCCTCGACCATGGCGGCCGCCATGCGGTAGGGCGTCCATGGCTCCTGGCTCCCCGGCTTGAGCACGAGCCCCACGCCAAGGGCGATCACCGGCATCCAGAGCGTGTGCACGCCGGGCGAATTGGAGGGGAGCACGAGGCCGAGCACGGGCGATTGGGCCTGGTAGCTCACCGTCACGCCACGATGCTCCTGCCCGTACCCCTGCCAGAGGATCGCCGTGTCGAGCCCGCGGGAGAGCGCATCGAGCATGCGATCCATGTTCGAGAGCACGAACAGATTCTTTTGCATGTTGGCACGGCAGAGGCTCTCCGGCAGGCCGGTCGTGGCCGACTGCTGCTTCACGAAGTCGTCGGGCGATTGCTTCGTGTCGCCGACGGAGAGGGTGCCATGCGCGTAGAGATTCCCGGCCGTCTGCAGCCGCTCGACGATCTCCTCGGGATCGATCGCGAGCAGGGCGGCCCGTGCCTGCCGAGCCTTGGGCAGATCGCGGCCCACGATCGCGCCGCCGACTTGGCTCACCTCCGCGACGGGCTCGCCGGTCAGGAAGTGGACGAGCGTCTCTCGCTCGAGCGACTCGTAGGGCTTGCCAAAACGCCAGGCGGGCAGATGCATCGGTGGGTTCCTCGAGGGGCGGCATATTCTAGCCGATCGGAGACCGCGCTTGCCCAAGCCGGCTTCGGGGGCCTCGTGCCCCATCGCCGGACGTTCGCTCCGGGTATCCTTACCCTTCGCTCACTCGATGCTGCCTTCGCTGCGACATCCTGGCTGCGCTTGTCAGCAACGCCGGCTCTCGGGGCACGGGGCCCCCGAAGCCTTCCCTGTGGTATTCTCTTCCGTATGGACGTCATCAATCAGCAGGAGGCGGTTCCCTTCACGACGGCCGACGGCTCCACGATTCGCGAGCTGCTCGCCCATCGCAATTCGGCGATCCGCAAGCAGAGCCTTGCCGAGGCCCGCCTGGCTCCGGGGCAATCCACCACGCCCCACCATCACAAGGTCACCGAAGAGATCTACTACGTCCTCACCGGCACCGCCCTCATGACGCTCGCCGGCGAAACCCGGCCCGTCGGCCCCGGCGACGCCATCGCGATCCCACCTGGCATGATCCACACGATCAAAAACACGGGCTCAGTCGAACTCGTCTTTTTGTGCACGTGTGCCCCCGGCTACGAACACACTGACACGTTCCTCGAGGAATCCCACGCTCGCGACGGCGACCGCGTGTGAACGCCTTTCAAAAAGCGCATCCCGCGAGTTCGAGTTTTGCAGTTTGTGGGCCAACGTTTCCGGCTGTTTCCCGACTTCGAAACGTTTTTGAAGACCCCGCCCCAAGGAGCCCCGGGTGGAAACCCGGGGATGGTGTGACGCGGCGGCCCGTTTTGATCCCCCGGTTCCCACCGGGGGCTTTTTGGGGGAGGAACCGGCCTTCGAAAACTGCAAAAGGGACGCACCAGCCGACGGAGTCGGCCAAGGGAATTTCGGCAGGATGCCGAGAATTCCCGTGAACTCGGTACAGGTAGTCTGCACATCGTGGTTGACGTAGGCCGCGCCGGGCCCGGATGGCCCGGGAAGTACCCAGCCGACGGAGTCGGCCAAGGGAATTTCGGCAGGATGCCGAGAATTCCCGTGAACTCAGTACACGCCGACCGTGGTGCTCGCCGCCAGGGCGCGGAAGGGGCGGACGCCGCTGATGCCGTCCCACGGATATTTCGCGTACGGCAGCTCGCGTTCTCCCTCGTCGCGCTCGAGGAAGCCCGGAATGAATGTCTCCTTTGTGAGCGTCGTGAGCCGGACGCGGCCAGTTCCGCCGTAGGGGACGCATTCATCGGGCCGCTCAAAATCGACCACCTCGATCACGGCCCGTGGCTGCGGGGCGTAGTAGGCGATCGTGTAGCCGTCGGCGGGCACGACGGGGCGGCTCGCCGCGAGGCCCATCAGCGTGTTGCCGTAGGTGGGGGTCATGGAGGCGCCGTCGAGCAGTTCCTCGACCGCGAAGCGGGTCCACTGCGGCGTGAACTCGGTGCCGCCCGAGAAGATGCCGGTGATGCCAGCCTTGCGGATCGTCGTGCCCCGCTTCTCGAGCGCGAGGGCGAGCGCCTCGAGGAGCTTCGGTGTGGTGAACATGCAGCGAATGTCGTGGCCGGCCTCCAGGATCGTGATCGCCTGGTCGATGCAGTGCTGCTTGTAGGCCTCGAGGTGCTCCATCCAGCCCTTCTGGATGAGCTTGATCACCCACCGCGGGTCGAGGTCGACGCAGAAGCAGATGCCGCCGCGGTGCTGCGCGAGGTGCTCGATCGAGAGCCGCAGTCGCCGCGGTCCCGAGGGGCCGAGCATCAGCCAGTTGGCCCCCTTCGGAAAATACTCCTCGGGGAGCGTGTCGCTGAACATCTCGTAGTCGGTGCGGAAGTCGCGGGAGTTGTACCGCGACTTGGGGATGCCGGTGGTGCCTCCCGTCTCGAAGACGTAGGCCGGCTGATCGGCGAGCCCCCTGGGCACCCAGCGGCGGACCGGCCCGCCGCGGAGCCACTCGTCCTCGAAGGGCGGGAACTTCTTGAGGTCGTCGTAGCCCTTCACGTCGGTCAGCGGGTTGAAGGGCAGGCTCTTCGCATGTTCGAGCCAGAACGGACAGCCCGTCGACTCGTGGAAGTGCCAGGCCATCGTCTCGACGGTGTGGGCGTCGAGCACGGCGCGGGCCCGCTTCACGGCCTCGTCGCCGGCGACCTCGAACACCGGGGGTTTTTCTTGCGCGGCGGCACCAGACATGGACTGCTTCCTGGGAGGGAACGGAAGAATTGCGGATCGCCGCCCGAGACAGCTCAGCTTTCGGAGGAGCTCTCGGACTGGGGCAAAGCCGCGCCGAGCTGCGCGAAGAGCTGGAGCACGCCATTGAAATGGGCGAGCCGGGGGCCGTATCGGTCGATGAACTCGCCGAGCGCATACTCGCTGTCGGAGAAGTCGTCGGCGTTGTCGGCGGCCTCCTGTGCGAGCCCGGAGAGAAACTCCGTGTGCACCTTGGAGAGCGACTCGGCCGCCCGGCGGCATGCCTTGGCCAGTTGCGGGTTGGCTTCCTTCCAGGCCTTGAGCTCGGCCACCCGCTGCCGCTGCTGCAGCGAAACCTGGTTGACGAGTTCGACGAGCAGTTCGCACGACTTCTGCTGGCCCGCGACGAGGTCGCGGAGCAGACGGTTCGTCTCACCCAGGTCGGCCATCACCGGCTGCGGACCCGACGATGGCACGCTGCCCGAGGAGATGTCGAACTGCGTGAAGATCGGAGGGCCGTCGCTCATGGTTCACCCATCCGGGGGCGGTGTCGGCGGAAAAGGGCCGCGAGTCCACCAATCGTATTCACGAACCGGCAGGTTTTCCACGGCCCGGCTCCCTCGCGCCGCTCTCATCGGCAGAGTTTGCCCACGTTGCCGGCGTGGTCCGCAGGGCCGGCGTGCGGGCCCGCCCACCGCTCGTGCCGCTCAAGTGCCCGGCGGTCACGCCCGATGGTCAGGGTGCACCGTCACGGGGCCAGGGAAGGCCGCGGACGGTGCGCGGAGCGGGGGCACGGCATGCAGGTGCAGGCGGAACCTCACGGTGATGGCGCGGCGTTCGGGTTCCTGACGGCGGTCGAGTCGCCGACTCACGGCCTGTTCGGTGGCTACCTCGTGGTGGATCCGCTCGGGCGTCCGCTCGAGTTTCATTGCACGGCGCCCCTGCGGGTGACCCGCGCCCAACAGATCCTCTACGGCCCGACGCTCCACGGTCACCTCCATGGCCAGCAGATCGGCGGTGCCCTGCTCGCCGAGAGCACGATCGCGCCGGCGCTGGTGCTCACCGACAACGACGCGATGCTGCACGTGCGGCCGCATACGACGTTGCCGGTGGCGCTCGTGCGGCCGCTCGACGGCCAGCCGGCGGCCCCCGGTTTCACCGTGGGGGCGGCGCACGTGAGCCCCCATCCGACCGATGCGGCCGCGGAGGCCGCGATCCGCGAGCGACTCGTGGCGCTCGCCGCCGCCGTCGATCTCCGTGAGCCCTTCGAGCGGATTCGCGCGGCCATCGAAGAGGCGCAGCGGCACTAGGTTCGCGACCCCCGAGCCGACGACCGCACGGCTCGGAACCTGCATGCCTGACAAACCCGTGAACCCGATCCGGTCGCTCCGCCACGACGAACTCGTGCTCGGTCCGGCACGGGTGCACCCAGGGGGCGTGGCGGTGATCCCGCGGCCGCCCGTCCTGCGGCTGCCGATCGCGGCGGTGTCGCCGGCCATCGTGCGGATCGATCCCGGGATCCCGCGACCGAGGGTGACGAGCCACCGCTTCACGCCGCCGGCCCCGTCGCCCCTGCCGCCGGCCCGAGCGCCCGCCGTTCGGCCCATGCCGCAGGGCGAGGAGCCGCTGGTGGTCGCTGCGCGACGCACGCGGATCACGCCCCCCCGCGACGTCGTGAAGCTCTCCGAGCGGTTCTTCTATCTTTTGCAGCCCAACCTCGAAGCGATCCTGCAGGCCGGGCAGCTCGAGTTTCCCCGGCAGCCGTTTCCGTTCCAGCTCGAGGGCATGGCGTTTCTCGTGCCGCGGCACTCGGCCGTGCTCGCCGACGAGATGGGGTTGGGCAAGTCGATGCAGGCGATCTCGTCGATCCGGCTGCTCGTGCGATCGGGAGAGGCCCGCAGGGTGCTGGTCGTCTGTCCCAAGGGTCTCGTGTCCAACTGGACACGCGAACTCGCCGACTGGGCGCCGGAACTGGTGGTGGCGGTGATCGAGGGCGACCAGGCCCGCCGCCGGTGGCAGTGGGGCCTGGCCGACGTGCCGGTCAAGGTGGCCAACTACGAGGTACTCGTCCGCGACCGCGACCTCGTGGCGGAGCTTGGGCTCAGCTTCGACCTCGTGGTGCTCGACGAGGCCCAGCGGATCAAGAACCGCTCCAGCCACACCAACCAGTCGGTTCGATCACTCGAGCGGCGCCGTTCATGGGCGCTCACCGGCACGCCCGTCGAGAACAGCTCCGACGACCTCGTCGGACTCTTCGAGTTCGTCGCGCCCGGGCAGATCAGCGAACGGATGGCGCCAAAGGCCATGGGGGCCGCGGTCGCCGACCACATCCTGCGGCGGACCAAGGACAAGGTCCTCAAGGACATGCCGCCGCGGCTCAATCGCGACGAGCGGATCGAGCTGGGCCCCGAGCAGCGGGAGACCTACCGCCGCGCCGAGGAGCAGGGGGTGCTGCGGCTCGCCGACATGGGCCGCGAGGCCACCATCCGGCACGTGTTCGAGCTCGTGCTCCGTCTCAAGCAGATCTGCAACTTCGACACGGCCACGGGGGAGAGCGCCAAGCTCGACTGCCTCGCGGCCGAGCTCGAGGAGGTGCAGGCCAGCGGCCGCAAGGCCCTCGTCTTCAGCCAGTGGGTGGAGACGCTCGGCCGACTGGAGACATCGCTCGCCCGGTTCGGGCCGTTGCAGTATCACGGCGGGATGTCGACGGCGGCCCGCGACGAGGCGATTCGCCGTTTTCGTCACGACAAGGCTCATTCGGTGCTGCTGCTCTCCTACGGCGCCGGCGCGGTGGGTCTCAACCTGCAGTTCTCGCAATACGTGTTTCTCTTCGACCGTTGGTGGAACCCGGCGGTCGAGGATCAGGCCATCAACCGCGCCCACCGCATCGGCGCGGTCGGCGCCGTCACGGTGACGCGATTCCTCTCCGTCGACACGATCGAGGAGCGGATCGACGACGTGCTGCGGCGGAAGCGGGATCTCTCCGACACGATCCTCTCCGAGGCCGAGGGCACGCCCTCCACCGGCCTCACCGCCGAGGAACTCTTCGCGCTGTTCCGGCTCCCGGCCCCCCTGCGGGCGGCCGCCTGACCGCGGAACATCGCGGCGAATCCCGGGAAAACTCGCCTCCCGCCGGATCGCCCGTTCTGCCACACTCCCGCCCCCTTCCCGGTCGCCCGTGCCGCGTCGTCGCGGTGGTCGAGCCCCGGTGGGGTCGTGCCATCAGGGGAGCTCGCCGGTCATGCCCAGTCTCGTCCGTGCCCGCTTGAAGGCCCTCGAGAAGTCGGTTCGGGGCCGCATCCCCACGGTGCTTCGTGACACGCTGCGGCCGCTCTTCGCCGGCCGCAGCCGCCGGCGCCGTCGCTGGATGCCGGAGCCGCCCGTGCGCCCGCCGGTTCACGAGCACGCATCGGCCGCTGTCATGCCTGCCGCTCCTGGGGCAGCGGCCGTGATGCAGCCCGGCCTCGTCTCGGTGATCATCCCGATCTACGACCGTACCTTCGAACTCCGCGAGGCGATCGAGTCGGTTCTCGCGCAGACGTATCGCTCGTTCGAGATCCTCCTCGTCACCGACGGCTCGCCGCCGGAGACGATCGACGTGGTCGAGTCGTACCGTGGCCATCCACAGATCCGGATCTTCCACTACCTCGACAACACCGGCACCGCCGTTCGCGGTCGCAACCGCGGCATCAAGGAGGCGCGTGGCGAGTACGTGGCCTTTCTCGACAGCGACGACATCGCCACGCCGGACCGGCTGGCGATCTCGGTGCACGAGATGGAGGCGGGGGGCCACGACGTGGTCTACGGCGGCTGGATCGCGAAGATCGACGGCAGCCGGGCGTTCGACGACCTGCACGACGGCCAGAAGGTGACGAGCCCGCCCTGCGACCTGGAGATGCTGCGGAAGGTTTGCGTGCCCTGCCAGAGCACGGTGATGGTGCGGCGGGCGGCCCTGCTCGACGTGGGCGGTCTCAAGCCGGCGATGCGGTATCGCGAAGACCACGAGCTCTGGATGCGGCTGGCCCACTACGGCTACCGCTTCGGGGCGATCCGCGACAGCCTCGTGCACCTGCGGTTGCATCGCGGCAACAACGAGGTGAACTTCAAGGCCGACGACGCCCATTGGGAGCGGAGGGCCCAGGAGGAGCACCGCCACAAGGCCACGCTGCCCCCCACGATCGCCTACCTCATCCCCGGCACCGGGATCTCCGGGGGCATCGCGGTGATCCTCGAGCACGCCAACCGGCTGCTGGAGGCGGGCTGTGACGTCCTCCTCATCAGCCAGGACAACAAAGACTCGATTCCCTGGTGGTCGGGCAACGAGGTGCCGGTGATCCCCTTCGACACCGCCTCCCGGTACCTCTTCGATCGGCTCGACACCGTGGTGGCCACGGGTTGGACCACCGTGTCGATGGTCGACCACTTTCCGGCGAGCCGGAAGCTTTATTTCGTGCAGTCCGACGAGCGGCGGTTCGACGAGTGCCCGGAGTTCAAGAAGCAGGTGCACGCCACCTACCTCCGGCACGACGTCGAATACGTGACCATGGCCGGCTGGATCTGCCGCTGGCTCAAGCAGGAGTTCGGCCATGCCTGCAGCTACGTCGGCAACGGCATCGACCCCGCGCGGTACGCCGCCGCATCGCCGCTCGAGCCGCGGAGCGACAAGGTGCGGATCCTGATGGAGGGGCCCACCGTGATCCCCTTCAAGGGAATGGACGACGCCGCGGAGGCGCTCCGCGACTTCGCCGACTGCGAGGTCTGGATGGTGTCGGCCGCCGGCGGCCCCAAGCCCGGCTGGCGGTGCGACCGGTTCTTCGAGGCCGTGCCGCACGATCAGATGGCCGCGATCTACGCCAGCTGCGACGTGCTCCTGAAGATGTCGCGGGTGGAGAGTTTCTCCTATCCGCCGCTGGAGATGATGGCCCGTGGAGGTGGCGTCGTGGTTCGCGACGTGACCGGCCTCGACGAATATGCCGTCGACGGGAAGAACTGCCTGATCGTCTCCGACGTGGCCTCGGCCCGGTCTGCCGTTCGCAGGCTCGTCGACGATGTGGCGCTGCGGGCGGCGCTTGGCGCCGCCGGGCGGGCGACCGCGGCCCGCATGACCTGGGATCGCTCGCTGCCGGCGCTGCTGCGGATCGTGGCGGGTGGATTCCAGCCGCCCGTCGTCGTGCCGCCGCGGAAGCCGATCGACGTGCTCGACGTCATGGGGACCGAGACGGAACGGAGCCGCCATGCCGTTCGCGTGAGCGGGGGCATGGACGAGGCCCGCCGGGCCGCAGCCGAACTTCTCGCCGAACCCGGCGAGGGCACCATTGACCACGAGCCGGCACGTCAGCCGGCCGCCGCCTGACCGGGAGACACCACACCATGATCGCCGCGAACGAGACCGAATGCCCGGCGGTGACGCCGGGGACGCTGGCCGACGAGCGGGTGCAGGCGATGCTGAGGCAGTTGTCGCTCGCCGACCGCGAGGCCCTGGCGCTCGCCACCCGCACGATGGTGCAGTACTACGGCGACGAGGTGGCCGCGGTGCGGGAGGCCGAGGAGACGGCCGCACTGCGGGCGATCCCCCCCGGCCATCGCATCGAGGAGGTCAACGGACTCAACGTGGGCTGTGGCGACCGGCCGATCCATCCCGCCCTGCTCGGCATCGACGTTCATCGCGGCGCGTGGGGCATGGGAGGCGGCTCGGCGCAGTCGTACGTCTCGCACGCGCATCTCCGCGGCTGGGCCGACGAGCTTCCCTTTCGTTCGGAATCCGTCGACTTCCTCGTCGCGCTCCACGTGCTCGAGCACGAACCCGATCCGGTGGCCACGGTGCTGCACTGGCTCGACGTGGTGAAGCCGGGGGGCGGCGTGGGGATCGTGGTTCCCGACTGGCGGTACACCTGGGACTCCCGCAACGACCGCCATCCGTGGAGCCACCGCTGGAATCCTACCCCGCGACTGCTCGAGCAGCTCCACGCCCGCCACTGGTCGCATGTGGCCGCGCTCGAACGGCTCGACACCTATCCCTTCAAGCTGTCGTTCGACGTGGTCCTGCGGAAGCACGGCACGTTCGCTCCGTTCGACGAGGCGTCGCGGGCGACGCGACCCACCGGCCACGATCTCCACGAGGCGGGCCTCTTTCTCCACGAGTGACCACCATGAGCACCACCGCTCCAACGGCCGCCCATCCTCCGCTCGTCGTTACGGGCATGCATCGCTCCGGCACGTCGCTGGCGGCGTCGCTCGTCGCCGGGGCGGGCATCGACGTGGGCAGGCAGCTGATGGGGGCCTCCCGGGGCAACGAACGGGGGCACTACGAAGACCTCGACTTCTACGAGTTTCATGCCCGCGTGCTGCGGGCCCACGGCGCGGGTGCGGAGGGCTTTGCGTGCGTGGAGTCGCTCTCGGTGCCGGAGTCGCTGCGGCCCGCCGCCGCGGCGCTCGTCGAGGCCAGGGCGCAGGCCGGCGTGCCCTGGGGCTGGAAGGATCCGCGGACCTGCCTGTTTCTCGACTTCTGGGGCGATCTCGTCCCCGAAGCGAGGTTCCTGTTCGTGTTCCGTAGCCCGTGGGACGTGATGGACTCGCTCTTCCGTCGCGGTGACGAGGTCTTCGCGGCGAACCCCGCCCACGCAGCCCGGGTCTGGCTCGAGTACAACCGCCGTATCGTCGACTTCCTGCGTCGCAATCGCACCCGCTCCCTGCTCGTCGAGGTCGGGCAGCTCGCCGCCGATCCCGCCGGCGTGTTCGCGGCGATCCGCTCGCGGCTCGTCGTGCCCGTCGGTCAGCCGCCGGAGCGATTCGAGCGGGAACTCCTCGCCCGCGACGAGACGGCCGCACGGGCGTCGCTCGTCGCGTGTTTCCTGCCAGAAGCGGTCGCGCTCTATGACGAGATGCGCGGGCTCGCGGGTATGCCGGAGCGAGGCTCTGCCTCGTCGGCAGGCGGCGCCGCGGTGCCCGAGCAGGCGATCAGGGAATGGGCCAGGGCATCGGCGGCCGGCGCGCGGCTGAAGCAGTTCGAGTCGGAGCGGGATGCGGCGGTCGCGGCGCGGCTGCAGGCCGAGGAGACACTCGCCGCCACCGCGCGGGATGCCGAGTCACGAATCGCGGCGGCCGTCGAGGCGGCGGTCGCGGACGCGATGGCCGCTGCCGAGGCTCGCGTCGCCTCGCTCGAACGTCGGCTGTCGGCGGCCGAGGGCCGCGTGCGTGAACTCGCGGCCGTGCGGGACGAACTATCCGATCAGCTGCAGCGGGCGGTCCTCGGCCATCTCGAGCGTTCGGAGATCGACGATCTTGCGACTAGCCCGCTGGCGTGAGCGACGGGGCCACGCGTGACGTGACGCAGTCGTACCGCTTACGCGGTTACGCTTCCCGAGCCCGGCGTTGACCGTGGCATCTGGAAGCCCAATCGCGTCAGCGATGGGGACCACGGGTGACGTGATCTCGCCGATTCCCGTGGAAGTGTCCCGCAGGCCGCCGATCTGCGTGGCGGCCGCGGGGTACCGCCGTTGTTCGGCGATTTGCTCGCCGCAAGTGGCCGCGTCTATGAATCGGTCGACGGGCGAGCGTCCGGCCGCGTGAGCGGCGCAGGCCGAGCGCGCGTCGCACCAGATACGAACACGATCGGATAACGAGTCGAGGGAGATCCCGGCCACGGCCGGGGGATCCCGCCCCGCGTGAGCCGGCGTGAGTGGATGCCTTCGGGCATCCGTTCACGCCGGCTTTTTTCGTTTGCAGCCCGTACCGAGGAACCAGCCATGACCCTGCTCGCCTCACCCTTTGTTCGCCGTTCGTCGCGTTCCTCGAGTCGGACCGGGCGGCGCTCGCAATCGCGGGGCCGCGGCCTCGATCAGGTCGAGAGGCTCGAGCGGCGTGACCTGCTGGCGATCCTCGCGGCGGGCGTGAACCGGACGTCGCCCGACCAGTTCTTCACCGACTTCAGCAAGGCGATGACGTCGGAGTACACGTCCTACACCATCGCCAACGACGCGTCGGGCCCCGCCGTCGACGCCTGGGTGAAGGCGGTGTTTCCCGCGGGCAGCGTGGTCGGGTGCGGCACCGGCTACAACAACGAAGACGGCCTGTATCACATCGGCACGCTGGCGCCGAACACCACCGGCACCGCATTTCTCTACTTCACGGCCACGTCGCTCACCGCTGCCCCGGTACCCTACGACCTCCAGGTCTGGAACGGCGATCCCACCGCGGGGGGCACGCTGCTGCTCGCGAAGCCGCTCTCGTTCACGAGCGTGGTCAACACGATCGAAGCATCGCCCAACCAGATCGACACGGTCTCGTTCTCGCCCACGAATCCGCGGGTTGGCGACACCCTCGATCTCACGGTCACCGGGGTGCTCGGCAACGGTGCCGATCGCGTGCTTTTCGCCCCGGCGACGTTTTCGAGTTGGCAGCCCGATGTCTTCGAGCTGCGGAGCACGGCGATCACGATCTCGGGCGTCGCGCAGCCGCCCAACCGGCTCTTCTACGACGGCCTCCCGGGTCTGGTGAACCAGCAGCCCTTCACGGCCGACTACTCGTTTCTTGTGACCGGCACCACCACCACCCCGACACCGATCCTGCCCACGCAGTTCACGCAGGACGGCACGCAGGACTACAAGCACCACCGCGTCGGCGAGGCGCCGTTCCCGCCGATCCCGCCGGTGGTGCCCGTGCTCTCGCTCACCAAGGATGACGGTGTCACCACCTACCTGCCCGGCGGCACGACCACCTACATGATCACGCTGACGAACACGGGGCTCGCCCCGGCCACGGGCGTGGCCATCAGCGACGTCCTCCCGCCGCAACTCGACGCCGCCGCGACCACGTGGTCGGTCTCCTATGCCAACGCCTCGGGCACGCTGCCGGCCAGCGGCAAGGGCAACATCGTGGGCTCGGTCGATCTGGCGGCCCTCACCGGCGTGGTCACGATCACGATCAACGGCGTGATCCTCTCGGGCGCCCTCGGAGACATGACCAACACGATCACCGCCACGATCAACGGCGGCACGCTCACCGCGTCCGACACCGACGTCGCGGCGCCGCTCTCGAACCTCGTGATCACGAAGTCCGACGAGACCTCCACCGTGCTCGCCGGTGGCGGCACCGTCCAGACCTACACGATCCGGGTGCGCAACACCGGCGCATCGGACGCCCGGAACGTCGTGGTCAATGACGTCTGGCCGGCCGGCTTCCAGCAGGGCTTGATCGGCACGCCCACGCAGGGCTCGGTCACGCCGGGCGCCGGCGGCGCCTTCAGTTGGTCGCTGGGCACGGTCGTGGCCGGCACGGAGGCCACGCTCACGGTGGCCTACACGGTGCCGGCGAGCACGCTTCCCGGCAGTTACATCAACACCGCCACGGTGACGAGCACCACCCCCGACACGAACCCCGTCGACACGGCCACCGATTCGACCTCGGTCGTGACGTCGGCGAACCTCGCGATCACGAAGACGAACGCCACCACCACCGTGCTCGCCGGCGGAGGCACCGTGCAGACCTACACCGTGACGGTGCGGAACAACGGCGCCTCGGATGCCCAGGGCGTGGTGGTGAACGATGCCTGGCCGGCCGGGTTCACGCAGGGGTCCTTCGGGCCGGTGAGCCAGGGCACGGTCGCACCGCTGGGCGGCGGCAGCTTCGCCTGGTCGGTGGGCACGCTCGCCGCGGGGGCCGAGGCCACGCTGCAGGTCACCTACACCGTGCCGGCGAGCACGCTCCCCGGCGTGTACACGAACACCGCCACGGTCACGAGCACCACCCCCGACCCGGTGCCCGTCAACAATTCGGCCGTCGACAACACCACCGTCGTCGCCTCGGCGGATCTCGCGATCGAGAAGAGCGACGCAACCACGACGGTCACCGCCGGTGGCGGTACGGTGCAGGTCTACACGCTCACGGTCCGCAATCTCGGCGCCTCGGATGCCCAGAGCGTGGTCGTGAACGACGCCTGGCCCGTCGGCTTCCAGCAGGGGGCCTTCGGCCTGCCCAGTCAGGGCAACGTCTCGCCGGGCCCGGGCGGCACCTTCGCCTGGCTGCTCGGCACGCTGCCGGCCGGCGGCGTGGCCACGCTCCAGGTGGCCTACACCGTGCCGGCGAGCACGCTGCCCGGCACCTACACCAACACCGCGACGGTCACGAGCGGCACGCCCGATCCCGTGCCCGGCAACGACACGGCCAGCGATGTGACCGCCGTGATCGCCTCGGCGAACCTCGCGATCACGAAGGACGACGGCGTGACGACCGTGCTCGCGGGCGGCGGCACCGTGCAGACCTACACGCTGCGGGTGCGGAACCTGGGCGTGTCCGACGCGCAGAGCGTGACGGTGAGCGACACCTGGCCCGTCGGCTTCACGCGGGGTGCCTTCGGCCTACCGAGCCAGGGGAGCGTGACACCCGCCGGTGCCGGCAACTTCACCTGGTCGCTGGGCACGCTCGTGGCAGGAGCCGAGGCCACCCTCACCGTGAGCTACACGGTGCCGGCGAGCACGCTGCCCGGCGTGTACGTCAACACCGCCACCGTCTCGAGCCCGACACCCGACCCCGACCCGGCCAACACCGCGACCGATTCGACGACCGTCACCACGTCGGCGAACGTGACGATCACGAAGAACGACGGCCTGGCCAGCGTCACGGCTGGCGACGGCGTCACGCATGCCTATGTGATCACGGTGCGGAACCTCGGCGCGTCGGATGCGCAGAACGTGTCGGTGGCCGACCTGTGGCCTGCCGGCTTCGTGCCGGCCGGTTTCGACACGCCGAGCCAGGGGAGCGTTTCGCCGGGGGTCGGCGGCGACTTCACGTGGACGATCGGCCTTTTGCCGGCCGGAGGTGTGGCCACGCTCGCCGCCCTCTACACGGTGCCGTCGAGCACGTCGCCCGGCGACTACGTGAACGCGGCGACCGTCTCGAGCACGACCTTCGATCCCGATTCCGCCAACACCGCCACCGACACCACGGCCGTGATCGCGCTCCCCAATCTCTCGATCACAAAGACCGACGGTGTGGCCACGGTGGTCGCCGGGGGCGGCACCACGCAGAGTTACACGCTCACGGTCCGCAACACGGGCATCTCCGACTCCCGGGGCGTGCTGGTGACCGACACCTGGCCCGCCGGCTTCACGCGGGCGGCCTTCGGGATTCCCAGCCAAGGCACGGTCACGAGTGGCACCGGCGGTGATTTCACCTGGGACGTCGGCACGCTCGCCGCCGGGGGCACGGCCACGATCACCGTCGCCTACACGGTGGCCGCCAGCGTGCTGCCCGGCCCGCGGGTCAACACCGCGATCGTGACCAGCATCGACGATCCGGAAACACACACCGCCACCGATGCCACCACCGTGCTCACCTCGGCCGACCTGATCGTCGCCAAGACCGACTTCACCACGGTGGCCACGGCCGGCGACGGCATCGTGCGGTCGTACCTGATCCGCGTCCGCAACGGTGGCGTGTCGGATGCCCAGGGCGTGGTGCTCACCGACGTCTGGCCGGCCGGATTCCAGCAGACGGCATTCGGCACGCCCTCCCAGGGCACGGTCACGCCCGGGGCCGGCGGCAGTTTCACCTGGTCGATCGGCACGCTCGCCGCCGGGGTGCAGGTGACGCTGCTCGTGTCGTACGTCGTGCCGTCGGCCACGCTGCCGGGCGCCTATGTCAACACCGCGACCGTCACGAGCGACACGCCCGATCCCTTCTCCAACAACACGATCAGCGACACGACGAGCGTGATCACGTCGGCCAACGTCACGATCGAGAAGAGCGACGGCGTGACGACGATCCTGGCCGGCGGCGGCACGACGCAGACCTACACGCTCACCGTTCGCAACCTGGGCGCGTCCGACGCCCGCGACGTGGCGGTGGCCGACGTCTGGCCGGCAGGCTTCACGCAGACCGGGATCGGCAGTCCGAGCCAGGGCTCGGTCGCGTCGGGCCCGGGAGCCAACTTCACGTGGAGCGTGGGCACGCTCGTGGCGGGAACCTCCGCCACGCTGGCGGTCACGTACGTCGTGCCCTCCTCGACGCTGCCGGGCAGCTACACGAACACGGCCACGGTGACGACCTCCACCCCCGATCCCGATCCCGCCAACATCGCCACCGACACCAACACCGTGACGGCGCTCTCCAACCTCGTGATCTCGAAGGACGACGGCGTGACGAGCGTGATCGCCGGTGGCGGCACGATCCAGACCTACGTTGTCCGCGTTCGCAATACCGGCGCCTCTGATGCCCGCGACGTGGCGGTGGCCGATGCCTGGCCCGCCGGGTTCACTCAGGCCATGGCTCCGATCCCAAGCCAGGGCAGCGTGACGCCGGGGTTGGGGGGCAACTTCACCTGGACGGCCGGCACGATCGCGGCCGGCGGCGAGGCGACGCTCACGGTCACCTACACCGTGCCGGCGGCGACGCTGCCCGGCAGTTACACGAACACCGTCACCGTCACCACCTCGACGCCCGACGCCAATCCGGTCGACACGGCGACCGACACCACGCTCGTGACGGCGCTGGCGGACGTCTCGATCACGAAGACCGACCTGGTGACGAGCGTGGTCGCCGGGGCCGGCACCGTGCAGACCTACACGCTGCGGGTGCGGAACAACGGCGTGGGTTTCTCCGATGCCCAAAACGTGGTGGTCACCGACCTCTGGCCGGCGGGCTTCACCCGCGGCGGCTTCGGCATCCCCAGCCAGGGCAGCGTGGCATCGGGGCCGGGCAGCGACTTCACGTGGACGATCGGCACGCTCGCGCAGGACGACGAGGCGACGCTTACGGTGAGCTACACGGTGCCGGCCAGCACGCTGGCCGGCGTGTACGTGAACACCGCCACCGTGACGAGCACCACGCCCGATCCCGACTCCAACAACACGGCGACCGACGCGACGACGGTGGTGGCCGACGCGATCTTCGCGATCTCCAAGGACGACGGCGTCACGGAGGTGGTCGCCGGCGACGGCACGGTGCACACCTACACGCTGAGGGCCCGCAACCTCGGCCCCTCAGACGCCCAGGACGTGGTGATCACCGATACCTGGCCCGTGGGCTTCACGCCCGTGGGCCTCGGCAGCCCCAGCCAGGGCACGATCGCGTCCATCGGCGGCGGCAGTTTCGTGTGGACGATCGGCACGCTCGCGGCGGGCGTCGAGGCCACGGTGACGGTGAGTTACATCGTGCCGACCGACACGCTGCCAGGACTCTACACCAACACCGCGCGGCTCACGACCACGACCCCCGACCCCGATGGGGAACGCAACACGGCGACCGACACCAACGAGGTCGTCGCGGTGGCCGACCTTTCGGTGACCAAGGTGAATGGTGCCGCCCCGTACATCCCCGGCACGCCGATCACCTACACGGTCACCGCGCTCAATGCCGGGCCGAGCACGGTGTTCGGCACCACGGTCAGCGACCCCCTTCCGTCGAAGACGACGTTCGTGTCGGCCTCGGGCGGGGCGACTTACGATGCGGTGAACCGCACCGTGACCTTCCCCGTGGGCACGCTCGGCCCGGGCGGCTCGCAGGCGTTCACGCTCACGGTCATCACCGACCCCGACCGCACGGGCGAGTTGCTCAACACGGTCACGATCGCGGTGCCGGCGGATGTGACCGATCCCGATCTCGCCAACAACACGTTCACCGACCCGGCCGGTGCCTCACCTCTCGTGGCTCTCTCGGCGTCGAAGACCGACGGCCGCACGAAATACATCCCGGGTGGAACCACCACCTACACGATCGTGGTGTCGAACACCGGCCCCAGTTCACTGCTCGGGGGAACGGTGAGCGACCTCCTCCCGCCGCAGGCGTCGGGCGGCACGTGGACGGCGGTGCCATCGGGCCCGGGCTCGTCGGTGTCGCCCGGCGGCGGCTCGGGGAACATCAACGCCCTGGTCGACATCGCCCCGGGCGGCAGCATCACCTTCACCTACGTGGTCTCGATCCGGCCCGACGCGACGGGCGACCTCGTCAACACGGTCACAATCACGCCGCCGGCGGGCACCGACGGCGGCCCGGCGTCGGCCACCGACGTGAACACGATCGACGTGGTGCCGGCGCTCGTGCTCGGCACCGACGACGGTTGCTTCCTGCAGCCGTTCGTGAAGATCATCAATCCGGTGACCGGAAGCCTCGTCCGCCAGTTCCTGGCCTACGAGTCGTCGTTCCGGGGCAGCGTGCGGGTGGCCACGGGCGACCTCACCGGCGACGGCGTGGCCGAGATCGTGGTCGCTCCGGGCCGCAACCGGCTCGGCGAGATTCGCGTGTTCACCCAGCAGGGGGTCGAGCTGCCCCGCTATCGCACGGTGCCCTTCGGCGGCACCTGGAAGGGCGGCGTGGAGATCGCCGTGGGCGACGTCAATGGCGACGGACTCAACGACATCATCGCCGGCCAGGCGACGGGGGCGGGCCGCGTGCAGGTGTTCCAGGTGCTGCCTCCGGCGACACCCGACCCGGTGGTCAACGTGCCGATCCGCAACTTCCGTCCGTTCCCGGCGCCCTACGCGCTGGGCGTGATGGTGGCGGCGGGCGACTTCGGCACCTACTCGGGCGGCGTGAAGACGTCGTCGACGCCCGACGGCCGGGCGGAGATCGTGGTCGGCACGAATGCCGGCACGCGGGCCCAGGTGCGGATCTACGACGCGTCGCCCACCACGCCGGTGCTCGTGAAGACGCTCCTGCCCTTCGCGTCGACCTTCAGGGGGGGCGTGACGCTCTCCACCGGCCGCTACACCATCGACGCCATCGACGACGTGATGGTCGGGGCGGGCGTCGGCGGCGGGTCGCAGGTCTGGGCCTACAACGGCGACAACTGGAACCTGCGGCAGCAGATCGGCGCCTTCTCGACGTTCGGTCGGCCCAACGCGGCCGTCTTCGCGGCGATGCTCGACCTCGATGGCGACGGCGCTGCCGACGACGTGTACGGCGTGCAGGGCCGCAACGCGACGGGTGGCTCGAGCGGCGTGCGGCGCTGGAACCGCGTCACGAACGCGAGCTCCACGCTGCCCGGCTCCACCGTGAATGCCCCGCCGCTGCGGATCGCTGCCATCAAGCTCGTGGGGTGATGCGTCTGGCGATAGCAGACCCGCCTACCAGCGGGCCTCGAGGCCGAGGTTCGCACCGTGCATGAAGATGCCGCCGCCCTGCACGAGCCGGGTGCCGCTCACTCCCTCCACCACGCTGAAGTCGAACTGGTTGGGGGCCAGGGCGAGGCCGTCGATCCAGATCAGGTTGTAGCCCAGGCGGATCCCCCACACGTCGGTGAGCCGGTAGATCAGCGACGCGTTGAGATCGCCGATGAAGCTCACCTGGCCGCCCGTCGTGGAGATCCCCGGCCGCTGCTGATAGCCCGTGTGGTCGACGAGGGGAGCCTGGATCTGCTCCTGGGCATTACCGAGCAGGCCGGCCTTGGCCCAGCCTTCGAATGCCCAGTTGGCCCAGGTCCAGCGGGTGCGGTTGCCGATCTGGGCACCGAAGCCGTTGTTCCGCGTGCGGACGGAGTAGGGCACGGTAATCCGGGTGTCATCGGCCACGCAGCAGTCCATGACGATCGACGAGGATTCCTCGACGCCCACGTAGCGGAAGCCGGCGAGCCAGTCGACCGTGAGCCAGGCGCCACTGTGGTCGCGCCACTCCGTCCAGGTGCTGAAGAGATTGGCCTCGGCGCTGTTGACGAGCGAGTTGTAGGTGACGGTCGCCGTCTCGCCGTCGATCGTCATCAGGCCGCCGAGGGGATCGGGCATCTGCAGGAAGTCGGGAGGCGTGGCGGCCACGAAGGCGTTGGCCGACTGGCCCCACACGCCCCAGTAGCCCACTTCCCAGCCGCCCTCGTTCGGCGAACGCCGACCGTAGAAGGCCCGCACGCCCTCGCTCACCGGAAACCGCAGGTCACTGGCGTTGAGAGCGGGTTGCTCGGGGCCGTCGAGCGTGACGACGAGCGTGCGGTTCGAGGCCTGGTTGTCGCGCTGCCAGAAGAGCGCGTCGGTCAGGGCGTAGGTGGTCCAGAGGGGCGCGGGCACGGCGCCGCGAAACGCGGTGGGCGTGATGTCGGCCGCGTCGACCACCGGGTCGTACGCAGGCAGGACGAGGTCCTCCGCCCCGGCGACCGCCGTCACCGCCATCGCGGCCGCCCCGGCGGCAAACAGCCGCCGCATTCGCACCATCAGCCAGAGCACGCACGCCGTCACCATGATCCCCCTCCCCTGTGTCATCATCGTGACCACCCCGCGGCAGTATGCCACCAAAGAGGGGGTCGGTGGTGATGTTTTTCGGCACGAATAACCCTCCCGAAGAGGGGATTCTGTGCGGGTCCTATCACGCAATCTGGGCAAGATGGGGCGACGCACCGCGCGTTCCGGATGTGGCCGCGGGTTGTTCAACCTGCGGTCTGGCGTGTGCAGGTTGAACAACCTGCACCTACGCGGGGACGGGCAGAAGGTCGTGTCCGGGAAGCGTCACCGCCCCGCCGCCTCGATCCGCAGCAGCGGCTTGAGCTCACGGAACTTCGCCGGCCCGATCCCGTCGACCTCGAGCAGGTCGACGACGCGCCGGTAGGGCCGCCGTTCGATGATCCGGTTGGCGAGCGCCTCGCCCACGCCGGGCAGCCGCATGAGTTCATCGCGGGAGGCGGTGTTGGGATCGAGCACGAAGCCTGCCGGCGGCGGGGCGGCTCCGTCGATGGCCTGCTTCAGGTCACGTTCCTCCGCGCGGTCGATGCGGCGCTCGACCGGAAGCGTGTCCCAGTCGGTGTGGGCCCAGATGCCCAGGCCCCGCTTCGCCGCCTGCAGCTGGAGGTCGGCGAGCTTCTCGCGATATTCCTCGCCCGACTCGCCGGCGGGCGTGCTCCGGGCCACGCCGTAGGCCCGGGCGAGCCCCCGGGCCACGAGATGCTCGGCGAGGTCGCGGCCCTCGGCGTCCGCCACGAAGGCGTAGATGCGTTTGAAGCGGCCGTCGCCCCGGCCATCGGCGAAGGCGGTGTGGATCGTGAATGGTCGGCCGAGGAAGGAGCGGGTCTCGGCGGTTGCCTCGGCCGCAAGCCGCTTGGCGAACTCGATCGAGGCGGCCGGGTCGGACTTCACGCTCGAGATGCCGAAGTAGCGACGCTGGCTCCGCAGGCGCCGGGCGTCTGTCTCGCCGCTCACGTGATGCTCCAGGCAGTCGGCGCCATAGAGCCTCACCGTGTGCTCCTCGCCCGCGGGCGTTCGGATCCGGAAGCTGTCGCCGTCCGACCACTCGGCCGTCACGAGCGTGCAGCCGTCGATTCTGACGAGCTCCTCGGCCGCCAGTGCCGCACATGACGCCAGCGCGACAACCAGGCCGATGATCGAACGCATGGGGTACCTCGCTCGGGGCGTGCCACGGCCATGATAGCCGTCGGCCCGTTGCTACACTCGGTGCATGGGCTGCAGGTACGACTACGACGTGCTCGTGATCGGGGGCGGCCATGCCGGCGTAGAGGCCGCCTGTGCCGCGGCCCGGCTCGGGGCCCGCACGGCGCTGCTCACGAACAACTGCGACACCGTCGGCCAGATGAGCTGCAACCCGGCCATCGGCGGCGTGGGCAAGGCCCAGCTCGTCCGCGAGGTCGACGCGCTCGGGGGCGTGATGGCCCGGGCGATCGACGCCACCGGCATCCAGTTCCGGGTGCTCAACCGCTCCAAGGGGCCCGCGATGCACGGACCCCGGGCCCAGGCCGACAAGAAGCTCTACCAGCTCGAGGCGAAGCGGCTCGTCGAGGAGACGCCGAACCTCGACCTCCGGCAGGAGACGGTCGAGGACCTCGTCGTGGAGCCGCTGGCCACCGCCGGCCCGGGGGCACCGGCGTGGCGGATCACGGGGGTGCGCGTCCGTGGAGACGCCGAGTATCGCGCCGCCGCCGTCGTGCTCACCACCGGCACGTTCCTCCAGGCGGTGATGCATACCGGCGAGGCGCAGACCACCGGCGGCAGGGCGGGGGAGGGCACGACCTCCGGCATCTCCGCCGCGCTCGGCCGGCTGGGCCTCGTCATCGATCGCTTCAAGACGGGCACGCCCTGCCGGCTCTCCGCCACGGGCATCGACTTCTCGCGGCTCGACGTGCAGCCGGGCGACGCCGACCCGCAGCCGTTCTCGTTTCTCACGGAGCGGATCGAGCAGGAGCAGATGGTCTGCTGGATCACGCGGACGACGCCCGAGATCCACGATCTCATCCGGGCCAACCTCCACCGGGCCCCGATGTTCACCGGCCAGATCGAGTCGCGGGGGCCGCGGTACTGCCCGAGCATCGAAGACAAGGTCGTCCGCTTCGCCGAAAAGGACGCCCACCAGCTGTTCCTCGAGCCGGAGGGCCGCCTCACCCGCGAGATCTACGTCAATGGCATCTCCACGAGCCTGCCCCGCGACGTGCAGGATGCGATGGTGCGGCTGGTGCCAGGCCTCGAACGGGCCGTGATCATGCGTTACGGCTACGCCGTGGAATACGACTACTGCCCGCCCGACCAGCTGACTCCCACCCTCGAAAGCAAGCGGGCGAAGGGGCTCTTCTTCGCCGGCCAGATCAACGGCACCACGGGTTACGAGGAGGCGGCCGCGCAGGGGCTCGTGGCCGGGGCCAATGCGGCGCTCGCCGTCGCGGGTCGCGAGCCGCTCGTGCTCGAGCGGGAGGACTCCTACATCGGCGTGCTGATCGACGACCTCGTGACCCGCGGCGTCGACGAGCCCTACCGGATGTTCACGAGCCGCGCGGAACACCGGTTGGCGCTGCGGCACGACAACGCCGACCGGCGGCTCACCCCGGTGGCCGCCCGGCACGGGCTCGCGGAGCCCCACCGAGCGGCGCGGCTGGCCGCGAAGGCGGCCGCGATCAAGGCCACGTTCGCGGCGCTTGCCGGGCACCGCGTGCAGGGTACGTCACTTGCCGACCTGCTCAAGCGGCCGGAGTTCACCTGGGCCGACGCCGTGACGGCGGCACCGGCCCTCGCCGCCGTGCCGCGCGACGTGGCAGCGCAGGTGGAGCACGACATCCGCTACGCGGGCTACGTGGCCCTCGACCGCGAGCGGATCGAACGGCAGCGGAAGCATGCCGCGCGGCTGATCCCGGAGGGCTTCGACTACGCGGCGGTGCGGCACCTCCGCGCCGAGGCCCGCGAGCAGCTCGCCCGGATCCGCCCGCGGACGCTCGGCCAGGCGGGCCGAGTGAGCGGGATCACCCCGGCCGACCTGGCGCTGGTGCTCGTGCACCTCGAAGGCCGCGGCGCATGAAGATCGTGCACGTGACCGCCGGTGCGGGTGGCCGGATCTGCGGCACCTGCCTGCACGACAACTCGCTCGTGCGGGCGCTCCGCGACCGGGGCTGTGATGCGCTGCTCGTGCCGGCGTACGTGCCCACCACCACCGACGAGGAGAATGTCGCCGAGCGGAAGGTGGTGATGGGAGGCGTGAACGTCTGGCTGCAGGAGCACGTGCCGCTCTTCCGGTTCACGCCCCGATTCCTGGATGCCCCGTTCGATTCACGTTTGCTGCTGGAATGGCTCTCGGGCCGCACGGGTGGCGCCCGGGCGGCCGACCTCGGCCCGCTCACGATCTCGACGCTCGCAGGCGAGTTGGGTCGGCAGCGGAAGGAGGTGGCGAAGCTCGCCCGCTGGCTGGCCAGCGACGTGAAGCCCGACGTGGTGCATCTCTCCAACGCGCTGCTCATGGGGCTGGCCCGGTCGATCCGACAGGCGACGGGAGCGAGGGTCGTCTGCAGCCTGTCGGGCGAAGACGTGTTTCTCGATGCGATCCCCGAGCCGCACCGCACGCGGATCGACGGCCTGCTCCACGAACGGGCCGCCGACGTCGACCGGTTCGTCGCCTTCAACAGGTGGTTCGCCGGCGCGATGGGAGCGCGGCTCGGCGTGTCGCCGGATCGCGTGGAGGTGATCCCGCACGGGGTGGACCTCGCGGGGTTTCTCGCCGAGCCGCCCGACCTCGCGGCCCGGCGCCGGGCGCGAGGGGGAAGGCTCGTGATCGGCTTCCTCGCCCGCGGCTGTCCGGAGAAGGGGCTCGACCAGCTCGTGCGGGCCCTGCCGATCCTGGCGCGTGATCACGAGGTCGAGGTGATCGCGGCGGGCGCGACGATCGACACCGAACGCGACTACCTCGCCTCGTGCCATGCCCTGGCTCGCGACCTCGGCGTGGCCGACCGCTTTCGGTGGCTCGGTCAGATCGAGCGCCGGGCGAAGCTCGACCTGCTCGGATCGATCGACGTGTTCGCCCTGCCCACGCCCCGGCCGGAGGCGAAGGGGCTTTCCGCGATCGAGGCCCTGGCCGCGGGCGTGCCCGTAGTGGCCTCGGGCCATGGCGCGTTTCCCGAGATGCTCGATGGCGAACAGGCGGGCCTGCTCCATGTGCCGGGCGATCCCGCCGACCTCGCCCGGGCGATCGCCGCGGTGTTGGCCGAGACGACGGTCGCCGCACGGCTCGGGGCGCACGGCCACGCGCTGGCCCGCACCCGGCACTCCGCCGCGTCGATGGCGGCGGCCCACGAGGCGATGTACGCTTCGCTGGCATGTCCATGAAAACGTCTTCCTCCACCGGTGGCACGCTCAGGATCGGCGACCAGTGGAACGCGATCACGATCATCGCGCATTCGCAGACGCATCCGCTCAAGGCGATCTGCGAGTTCACGGAGAACGCGATCGACGCAGGCGCGACACACGTGCGGATCTCCCGCCGCCGCTCCCAGGGCAAGACCTACCTGGAGGTGGCCGACGACGGCCGGGGCGTCGCGGTGGACGCGGGCGGTGAGCCCGACTTCGAGCGGATCGCCACGCACCTCTGCGATTCGATGAAGCGGCACCTCGACGCCGCCCAGCGGCGGGGCGTGCACGGCGAGTTCGGCATCGGGCTGCTCTCGTTCTGGAGCCTCGGCGAGGAACTCCGCATGGTGTCGGGAGGAGCGAAGGGCCTCCGCGAGCTGCGTCTCGTGCGCGGGGAGCGTCGCTACGAGATCCGGCCCGTGAAGAGCCGGCTCGTGACCGGTGGCACGCGGGTGGTGGTGGGGCCGCTGCTCGAGGCGACGAAGAATCTCGTGACTGGCGAGAAGGTGGCCCGCTACCTCTCGGCCGAGCTCCGTGATCGCATCCGTCGCTCGGGCGCCACCATCGAGGTGATCGACAGCGTGGCCCGCAAGCAGCTCGCGGTAGTGCCCCGCGAGTTCGACGGCGACCGGCTGGAGATCCCGCGACGGTATCCCACGCCGCTGGGCGACGTGAATGTTGAGGTCTACGTGCGCGGCGAACAGGCCGGCGGTGAGCCGGGAATCGCCGTCTGCAAGGACGGCACCCGGGTGCTCAAGGACATCACCGACCTGCTCCCCTTTCAGCATGCGCCGTGGACCGACCGACGGCTGGAGGGGCTCGTCGACTTCGAGCCGCTCACGCTCGCCCCGGGGACGCGGTCGGGGATCGTGCCCGACGCCGCGCTCGACGCTCTGGTGGAGGTGGCCGCCAGGATCGAGGAAGACATCCGCGAAGGGCTCGCCAGCCGCGAGCAGGCGGAGGCCGAGCGGGCGAGCCGCCACCTGCTCAAGCAGGTCCACAAAGCCTTCACCTCGGCGCTCGCCGACCTGCCGGCCGAGGAGTATCTCTTTTTCGACATCCCGAAGTCGGCTCCGGCGCTCCAGGGGCGGCCCGGCGTGGCGGGCGAACTACCCGAGGAGGGAGAGGGGCGGCCGCGGAAGACCGCCGCGGCTGCCCCCCGGCCGCGGCTCGCCGCCGCTCCCCGGCCGCTTGGCAGCGTGCGCATCTCACCCCCCGCGCCGCCGCGGCCGCCGAACGGCGCCGGCCGCGTCAGCGGC
>JBJTDZ010000099.1:0-9728 GCA_046092585.1 Pirellulales bacterium | reverse complement strand
CCCTCCCCCTCCGCAGCAGCCCCGATGTCAGCCCCCCGTACCGGCCTTTGGCTCATCGGCGCGAAGGGGGGCATCTCCACGACACTGCTCACCGGCCTCGCCGCCCTGCGCCGATCCGCGCTCGACCCCGTCGGCCTCGTCACCGAGACAGCACCGTTCACGCAGCTGGAACTCGTGGGCCTCGACGATCTCGTCGTCGGCGGCCACGACATCCGCAGTGGAAGCCTCGCCGCCGAGGCCAGGCGGATGTGGGTGGAGAGCCGGGCCATCGCGCCGGAACTGCTCGAGGGAGCGGCCGGATACTTCACCGAGGTGGAGGAGCGGCTGCGGCCGGGCACGGTGGTCGCGACCGGCGACCGGATCCGCAGCCTCGCCGACGCATCGGTTGTGGCCGTGGTCGAGACGCCCCGCCAGGCGATCGCCCGGATTCGTGGCGACATCGAGACCTTTCGCGAGGCCGAGCATCTCGGGCACGTGGTCGTGGTCAACGTGGCGTCGACCGAGCCTCCGCCTGCGCTGCCGATCCCGTCCGACTTCGCCGAAATCGAGCCGCTCCTCGATGATGCCGCCCGCTGCCCGCTGCCCGCCAGCAGCCTCTACTTCCTCGCCGCGGCGGAGGCGGGATGCTCGTACGTCAACTTCACGCCCTCGGCCGGCAGCACGCCGGCGGCACTGCAGCAGGTGGCCCGCGAGCGGCGGATCGCCCATGCCGGCTGCGACGGCAAGACGGGGGAGACGCTGCTCAAGAGCGTGCTCGCGCCGATGTTCGCCGCCCGCAACCTCGAGGTGATGAGCTGGGTCGGGCACAACATCTTCGGCAACATGGATGGCCAGGTGCTCGACGATCCCCGCAACAAGGCGACGAAGGTTCGCAGCAAGGATCATCTCCTGGCCGCGATCCTCGGCTACGCTCCCCAGACCCACGTCTCGATCGAGTACATCCGCAGCATGGGTGACTGGAAGACGGCCTGGGACCACGTCCACTTCCGCGGCTTTCTCGGCACGCCGATGACGCTGCAGTTCACCTGGCAGGGCTGCGACTCGATCCTCGCCGCGCCGCTGGTGCTCGATCTCGTGAGGCTCGTGGAACGGGCGCACCGGGCGGGCGAGTCGGGAGCCTGCGACTGGCTGGCCTGCTTTTTCAAGAGCCCGCTGGGCGTGACGGAGCAGGACTTCGGCAAGCAGGTGGCGATGCTCCATGCCTGGGCCGCCCGCCACGCCGGCTGATCAGGGCTTGTCTGGGCGCTGGTCGCCGGCGGACTGTGATCGTACAAGCCGTAGGCCGTGAGGCCTCGGGCCGGCAAAAGTCTCGTCGCCGGGGCGAGGATACGCCCAAGGCTCCTCGAGCGTTCGCCGACCCCCTCGCCTACCCCATCTGGTTTGCCACATCGCCGCTCCACGTAACCGAGATGCGGTCTAGCCCGAGGGCTTACGCCCTTCGGCTCTTTCGAATCCCGACCCACGCGATGCACGCGGCTCATGGGTGAGCCGGCTCAGGCAGCGGGCGTGGGCAGCAGTTCGACGCCGGTCGGCTCCGGCACCGTGCCCGGGGCCGAGGGCAGTTGGGCGGGCACGGGCTCCGGCCGGGTGGCCGGATCCTGCGGCGGCAGTTGGATCGGCCGGGCGTCGGCGCCGAGTTCCTCGAAGTTCTGCGAGATCGGCCCGCGGCTGAACACGCCCGGGCGGGAGTGGCCGTAGTCGAGGTAGAGGCTCGCATCGCGCTGCCGAGCCCGCCGGTGAGCGTCGAAGTAGGCCTTGCCGGGCCACGGGCCCTCGGCGAGGAACACACCGTTGTATTCCAGCAGCGAGCCCTTACGGTAGTGGAGCTGCGAGATCGAACGGCTGTAATCGACGAGCGAGCGGTAGTAGGAGCTCTCGGCCTCGGCACGCCGCCGCTGGGCGTCGAGCAGCTGGTCGAGGGTCACGGTGCCGGCGTCGTAGGCGGCCTGCACCGCCTCCACCTGCCGTTCGGCGGCGACGCGGCGGTTGAAGTTGGTCTGGGCGAGCGCGAAGTTGGTGTCCACGTTCCGCACCGCCTCGACGAGGGCATGGGAGGCCTCGAGTTCCTCGTCCTGGAGCCTGGCCCGCTCGCGGGCCAGTTGGAGCTGGTGGTGACGGACGGTGGCCAGCTCGCGGCGGAAGCCGAGCGGCATCGTGAACTGGGCGCCCGCCTGCCACTCCTGGAACTGGCCGCTGAAGAGCGTGGAGTAGGCGTCGGTGCCCGTGAGCGGATCCGAGTTGTTCGATTCGTAGGGGTTGTAGTTCTGGTTGAGCAGGTCCTGGCCCATGCCCAGGAACCGATAACGGCCCACCATGTCGAGCCGCGGCAGGATCAGGTTCTTCGCGGCGACGAGCTCGAGTTCCCGCTGCTTGATCACCCACTTCTGCTTGCGGAGTTCGGCCGACCGGGAGAGAGCCTCGACGAGCGACTGCTGCCAGTCGAACGTGATCCGGGCGGTGGTCGGCTCGTCGGCGGGGCGGATCAGCCGGCCGTCGCTGGCCGAGATGCCCATCATGTACCGCAGGCGGTTCTCGCAGCGGTAGACATCGGTGAGGGCCTGCTCGACCTCGCTGCGGAAGAAGAAATACTGCTCGCGGGCCTGCGCCTCCTTGTCGGCTTCGCCGCCGCGGGACTGCTCGACGTAGAGGGCGTGGACCTTCCTCCAGGCCTCCAGCGAGCTGTCGCGGCCGGCCTTGCGGGCCTCGAGATTGCGGTAGGCGAAGTAGAGCTCCCAGTACGACTGCTCGGTGTCGCTGACGAGATTACGGACGCCCGCCTCGAAGTCGGCCAGCGAGATGTCGGCGTTGATCCGCGCCAGAAGCACGCCGCGGAAGTTGGGCCGGCCGTAGAGGTTGTCGAAGAAGTCGGGGCCGGCGATCCGGTTGTAGGTCACGCCGGCGCCCTGCAGCAGCGGCTGGTTGAACGTGAAGTCGTAGTTCGTCGTCCACATCGACGGCACTTCACGGGACCGGACGTTGTTGTTGTCGTAGATCGTGGAGTTGGCGAAGCCCCAGGTGGCACCCGTCGCCGTCCGCTTCTGGATGCCGGTCGTCCAGTTCCCCTGGTCGCCCTGAAGGTTTTGCGGAAAGAGGGTGCCCACGAACTGCTGGAAGTTCTGCGGCCGGTTGATCCGCTCCCAGGTGAGCGAACTCGAGAGCTGGGCGTCGAACAGGGCCAAGGCGCTCTCGACGCCGCGAAACGGGTCGGTCTCCACGATCGCCGGATCGTAGGCCGTGGGCGTCTGCACGGGGCTCGTGAGCAACGATACCGGAGGCTCGCCGGTCTGCGGCCGCGGACCGCCGAAGCTGGCGAACCGACCGCCGAGGTTGCGGAGCACCTTGCCGTTTTCCAGCGCCGTGCGAATCGCCTCCTCGAGCGACAGTTCCCAGATGTTGTCGAAGGTGGCGTTGGAGAGCGTGAGCGGCTCGCTCGTGCCCGCCGCCTCGTCGAGCGGCGCCTGGTCGCTGTCGGGATACTCCAGCTTCTGGATCGCCCCCACGTAGTGCGAGAGGTCGCCATCCTCGAAGAAGTAGAAGGGCTGTCGGGGCGCACAGCCGCTCGCGACGAGCGTGAGGCTCGTGAATGCCACCCAGAGCTGTCGGGCGAATCGGAGCACGGCGGGGCGCCGGCGGGGCCGGCGGTCTCGTGGTCGAAACCTGGTGTCGAAACGCCGCCGCTGCGCCAGGGGGGCTCGGCCGCCCTTGCGGGCGGTCTCGTCCCAGCACGTCGCCCCCCGACTCCGTGCCCGCACCACGTACGCCAAGGCGCAGCGGCAGCACTTACCGTATCGACGGCCACGGGCCGCAAACTTGGAACAATCGTCAGAGTCGCTCGCGCCGGCCGCCGTCGTGGCAGGATGGAAAATGTGGGGGCACCGGCCTCGGCCGATGCGTCGCCGTCAGCGGGACGGCCACCCCGCGGTCACGGCCGTCTTCGTCGTGTCGCCGTCGTGCCAGAGGAATCGCGCCCCCACGCCCGGGAACCGGCCGACGAGTGCCGGACCCGCCTCGTGGCCGGCGACGCTCGCCGCCGTCGCCACGGCGTCGGCCGTGATCCCGTCGGCCGCGATCACGCTGACGGCGGCCGGGCCCGCCACGCCAAGGCCCGTCCGGGGATCGACGACATGGCTGTACCGCCGGCCATCGATCTCGACGGCCTGGCGGGCGTCGCCAGATGTCGTCACGGCGGCATGCGCCAGCACGAGCGGCTCGGCCGCGTCGCCGTCGTGCCCCAGGCCCGCCACCGTGATCAGCCAGCCCGCCCTGCCCGGGGGCGGCGCCGACACCAGCACGTCACCCGAGGCGTCGACGAGCGCCGATTCGATGCCCCGCGCGGCCAGCACCGCCATGACGCGGTCGGCAGCGTAGCCCATGCCGATGCCCCCGAGATCGAGCCGCATGCCGGGCCGCCGCAGGCTCGCCGTGCGGGCCGCGAGATCGAGGACGAGCGAGTCGCCACCGACCGCGTCACGGGCGGCCGCGAACTTGTCGGCACGGGGCATGCGGCCGGATCTCCTCGCCTGGCGCCAGAGCGTGGTCAGCGGTCCGACCGTCACGTCGAACGCGCCATCGGTGGCCACGCGGAACTCGTCGGCCCGCACGAGCACGGCCCAGAGGTCGTCGCCGATGGCGACGGGCGTCGTCGTGGGGGCCGAGGCGGAGAGCCGGGAGAGTTCGCTCGCGGGATCGTAGTCGGAAAGGATGCGCTCGAGCCGCCGGGCTTCGGCGAAGCCGGCGGCAATGGCCGCCTCTCCGGCGGCTCGCTCGGGTGCGTAGAGCGTGATCGTCCACGCGACCCCCATGAGATGCTCGGTCGCGGACACCCGCACGGGATCCGCCGTGACCAGGCTGCCGCATCCGGCGGCAGTGGCCACCGCTGCCGCCAGCAGGAGTCCGCGATACACTGACTGAATCATGGCCACCGCCCCGTCGAGTCCCGCCGTCGCCATCACCTTCGACTGCACGCCGCTGCGGACCGTGCCCCGGTTCGACATCCCGCTCGACGCGTCGCCCGTCTACCGGGCCCGGCTCGAGCGGATGCAGCGGGCCGTCGCCGGCCACGGCACCCGCAACACCTACTACCTCACCGCCGGCGGCTGTACGTTCCGTTTTACCAACGATCCGGCCATCGGTTGGGTGCGGTTTCGGTTCGAGGGCACCGTGCTCACGGACGACGCCGATGCCAAGACGATCGGCAGCGACCTCGAAATCGTGCTCGACCAGGAAACCTGCGACTGGCTCACGCAGCCGGCCGTCGAATGGCTGAGGCTCGCGGCGAAGCACGCCGTAGAGGTGGAGTTCGACCGCTACATCGCGGCCGGCGATCTCTCCCGTGCCCTCGAGCGGCTCGCCCGCGAGCAGGCCCAGATCGACGCATCTGGCGGCTACCTCGGCATGAATCTCTGACCATCCGGCTGCCGGTCCATCCCTTGCTCGCGTATTCGAGGAAGCCCAATCGCGTAAGCGATGGGGACTGCGTCCCGGGTGACGCGGGCGAGGGGCTGCCCGTGCCCCGTCGCCGGACGTTCACTCCGCCCATCCTGGGCTCCGTTCACGCGATGCCGGCTGCGCTTCGGCATCCCGCCTTCGCTGGCCGCCAACGCCGGCTCCGGGGCACGGGCGGCCCCTCGCGAGTTCACGAGGGGTCTCCAAAGTTCATCGGCGGTGGTGCGTTCTGCATCCGGAAGCCCAATCGCGTGAGCGATGAGGACTGCCTGAGAATCGACGCGGCTTGCTCTCAGCCGCCGCGGACCACGATCTCGAGAAGCACGCTCTCGTGGTCGCGGCCGTGGATCGGCCAGGAGGCCACGCGGCGGATCGCGACCCGCTTCGTGAGGCCGCGGAAGCGGGCGTCATCGCGCTCCTCCTCCCAGCGGGGACCCTTCACCACGAGCAGGCGGCCAAATGACGTCGCGACGGGTTCGAGCCAGCCAAGGAGCTTCGCCAGCGGCGCCACGGCCCGCACGACCAGCGTGTCGAAACGGTCGGCGCCGGACGGGCGGGCGGCCGCCACGGCCTGCCCGGCTGCCGCATGCACCCGCACGTCGAGGCCCGCCTCGCGCACGATCTCCCCGACGGCCCGGGCCTTCTTCGCCACGCTGTCGCAGAGCTCGACCCGGAGGTCGGGCCGGAGAATCGCCAGCAGCACTCCCGGCACGCCCCCGCCCGTGCCCACGTCGAGGACCCGCTCCCCGTGGGCCAGATGCGGTGCCAGGGCGACGGCGTCGGCCACGTCGCGGGCCACGAACGTGGCCGCGTCGAGATGCCGGGTGAGGTTCAGCCGTTCGTTCCACGACCAGAGGCTGGCCGCATACGCGGCCAGCCTCGGCATGGCGTCCGGAGCGACGACGAGCCCCAGGCGATCGCACTCCGCCGCGATCGCCCGTGCGAGGTCGTCGTGGCTCACTTGATGAACAGCATCTCGCGGTAGGTCGGCAGCGGCCAGAGATCGTCGGGCAGCAGCACCTCGATCTGGTCGGCCGCCTCCCGCAGCGCCACCATCGCGGGGATGACCGCGGTGTGGAAGTGCTTCACCTCGGCCCGCAGGTCACCGCCGCCATGGGCGAGAGCCTTCTCGAGCGCGTCGATCCGCCCCTCGAACTCGCCCACGAGCTTCGTGAGCTTCTCGAGAGTGCCCATGTGGGGCGCCTGCCCGAGGCCCTTGAGCTTCGTGGCGATGTCGACCAGCTCGCCCTGGTAGCGGTAGCCGGCCGGGAGGATCAGCGTTTTGGCGATCTGCAGGGCGGCCTGGGCCTCGGTGTTGATGTCCTTGCAGTACCGCTCCATGTAGATCTCGTAGCGGCTCTGCATCTCCCGCTTCGAGAGCACCCCGTACTTTTCGAAGAGATCGAGGTTCTTCGGCGCCACCAGCTGGTCGAGGGCCTCGGGTGTGGCCCGGTTGTTGGGCAGGCCCCGCTTGCCGGCCTCCGCGTGCCACTCCGCCGAGTAGCCGTTGCCGTTGAAGATCACCGCCTTGTGCTCGGAGATGATCTTCTGGAGCAGCTTCTCGACCGCGCCGGGCAGCTTTGACTGGTCGCCCCCGGTCGCCTTCTCGAGTTCGGTGGCGATGTAGTCGAGGCTTTCGGCCATGATCGTGTTCAGGGCCACGAGCGGGCCGGCAATCGACTGGCTCGAACCCACCGCCCGGAACTCGAACTTGTTGCCGGTGAAGGCGAAAGGACTCGTCCGATTCCGGTCGCCGGCGTGCTTCGGCAGCGGGGGCAGCGTGTCGACGCCCACGGTGAGCGTGCCCGTGCTCTTCGAGCTCGTCGCCTTGCCCTTCTCGATCTGCTCGAACACGTCGGAGAGCTGGTCACCGAGGAAGATCGAGATAATCGCCGGAGGCGCCTCGTTGGCGCCGAGACGGTGGTCGTTGCCACTGGAGGCCACGACCGCACGGAGCATGTCGCCGTGGAGGTGCACCGCCCTGATCACCGCCGCGCAGAACACGAGGAACTGCATGTTGGCGTGCGGCGTCTCGCCCGGCTCGAGCAGGTTGCCGAGCTTGCAGCCGAGCGACCAGTTCACGTGCTTGCCCGAGCCGTTGATGCCGGCGAACGGCTTCTCGTGCAGGAGGCACGACATGCCGTACTTCTGGGCCACCCGCGTCAGCGTCTGCATGATCGTCTGCTGGTGGTCGGTGGCGATGTTGGCATTTTCGTAGATCGGGGCGATCTCGTACTGGCTGGGAGCCACCTCGTTGTGGCGGGTCTTCACCGGCACGCCGAGCTTGTAGAGCTCCCGCTCCGATTCCATCATGAAGGCCAGCACCCGCTCGGGGATCGCCCCGAAGTACTGGTCTTCGAACTCCTGGCCCTTGGGCGGCTTGGCCCCGAAGAGCGTCCGGCCGGTCATCGTGAGGTCGGGCCGGGCGAAGAAGAAGTTGCGGTCGATCAGGAAGTATTCCTGCTCGGGGCCGGCCGAGGCCGTCACCTGGCCCACGTCCTTGTGGCCGAAAAGCGCGAGCACGCGGCGGGCCTGCTTGTCGACCGCCTGCATCGAGCGGAGCAGCGGTGTCTTCTTGTCGAGTGCCTCGCCCGTCCACGAGCAGAAGGCGGTGGGAATGCAGAGCGTGGTGCCGTTGGGGTTGTCGAGGATGTAGGCCGGGCTCGTCGGATCCCAGGCGGTGTAACCGCGGGCCTCGAACGTGGCGCGGAGACCACCCGACGGGAAACTCGAGGCGTCAGGCTCGCCCTGGATCAGTTCCTTGCCGGAGAACTCGGCGATCGCGTCGCCGTCTCCCGTGGGCGTGAGAAAACTGTCGTGCTTCTCGGCGGTGAGGCCGGTGAGGGGATAGAAGACGTGTGCGTAGTGCGTGGCGCCTTTTTCGATCGCCCAGTCCTTCATGGCGAGCGCCACGGCGTCGGCGATGCCCGGATCGAGCGGCTTGCCCTGCTTGATGGTCGCCTGGAGCGCCTTGTACACGCTCTTCGGCAGCCGGTCCTTCATCGCGGAGTCGCCGAAGACGTTGGCGCCGAAGATTTCGCTGGTGGGCGTCTCGCGGAAGTTCCACGCCTGACCGTTCGACTTGTAGCTGTTGATGGCGGAGACGGCGTTGGCACGGGCACTGGTCATGGCAAGGTCCTTCTTCTCAAGGAGAGGATGCGCAGCAGGTGCGCACGGTGGGTGGGGTGAATTTGAAAACCGAGCGGGACGCCGCCAGAAGAAGAATTCAACGGCCCGCAGACTTTCAGCAATCTTTCGCAGACTAGCGGCGCGACAGGGGCAGTTCAAGTAGCCTCGGGCGGCTGCGGCGATCGACGCGGCCGCGGGCCCCACGGCCGGCTACCGGGCGGCGGTCGAGCGGCTCACGGGGGTGGCCACCGGGCGGGCGGCCCCCGGGCGGCGGGCCGCCCCGCGCGCGGCGCCGTGCACCGGGCCGCCGGCCTGCGCCACGACCCCCCCGGCGGCGGGCCGCGCGCCCGACTGCACCACGAGGTCGGGCTCGACGCCGACGCGGCTGTAGGGCAGCCCCTTCGGCGAGAAGAACTTGGCGGTCGTCAGCCGCATGCCCACGCCGCCCACGTCGAGCGGGAAGATGCCCTGGATCGATCCCTTGCCGTAGCTGCGGGTGCCCACGAGCGTGGCCCGGCCGTGGTCCCGCATCGCGCCGGCGAAGATCTCGCTGGAACTGGCCGACTCGCCATCGATCACCACCACGAGCGGCATCCGCCACGTGCCCGGCCGGCTGGCCGAGTAGTTGAAATCCTCCTCGGGGCTGCGGCCGCGCGTCGCCACCCCGAGGCCCCGCTCGAGGAACAGGTCCGACACGTCGACGGCCGCCAAGTTCTTCTCGCCGAAGGGGCTGCCCTACAGTCGCGTCGGTGTCGAGCCCGACCTCGCGGTGCAGTCGGTCGCGCGGCCCGCCGCCGGGGTGTTCGTGGCGCAGGCCGGCGACCCGTTCCTCGACGCCGCGCTCGAGGCGGCCCGCCGCACGGTGGCCGCCCGCCCGGTGGCCAAGCCCGTGAGCCGCTCGACCGCCGCCCGGTAGCCGGCCGTGGGGCCCGCGGCCGCGTCGATCGCCGCAGCGCGGCCTCGAGGTCGGCGGCGGTGGTCTTCTGAAAGGAGGAGATCTTGAGGTAGCCCACGCCCGTCGCCGGCTCTACGCCGAGGTGCTCGGCCGCATCGCCACCCACCATGTCGATGCGCCGCAGTTCGCCCGGCTCGTCTCGCGGGGCTGCCTGACGATGGACGTGGCGATCGACGACCCCACGTTCGCGTCGCTCTAC
>JBJTDZ010000098.1:0-5094 GCA_046092585.1 Pirellulales bacterium | reverse complement strand
CGCCCATTCCCTGTGTCCCGAGTTCGACGAGCCGTGCCCCGCCCCTCAGCGACGGCAGCTCCACCGGCGGCTCGTCGGCGCCGCCGGTCGTCACGACCACGTCGAACTGCGGGTAGGCGGCGGCGAGTTTCTTGGTCGCCTCAGGGCCGGTCCACGACAGCAGGACCTGGTGATCGCAGCCCGCCTTGGCCATCTCGGGGGCCACCTTCGCCAGTGCCGCGGCCGCCGGCACGATCTCGACATCGCCGTTCTTGACGCGCGAGGCCTCGTCGTCGCCGAGAACGCTCGTGATCCCGATCTTCAGCCCCCCGGCCTCGACGACACGAAATCGCGGCGTGATTCCCGCGTCGATGCCGAGCAGGCCGACATTGGCGCTCACGAAGGGTGTCTGCTGGTCGCCCACCGCGGCCACCGCGGCCACCAGTTCTTCCACCGGCAGCCGCAGGTCACCGGGTCCAAACCCGACCGCGGCATACTGCATCGCCCGCAGCCCGTCGACGATCGACTGGAATTTCGCCTCGGTCTGGCGGCCGAACCGTTTGACCTGGTTGCCCACATCGACCGCCACGAGCGGCCAGCCGGCCGCCGTCGCGGCCCGCAGGAAGTTCTGCCGCCGACTGAGTCCCCCCTTCTGGTTTTCCTTGCCCGTGCATCCGCAGGGCTCGATGTAGCCGTCGAGTTCGCCGGTCACGACGAGCACCGCCCGCGGCGCGGGCCAGTCCTTGAAGACCTCGCCGTTGCGGCCGCGGAAGGTCTCCACGACGGCATCGGCCACCCCGGCCCCGCGATCGGGCACGGCGGCCACGGCGACCATCGTGACGACCGCCGCCACCAGGGCGGCGGGGAGCGAGCGGTGAACGAGCGGATGATTCATGGGGCAACGAGGCTCATGGGCCGATGGCGAGGCAGACGGAAATCGTGAACTCGGGAAGGTCTGGATGGCCGGTGGCGAGCACGATCCGCCCGGCCGGCCCCTGCTGCGAACAAAGATGGTTGACCGGGCGACTCCCCGGGGCGATCACGATGTCGATCGGGATCCGCACCGCGCCGGAACTGCCGATCGGACTCCCCGCGCCGACCGTCACCCGGAGCGACTCGGGCACCACCTCGCGGACGGTCGGCCGCACCGTCTCACGATGCGGCCCTTTGGCCGTGAGGAACACCCGTGTGCGGAGGCCCACCCTGCCGGAGACCGTCCCCAGCAGCAGCGACTGGCGGGAGGAATCCCATCCGGGGCCGGCAAGCACAAGATCACCGCCGACCGTCGCCTCGAAGGGAATCTCCGCCACCATCTCCCCTGGGGCCGTGAACGGCACCTTGACCGTGCCTTTCAGCAGCCCGACGGGCAGCCCTGCCTGCAGGCTCACGGTGAGCCGGAAGCCACCTGTGGCCCCGGGCTCCGCGGCGATCGCCTCGGCCGACAGCGGTGCCGCGGCAAACGAGCAAAGATGGGCGGCTTGCGAATCATCCACCGAGGGATCACCGACACGAGGCGGCTCGGCACCATAGGTGAACACGTCGACGACGGCCTGCCCTCCGGCCGACGACGACACGCTCGGCAGGGCAATCGCCTCGGGCACCGTCTTCCACGTCGGCACCACCACTCCCTCGACCACGAACACCAACTCCGGCCGACGCGGGTCGTCGCTCACGATCGTCGCCTGCTGGCGAAACGGCCCGCCTGGCCCTTTGCCCTTCCACTGCACACGGATCCGCGTCGTGTCGCCCGGTGGCACCACCTTCACGCCGTCGGGCGATCCCCCCTCGGCCTCGTCGAAGTCACTCACCGTGCAGGTGCAACTCGTCGCGCCGCGCCGCAGTGTCAGCGGGGCATCGCCGGCGTTGCGGACGACGAACTCGTGGGAGCCCGTGCTGCCGGTGCCGATCGTGCCGAAGGCATGCCGCGTTTCCGGCGTCTCCGCGGCCGGAGCCGGTCCGCCACCTCGGTCGACCACCCGCAGGTCACCGACGAGCCACGGCGTGGAGTGACGCAGGGCAGCCCCGGCAGCCCCCACCACTCCCCCCGCCACGAGCGCGACGAGACCGACGGCCCAGGCGTTGAGTCGATCCGCCACCATCCGCGTTCGCTCCGGCGATGCCGCCGGCCTCCGGCCGCCGCCCGCACCCGGGGCGGCATGCCGACAGTCTATCGCGAACCGCTCAGCACTCGTCGTCGGCGTCGGCATCCCACGTGATCACGCAGGTGGCATCGCGGTGAAGCCCGCGGTCACGTGTGAGCCGTCTCAGTACGACCGGGCCAGCACGCTGCGGCGGCTCACCGGCTTGCCCGTCACCACGCACGTGCCCGGCTCGTCGCCGCCCTCCATCGGGATGCACCGCACCGTCACCTTGAGCGGGTCGAAGGCCGCGGCCACCGCCGGGTCGTCGGCCACATGAACATGCGCGAAGCCACCGCGGCCGGCCGCCCCCTCCCCTGCCCCGAAGAACTCGTGCACCTCGGCAGCCGACCCCAGCCGCACCGACCGCTGTTCGCGAAACGCCTTCGCGCGGTCGAAGAGCCCCTGCTGGATCTCGGCGAGCAATCCCGCCGCCCGAGCCGGAAACTCGGCCAACGGCATCGCCTCCCGCTCCTTCGGCCCACGGTCACGGCGGCAGACGCTCACCGCACCCGCTGCGAGATCCCGCGGGCCGATCTCGACGCGCAGGGGCACGCCCTGCTTGACGTGCTGCCACACCTTGTCGCCACCCCGCATGTCGCGGGCGTCGATCTTCACGCGAATCGGCTCGTCGCCGAACCGCTGCGCCGCGAGCGCCGCCTGCAGCGTCCGGCAGGCCTCCGTCACGGCGGCCTTCTCCTCGTCGGTGCGGTGGATCGGCAGGAGCACCACCTGGTGCGGCGCGATACGCGGCGGGAGCACGAGCCCGTCGTCATCGGAGTGCGTCATGATCACCGCGCCGATGAGCCGCGTCGACACGCCCCACGACGTCGTCCAGCAAAACTCCTCGGCACCGCTCGTGCCTGCAAACTTGATATTCTGGGCCTTGGCGAAGTTCTGGCCGAGAAAGTGTGACGTGCCCGCCTGCAGCGCCTTGCCGTCCTGCATCATCGCCTCGATCGAGTAGGTGTCGACCGCGCCCGGAAAACGCTCCGCGGCCGGCTTCGGCCCCTTCACCACCGGCATCGCGAGGTCGCGCTCGGCGAACGTGGCGTAGACCTCGAGCATGCGGAGCGTCTCCTCCACGGCCTCGGCGCTCGTGGCGTGGGCCGTGTGCCCCTCCTGCCAGAGAAACTCGGCCGTACGCAGGAACACCCGCGGCCGCATCTCCCAGCGGACCACGTTGGCCCACTGGTTGATCAGCACCGGCAGATCCCGCCACGACTGGATCCACTTGGCGTACATCGCGCCGATGATCGTCTCGCTCGTGGGCCGCACCACGAGCGGCTCCTCGAGCTTTCCCGTGGGAATGAGCTTGCCATCGGGGCCGAGTTCCAGCCGGTGGTGCGTGACCACCGCGCACTCCTTGGCGAAGCCCTCGACGTGCTTCGCCTCCTGCTCGAGGTACGAGAGCGGGATGAAGAGCGGAAAGTAGGCGTTCTGGTGCCCCGTCGCCTTGAACATCCCGTCGAGGATCGACTGCATCCGCTCCCAGACGGCGTAGCCGTGCGGCTTGATCACCATGCAGCCGCGCACGGGCGACTGCTCCGCGAGGTCGGCGGCCCGCACGACCTGCTGGTACCACTCGGGATAGTCCTGGGCACGCGTGGGAGTGATCGCGGTCTGGGCCATGGGGCGGGAAACTCCGTTGATGTCACGGGACGGCGGCTCGCTGCCGGGAGGGCCGGGATTGTAGTGACTGCTTGTGACGGCCGGGAAACGGGGCGTAGACTTTCGTGGATGCCGCGCCGCCTGATCGCCGAACTGCCCGCCCAGACGCAGGTCGACCAAACCTTCCTCGCGACCCACAAGCAGCTGCGGCCCAACCGCAACGGGCAGCTCTACCTGCAGGTCGAACTGGCCGACAAGAGCGGCACGATCACCGGCCGGCTCTGGAACGCCTCCGACGACGACTACGGGGCCTTCGACGACGGCGACTACGTCCGCGTCGAGGGGCACACGCAGCTCTATTCGGGCGCGCTGCAGGTGATCATCTCGGCGATCGAGCGGGCCGATCCTCGAACGATCGACGAGAGCGAGTTTCTCGTGCTCTCGAAGAACGATCTCGTCCGCCTCGAGGCCGAGCTGGCCACGATCCTCGGCACGATTCGCTCCACCCCACTCAAGAGCCTCGCCGACGAGATCCTGGCCGACCAGGCCCTGATGGTCGCCTTCAAGCGGACGCCCGCCGGCGTGAAGCACCACCATGCCTATGCGGGCGGCCTGCTCGACCACGTGGTCAACCTCATGCGGCTCGCGGACCGGGTGGCCCCGCTCTACCCCGCGCTCGACCGCGACCTGCTCCTCGTGGGCGTGCTCGTGCACGACATCGGCAAGATCCGCGAACTCGAAAGCCTGCAGGGCTTCTCGTACACCGACGAGGGCCAACTCCTCGGCCACGTCCTGCTCGGGCTGGAGATCGTCGACGCGAAGATCCGGGCGATCGAGGCCCGCACCGGCCAGCGGTTCGCCGCGGAGGCCGCCATCCGGGTGAAGCACATGATCGCCAGCCATCACGGGCAGTACGAGTTCGGCTCTCCGAAGCTGCCGATGACGCTGGAGGCGGTGGCGCTCCACCACCTCGACCATCTCGACGCCAAGATGGCCGGCACGATCCAGCTGCTGCAGAACGAGGCCACGGCCGAGGACGGCTGGACGCAGTACCAGCAGAGCCAGGGCCGCAAGTTCTTCCGCGGCCGCGGCTGACAGTCGCGCGCGTTTGTCCAGCCCATGACTCCGCGAGGGGCTGCCCGTGCCCGGGAGCCGGGCTCGGCGGCCAGCGCAGGCAGGATGCCGGAGCGCAGCCGGCGTGCAGGGAGCGGAGGCCAGGATGACCCCAGCGAACGTCCGGCGACGGGCACGGGCAGCCTCAACACCTCGATCCGCGAGGGGCTGCCCGTGCCCGGGAGCCGGGCTCGGCGGCCAGCGCAGGCAGGATGCCGGAGCGCAGCCGGCGTGCAGGGAGCGGAGGCCAGGA
>JBJTDZ010000097.1:0-19346 GCA_046092585.1 Pirellulales bacterium | reverse complement strand
GTGTATCGATAAGCTGCCGGCCAAGTCGTGGAACCCGCCTCTCCTACCGCCACAACGGCTTCGACCGTCGATTGACCGACGCCCATGGCCACGTGATCAAGGAGATCCTCGTGTGATCGGAGATTGCCCCACGTTCGTTCTTCAGAAACTCCCACCCGTTGATCGTTGGATCCTAGGCGGCATTCATGGGGGCAGGTCACGAGCGCAATACCGCAGCAGGTGCTCCAAGCTCTGAAAATAGCTCGGCACGTCGCGGTCTATTGAGCGTGATCCGGACGCTGGCGTCGACCGAAAACCCACTGTTCTCTCGAGCGAGCATGTCGGCGGCCGCATCGGCGTCGAGGAGCCGCTGCATGCGGAACCAACGCACAACACGACGGCGCACCTTCTCGGTGAGCGCAGCCAGATCGGCCTGGGTGATCGGCCGCGCCGACAGGAACGCCGGCGGCCGGTCACATGTTGGGACGAAGACGCCGTCGGTCGCGCACGCATGGAGATGCACGTGGTGATTGAGAGCCGATCCGAAGCGGTGCAGAAAGGAGACGGCGCCGAGTCGCGGGCGAGCTATGCTCGGCCTGTCGCCGGCACGGGTCGGGCCCGCCGCAGTACAAAGCAGTCGTTCGATCTCTTCGATGAAGATCCTCGTGAGGGCCGCGACCGCGTTGGGCCGGTCAGCGAGGAAGCAGCGCAACCGCTTCGGCACGGAGATCACCCACTGCCGCACCGGTACCGGAGGAATGACGTGGTCGACGAGATGCGCAGCCGTCTGCGCCATTCGGCGGCCGTTGCAAGACGGACAGACACCCGGCCCTTGCACGAGAAGGCCACGACAAAACCCTGCCCGCACGATGTACAGCGCGCCCGGCCAAATCCGAAGCAGAGGATGCCACAGGTGAGGTATGACCGCAGCTCCCGTTCGACATGCGCCGAAACGGGCTGCTCAGCGACCGCCCGAGTCTCGAGCCAGCCTTCGAGGTGCTCTGCGACGACCTTGTAGAGCGGCGTCCTCTCCGAGCGGCGTCGCTCGTAGCGGCGGGAACTCGCAGTGCTGACGTGCGGGCGGACTTTGGACCGCGTCGGCGACGCAGTCAGGACGGCGACCATGGGCGCACCGGGGCATGGACGAGAGAAGTGTTCGCCCGTACACTCGTGCTGCGACAAGGCCGACGCGAGCGACTCTCACCAGAGCCCCCTTCAACTGCTGCCTCACTCCGGGCGATGTCTCGGTCAGGAGGCCTGTGGCGCACGCTCCTGCGGGCGCCACAGGCTCCAACTGCAGTCACGCACCCCGCGGCTCACGTTTTGCGGCCCGGGATTCATCGCTCCAATTGTAAGCCGGCCGGGAAGGCTTCCGCCCTTCGCGGGCTGCGGCAGCGGCCTCGTCGCGGTTCGCGAAATCGTAGGCCCGCAAGATCGATCCAACGGTCGGTATTCAGGAACTCCCAAAGGCCGACCGTTGGATCATTGGCCCCGGCAGCCTTGCCGCGGTCGAGCGCGGCAAGGGCCGGGATTCCGCTGATCGTGAACTTGGCGACCATCTCCGGCCGCTTCCGTCCCTCGACCTGCCGAGTCCGAACCGCCCCAGATCGGCCGCCGTGAAATGCACGTACGGGCCTAGCATCAGGGCAATTTCCGACAAATCATACGGCCTCGTGCACAAAACGGAGCAGCGGGCCGCCGCGAATACTCTCCCCGATGAACCGCTTGCTGCGTACCACGCCGACAAGGCTTGGTTCAGCACGTCGCAACTTTGGGACCTCGTTGACCGGCGCGACGGCCCGCCTAGGCTTGGGGGAGAGGCCGCCCGACAGACCCGTTCGTCACCGCCGTGCCGCCGGCTCGTCGGCTGCGTGAACGTGCAGCCAGTCGAGGTTCATCAAACCGCTCGCGTTGTCCGGGTGCACGAACCGGACGATCAGATCGTGTCGACCCTTCGTCTCCGGCACCTCGAGCACGCGCTCGTAGAACTGCTCCCAGTGGCCATTCACGTCGATGGGAGTCGTGGCGAGCAGCGGCCCATCCGGCTGGTCAAGGCGAAGTTCGACCGCGCCGCCGGCGCCCGCCGACGCAAGCGACAGCTCGATGCGACGCACCCTGTCGAACGGGATGCCGGCGAAGCGGAGAAAATGTCCGCTGTTGATGTACCCGATGACCGCGCCGCCGCCGGCCGCCTTGCTCGACAGGATCTGCGGGCCCGCGATCACGTCGGCGTGCTCGGCCTCGAGCCGACGCGGGCGCAGGACGAGCGTCGCCGAGGCGGTCAGCGGTGGAATACCCACCGCGCCCCGGTCGACATAGGTCGCCTGGAGCCGACAGTAGCCGGTCTTGGCGAGGTCCTCCTGGCCCGGAGAGATCGCGCCGACGAAGCCCTGGTACACGCGGTCCAGCCCGGCGGGCTGCAGGCTGTAGATCCAGGTCACCATCTGCCGCAGTTCGTCGAGCGTGTGCTGCGAGTGCGGAATCATGGGGATTCCGCCCCACACGCCGGTCGATCCCTTCAGCACCCGCTGCACGGACGCCTCCAGAGCCCCGTCCTGACCCCGGTATTTCGTGGCGATATCGAGCAGCGGCGGCCCAACCCGTTTCTGATCGACCGCGTGGCAGTTGAAGCAGTCGCTGCCCTTCATGAGCCGCATGCCGAGCGGGCTCGAGTCGCCGACGGCGAGTTCCTTCGCGGGAGGGGCGCCGGCCCCGAACGACGCATTGAGCGAAGCCCTGGAGACGGCCTCCGAATCGAGGAGCTCGCGGTCGTCGGCCTCCGCCAACGCCTCGTCGTTCGTGCCATCCTCCGCGTCTTCGACGATCAACCGGAACGGAATCGCGGCCCCTGGCTCGAAGAAGGATCCCGGGGGCGGTTCGGCGAACCGGATCGTCGGGCGGGCATTGCCGACGACCACCGGCATCGTCGTGGTGCGTCGAGCACCGTGCGAATCGGTGACCGCCAGCTCGACCGTATAGACGCCCGGCTCCGTGAACTCCACGGTCGGGTGCGGATCGTGGGAGATGACGCGGCCGCCGCTCGGCGAAGCGCCTCCAGCGTCCCCCGTGGCGGCCGGGATCGCCCGCCACTCGTATGACAGCACGTCGCCGGCGTCCTTGTCGAACGTGCCCTCGCTCGAGAACGTCACCGCCAGTGGCTCCTTGCCGATGTTGTTGCCCGCCGAGCCGGTCACGACCGGCGCGCGGTTGCCCGCGATGTAATCGATCCGCACCAGCCGGGCGTTTTCGTTCACCCCCCAGGTCGAACCATATTCCAGCACATACAGCGAGCCATCGGCGCCGAACTCCAGGTCGATCGGCCGCGAAAACGGCTGGCCGGGGAGGAACCGTTCGATCCGCGTCGGATCGTGGTTCTCGTCCATCCAGACCACGTTGATCCAGTTTCGGGACCACTCGTAGATGAACAACGCCCCGTCGAATACGCGCGGAAATTTCGTGCCCGATGCGGACGACGCCGAAAAGTGATAGACCGGCCCGGCACATGCCGTGCGGCCACCGTCACCGCCGAGCGCTGGAAAAGCGGCCGTTCCCCCTTGGGCGTAGGCGAGAAACGCCGGCTCGGCGGGGGGCAGTTCTCTCGCCCCCGTGTTGTTCGGCGAGTCATTGATGGGCGACCGCGGATCGAACGTCGCGCCGACGGCCCCGGTCGCGAAGTCCACGTCCGCGTACGGCTTGTTGTCGGCGACGAAGTACGGCCAGCCGAAGTTACCGGCGCGTCGTGCCTGATTGATCTCGTCGTGGCCCCGCGGCCCTCGCGGTCCGTCGCCGCCAGCGTCAGGCCCGACATCGCCCCAATACACGAACCCCGTGCGGGCGTCGACCGACATCCGCCAGGGATTGCGACAGCCCATCACGTAGATCTCCGGCCGCCCCCGGGAGCCGTCCCTGGGAAACAGGTTGCCTTCCGGGATCTCGTAGCCACCCTCGGGCGTCGGCCTGATGCGGAGGATCTTGCCGTTGTAGCTGTCGGTGTTGGCCGCCGACTTCTGGGCGTCCCATGGCGCCCGGTCGGGCCGCTCGTCCAGCGGCGCGAAGCCCTGCGAATCACCGTGCGGATGGGTGTTGTCTCCGGTGGCGATGAAGAGTTCGCCGCGGGGCCCGAACTGCAGCGAGCCGGCGTGGTGGCAGCACTCTTTTCGTTGCTCCTCGTATTTCAGCAGCAGTTTCTCCGAGGTCATGTCGAGCCGCGCGTCGCGGATGGTGAACCGGCTGACATGCTGCCCCGAGAAATCGGGGGGCGAATATTGGAGGTAGATCCAGCCGTTGTCGGCGAACGCCGGGTCGAGCGCCATGCCGATCAGCCCGTTCTCCTGCTCCGTGGTCACCTTCAGTTCGCCGACCAGCCGCGGCTCGCCGGCGCGGGGATCGATCGCCCAGAGCTTCCCATCGAGTTCGATGGAGTACACGACCCCGTCCGGCCCGACGCAGATCTCCATCGGCCGGTGCAGCCCGGTCGCCAGCACCGTCAACTCGAAGCGGCTGAGGTCCACTGCCGGCTCATCGCCGCGTGCCGCGCCGGCCCCGAACGCTCCGCCCCCGAGCAATCCGGCGGTGGCCATCACCTGCAACCAAGCCGCCCATCCGCCCACGCGCCACGTGCGATCAGCGTTCATGCGTGAAGAACCTCGCTGCCGGAAGTCGAAAAACCACTCATTTTGTACCATCGGAGCCAAAACCTCCTCAACGGATTGGGACCCAGGTGGACGAGGCCATCCGCGCGGGCGGCCGCGGCGCCGGGGGTCTGCGTGGCTGCAAACCAAAACCGGTAAGTTTTTGTCGTTATCCACGGGGGCCGGTTTGCGATGCTCCCCAGGTTCGAACTCCCCCCGCCGTTGGTCCCCGACCGGGTGGAATTTCGCCCGCGGCCCGGGTCGAGAAAACGACCTGTCCGGTGCGGAGGAGGCGTGTCGATCGCAGGGCCGGGCCCGCGCTTCTCGCACATCCGCTTCCCGCCACCGGCGTGAAGGGTTGCCTGCCGCCGTAGAGTTGCCGCAGGATCGGGCAGTTTCGGGAGGAACCCATCGACCGGTGGGTTCGTCGTCCCGCCGGCAGTCAGCCGGCGTACCCGCGGGTGCCGGCACAACCTTCGGGAGGCCGGTATGACTTCGCTGTTTGCTGCGACCGATGTGTCCATCGTGACGCTGGATTTCCTGAAGGCCCAGGCGGGGGGCTCACTCCTCCAAACCCTGACGCTCTACCTGTTCTTCGCCGGCACCGTCGCCATGGGGGCCGGAGCGCTCTACTTTTTCCTGCTTCGCACCGAGGTGGCGCCTGAATACCGCAGCACCATGGTGGTGGCCGGGCTCGTGTGCGCGATCGCCTGCTTCCACTATTTCAAGATGACGGGCGTGTACCAGTCGGGACAGGGTTTCCCCACGGCCCTCCGCTACGTCGACTGGCTGTTCACGACGCCGCTGTTGCTCATGAAGTTCCCCCTGCTGTTGCGCATGGGCGACCGGGGCGCCAGGTTTTTCTGGCAGCTCGTGGTGCTCGACGTGGCGATGATCGTGACCGCCTTCATCGCCGAGACGTCGCCTGTCGACTCCCAGCGGTGGTGGACCTTTTTCGTCGTCTCGTGCGGGTTCGAGCTCTTGATCGTGGGCGTGCTCTTCGTGTCGCTCGGGCAGGCGATCACCGACGCTCCCGCGCCTCTGGCCAGGGCCCTGGAGACGATGCGGCTTTTCGTGCTGATCGGCTGGGCGATCTACCCAATCGGCTTTCTCATGGCTCGGGCCGGGGCGGGCGAATATCGCGAGATCGTCTACAACGTGGCCGACGTCATCAATAAGGTGGGGTTCGGGCTGGTGGCCTACCACGGCATCCAGGCGATGGGCCACGGCGTCGAGCGACGGGCCATCTCCTGACCCTGTTCGGCTCGCCACCGCCGGAGCGGGGCATGACCACCACCACGGCAGACGCCGCCGGACGGTGTGCCGGGATCGCGTTTCACGGGCTGCCGCTCGCCGTGCTCGCGATCCTGGCGGCCACGGCCGCGGTGACCGGGCCGGAATGGTCGGCGGCGCTTGCGCCGCTGCCGTGGGTCGTGTCGCTGGTCTGCGTGGGCCTGCCGCACGGTGCCGCCGACTTCGCCATGAGCCGACAGGCCTGGCGAGGCCGGCCGCTCGTGGCCCTCTGGGTCGCCTATGCCGTGATCATGGCGGGGATGGCGGCGTGCTTCGCCCTGGCACCGCTGCCGACGCTCGCCGGGTTCGTGGTTCTCGGTTGCTGGCACTTCGGACTCGCCGATGCCGAACTCGAGCGGCCGCCCCCCGCGAGCTGGCCCGACCGCGCGCTGGTCGCCATGTGCCGCGGCGCGGCGACCGTGGCAGTGCCACTCATCGTCTGGCCCGAGCCCACGGCTGCTGCCGTCGCCGATGTCGTGCGGCTCGTGATGCCGGCGAAGGCCGCGGCCGACGCGTCGCTGATCTCCGGCGGCGTGCGGACGCTCGGCCTCGTTCTCGGCGGCGTCGGAGCCGCTGCGCTCGCGATCGCAGCGGCGCGGGATCTCGTCCGCGGTGGTGCCGGGGCGGCGTGGCGGCGACGGCTGATCGATCTGGCCACGCTCACGGCCCTCGGCAGCCTGACAGATCCGCTTTTTTCCGTCGGCGCCTCGTTCCTCGTATGGCATGCGTGGCGGCAGATGGGGCCCCTGGCCGAGGTCGTGGCCGGAGGTGCGCCGCGATCGTGGCGCGAGGTGGCGGTTGCGGTGGCTGCGATCCATGCGTCCGCGCTGCCTCTGCTGGTGCCCACGTGGGCGGCGATTGCCGGGGCGTGGTGGGCCTGGTCGCCGAACCATTCGTCCCGCGACCTCGCCCTGCTCTCGATCGGGGCCTACCTCGTGGTCACGCCCCCCCACGAACTGCTCGGCGACCTGTTCGGGGTCGCGCACGCCGGCAAGACGGCCGCCTCGGAACGGCTCGTACCGCACGTGGAAGCGGGCTTCTGACGTCCTGCACCTGCCGCTCGACGCACCAGCGGCATCGTCATGCCCTGCGAAACGCGATGCAGGGTTTGCCGAGGGCGAAGGCCTCGCCCGCGCGGTGCACGGCGAAACCCGTCGAGTCGGTCGTTTCCCAGCACGCCAACGGTCCTGCGGGGCCTGCTTCGACGATCCCGACGATGGGCGGATCCCCGGCACGCGTGCCATGGTCGTCGGACGCCCCGGGAGCGACACACCGCGCCTTCCGAAACCGGTTGATGAGCGACACGCACGCCTCGACGAGTTCCGGGGTGAGCGGATCTGGCAGCGAATCAGACGCAGCCAGCGCGTAGGCGCGCGGCTCACCCCAGGTGCTGAAGAAGCGCTCGAGCGAGTCGTTCACCTGCTCGACCCAGCCGCGATCCGGGCGCGGCTCGTGCCTGAAGACGGCCACCCCGGCGGCTTCCAGCGCGTCGAGCACGGCGGACGGTTTGCCGGGTCGCGTGGCACAATCGATGATGGAGACTTCGACGTGGGGCAGGGCCTCGCGGACCGCGTCCACCGCCCGGCACACGGCTGCATCGTCATCCCGGCAGACGAGAAACAACGGCAGCGGCCGTTCGCGGCACCGGTCCGCAGGCAGGAACCGCGCCGCGGGCGGCGCCTGCGAAGCCCCAAAGGCCTCGCGGGGGAAGCAGGCCGTGAGGGCGTGGGCATCCACGCGACACTCGTGCAGGGCGGCAGCGGCGACGAGCCCGGCGACAGGCGACGCTTCTTGGATCTCGACCGGATACCGCTGCGGACTCCCGCACATGCTGAACCAATCGTCGAACTTGAACGTCCCGCCGATGATCTCACCCGACACGTTCACCCACACGTTGGGGATGCCGAGCGACTCCGCGAAGATCAATCCGTGCAGGGACGTGCTGGCCACCGCCTCGCAGCAGGCCATCGTCCGCAGAAACGAGGCCGGCGACCGATGCACGTCGAGATCGACCACGCCGTCCTGGCGCAGGAGATTCTGGATGGCGGGGTGCTGCCGATCGACGTAATGGGCCACCACCCCGAGGCGGAACGAGGGCGATGTGGCCCGACCGATGCCCAGCAGGCCGGCGGCCAGCCACGCCGGGTCGCCCAGGGGCAGGTCGGGAAGCCCGCCGAGTTCCCGGCTCACGACCTCGATGCTGAGACGACCGCGCAGGGCATGAATATGCTCCTTGCGGGGCGCACCGATGCCCATGTCGGGGTGGATGACACCGGTGCCCCATACGAGCGAACGAGGTGTCGCCCACGAGAGGATGCTGCCGGTCGCGAGAAGGTGCGGGGCGTCGCCGTTTGCGACCCACACCGTGTCCCGTCGACAGACGCCCGATACGATCGACGGCGTGACCAGGTCACCGACGTTGGGGATGGCGACGAAGTAGCGAACCGGAATCGGGTCGGTGCTCGGCCTCATCGCTTATCCTCATCGACCGGCGGCGCCCGCAGCCGGCGGGCCCGGGCATTGGCCTCCACCCGCGCGAGCAGCCCCGCCTTCGTGTCCGTCGACAGCCCGACCACCCGCTCCGCGGTGGCGATGTCGGCCCGGTACTGGCTCACGATCCGGTCGACGGAGAGCCGTTGGATGTTGTGCGGCGCCGAAAGGTTGCCGCCATGCCGGCGGTAGCGCACGAGTGGCTCCGGCAGCAAGGCCACCCTCCCCATGAGCAGGCAGCGGAGCAGGTAGGTGCTGTCTTCCGTGGGGCAGCCCTCCTCGAGCGGCCCGAAGGTGTCGGCGACCACGCGGCGGAAGGTTCTGCTCGGACCATTGACATGCATCGCCGGATCGGCGACGTACCCGGCCAGATCGTAGACGGCCGTGGCGGAAGGGCGCGGCCCGCCGCGTGGCAGTTCCCGCCCGTGTTCGTCGATGAGCGTGAGCGCCGTGCTCACCGCCATCACGTCGGGATGGGCCGCCAGGCAGGCGACGGATCGCGAGATCCTGTCGGGGAGGGAGACGTCGTCACCGGCGGCCAGCGCGATGAGCTCGCCGCTGGCCAGATGGCCGGTGAGCAGGTTGATGTGGGCCCCCAGCCCGAGATTCACCGCGTTGCGGTTGAGCAGCACGCGGGCGGGCCCCACGTAACCGGCGGCCACGCGGCTCATCCGCTCGAACGTGCCGTCGGTCGAGGCGTCGTCGGAGAGGATGACCTGCAACGGCTCGTAGGTCTGGGCCAATGCCCCGGCGACCGCCTCCTCGACGAACCGCTCCTGGTTGTAGGCGAGCAGGCAGAGCGAGACGAGCGGCCGCCGGTCGTCCGACATGATCGTCCGCGCGTCGCCGCGACGGCCTCCGGGAACTTCTCCTGGTCGCGGACGCAGTCGTCCCGATCGGGGACAGACGACGCGAGCACCGGCACCACGGCGACGCGGGCGAAGCGCTGAAGGATGACACCCACCACGCGCGGCGAACCGCAAGGATAGGTCGATCGACGGACCTTCGGCAAGCATCGCCGGCGTGAGGGGTGGCGCCCGAGGGAACAGCCGGGATTGCTCGGGCCGGACGCGTGCCATGTCTCGCGAGGGCGGCGGCATGCCGGGCCGGATACACTCTTCCCGTGACGCGGTCGGCGGGAGCCTTCGGCCGCGGTTTCAGCATTCCCAGGCGACGCCGACATGCAGCACCCGCTCATCAGCCGACGCCACCTCCTCGCCGGGAGTGTCGCCCTGCCCGCGGTGCACTGCCTGGCCGGCCGGGCCGCGGACCCGGCGGCAGGCTCGCCGCTCCGCCCGGTGCGAATCGGGGTCTCGACCTACTCCTTCTGGCAGTTCCGCACCCGCCCCGTGCCGATCGAAGACTGCATCGACGCGGCCGCACGGATGGGCTTCGACGGCGTCGAGATCCTCCAGGTGCAGATGGGCGGCGACGAGGCCAACGCTCGTCTGCAGCGGCTCAAGAGGCGGGCACACTCGCTCGGCCTGTCGCTCTGTGGCCTCTCCACCCACCAGGGCTTCGTCTCGCCCGACCCGGCCGTGCGCCGGGACAACATCGACAAGACCCTCCACTCGATCGACCTCGCCTACCGGCTCGGCATCCCCACGATGCGGGTCAACACGGGCCGCTGGGGCACGTCGAAGGATTTCGACGAACTCATGGCGAACAAGGGCATCGAGCCCCGCCTTCCGGGCCACACCGACGAGGAAGGGTTTGGCTGGGTGATCGACTCGCTCGAGAAATGCCTGCCGCGGGCCGAGGAGTGCGGCGTCACGCTCGGCCTCGAAAACCACTGGGGCCTGGGCCGCACGGCGGAGGGCGTGATGCGGATCGTGGATGCGATCGACTCGCCGTGGCTGCGGGTCACGCTCGACACCGGCAACTTCCTCGACGACATGTATCCCCAGATGGAGCGGATCGCGCCGAAGGCGTGCCTCGTGCAGGCGAAGACCTACTTCGGCGGCGGCACGTGGTACACGCTCGACATCGACTATTCGCGGGTCGCGTCGATCCTGCGCACGAACCGCTACCAGGGCTGGGTGTCGCTCGAGTTCGAGGGGAAAGACGACCCCGCCACCGCCGTGCCCGCAAGCCTCGCCCTGCTCCGCGAGGCTTTCGCATCATGAAGACGGCGTTGCATTCGCTCGGCACGCGGGCGGCGTCAGCCGCGATGGCCTTCGCGACCGTCGTGGCGAGTGCCGACGCCCCGCCTGTGGCCGGCGGCTATGCCATCGTGGTATCGGAGACGACACTGGCCGATCGCGCCTGGGCGGAGACCGTGACCGCCCTCCGTGAAAAGCACCGCGATCGCCAGCCGGCACTCGTCACGTGGAAGGAGACGCCCCACGAGGCCATCCGCAGGCTCGCCGACGAAAGGCCGCGACACGCCTGCTTCGTGGCCCGGCCCGAGGAGGCCACGCGGGAGTTCCAGGCGAGCGTCCACCAGATCTGCCGCACGCTCGACGACGACCCCTACGGCGATGTCCTCTGGGGCATCCTCACCGGCTTCGACGCCGCCAACGCACTGGCCATCGCGAAGACATCCGAGCCGCTCGTCGTGAGGCGGGTGACGTCCGGCACCGAACTGGCGATGGATCGCGTGGCCGAGGGCGTGTGGTACAGCGAGTTGCAGCAAAACCGCATGGTCCGCAAGGAGGCCGGCGGTGAGGCCCGCGAGGAACGAGGGCCCGACGACACGACGGCCGCGCTCGCCGCACGGCTCAACGATGGCGTCACCGACCTCTTCGTGACCAGCGGCCACGCCACCGAGCGCGACTGGCAGATCGGCTTCGCCTACCGCAACGGGCAGTTCCGCTCCGGGGGCGGCCGGCTCTGGGGCGTCGACACGGCCGGCACGACCATCCCGATCGCCTCGACCAACCCCAAGGTCTGGCTGCCGGTCGGCAACTGCCTTGCCGGCCACATCGACGGCCCCGACGCGCTGGCGCTCGCGTTCCTCAACGCTGCGGGCGTGCGCCAGATGGTCGGCTATACCGTGCCCACCTGGTTCGGCTACGCCGGCTGGGGACTCCTCGACTACTTCGTGGAGCAACCCGGCAGGCATACGCTCTGCGAGGCGTTTCATGCCAACGACCACGCGCTCGTGCATCGGCTGGAGACCGGGGCGGCTCCCGGCGACGAGCGCGGCCTGCGATTCGACCGAGACGTGGTGGCCTTGTACGGCGACCCGGCCTGGGCGGCACGGATGGCTGCCGGCACGCTGTCGTACGGCCAGCACCTGGGCGAGGAAGACGGCACGTTCACGCTCACGATCACGCCGCTGACCGGGGCGGCCTCGTTCGCGCCGGTCAACACCAACGGTTCGCAACGCGGTGGACGACCGATCGTGCAGTTCCTCCCGCACCGGATCGGCGCGGCGACGATCGTCGAGGGGGCCGAGTGGAGGCCCATCGTCACCGACGACTTCGTGCTGGTGCCGCTGCCGCCGGCGGGTCATGCCGATCCGATCCGGATCGTGTTTCGGTCGACGTCGGCCCCCCGCTGATCGGCTTTTGCCCCAACTCGGCCACGGGCACCTCGAGCATCGCACCCAACGACAGGTCGGTGCGGACATCTCCCCCGGTCGCCAGTTCGAACGTTCGCCCCTCCACGGCCGCAGCGATCGACTCCTTTGCCTCCCACTCGGCCCCCGACGCGGTGAACCGTGCCCGCGGCAGCGGTTGCCAGACCCCCTGGAGATCCTCGACCCACGCATCGCGAAATCGAGCCCGGCGCACTTCGTGAACGCTGCGGCCATCCCGGCGAAAATCCTCCACGAACGAATAGAGGCCGCGAAGCGGCGTGCCGCCGGTGTGCGTCCGAAACGTCACGAGGTGCCGCCACGGCTGCCCGATCCCCGCCTGCACGTGCCCCTCGTAGGCGGTCTTCTCGCCGTCGATCCGGGCGACGACGGCGAACCGCAGCGGCGCGCCGATCTTCCAGTCGAGATCCTCCATGCACTGGCCGCCGGTGCCCTCGCCCCCGAACCGCTTGATCCGCGTACCCTCGGCAGCGTGCAGGCACTCGACCCGATCCTCGGCGTCGACCGCCCGTGGATCGTCGCCCTCCGTGGGGTCCCACACGGAGAAAATCACGACCTTGCGACGGTCGGCGAGTTCCTGGACACCGAAGTAGCCGGTGTTCCAGCCGGCGGCCATGAAGTAGCTGCCGGGCGTCGATTCCAGCACGGTCATCTCCACGGTGAAGATGGCCGCGTCGGGCGCCGGATAGCCCAGATGCACCGACCGCGCCGCCCGGGGCTCCGCGGCAGCGATCGCCGCGGACACACCGATGGCAAGCACGCCCGCGGCGAGCCCTCTCAGCGAGAATCGCCTCCCACCGCGCATGTTCCGCATGCTTCCATCGCCAAACACGTTGCTCTCTCCACGGTCCCGGGGTCGACAGGATTGAAACCGGCGGTGCCGGCGGGTGCAAGCCGGCCTGCACCCGGGACGGCTGGGCAACCTGGGCGATCCGGCCGCGGACGTGATCGTCGAGCCACTCTTCCGGCCGGGTCGCGTCTCCTGTAGTTGAACCATCGGCGCCGCGTCCATGCTGCCGGAAGGATCACTGCCATGACATCCCCGCTGCGGGCCGTGACGGATCATGCCCGAAACACGATCCGGGCGATTCGGCGTGCCCGACGCGAACGCAGGGCGGCCCTCTGCCGCACCCGCCTCGGCGCGGCACCCGTGATCGCCGTGACGGGCAGCGCCTCCAAGACGACGACCGTGAAGTTGCTGGCCCACCTGCTCGGCGGACCACCCCGCGTGGGCGTGTCGCTCTTTGCCAACACGGCCCGCGACGTGCTCTCCCAGTTCGCCACCGTCGGTCCCGACACCAGTGCGGTCGTCGTGGAGGCGAGCGAGTTTCCCGTGGGCAACCTGGAACGTACCGCCTCCAGCCTCCGGCCGACGGTCGCCGTGCTCACGATCAGCGGCCTCGACCACTACACGCAGTTTCGCGGGGCCGCCGGCGCGGCCCGGGAGATGGCCACGCTCGCCCGGCTGGTGCCCGCCGACGGGCTCGTGGTCGTGAACGCCGACGACGAACACCTGCGATCGGCCGTCACGGACGTCGGGGGAGCGGTCGTGACCTTCGGACTGCACGCCGACGCGGAATACCGGGCGGTCGAGTGTGTCGAGGGCCACGACCATCGACTGGTCGTCCTGTGCCGCCATGGCGCCGACACCGTGCGGCTCGAAACGCCGTTCCTGGGCAGGCACTTCCACGTCACCACGCTGGCGGCGGTGGCCACCGCCCACCGGCTCGGAATCCCGTGGCCGGAAATCCAGTCCCGGCTCGCCTCCTTCGAGCCGGTCTTCGGCCGCTGCTCCCTGCTGGCCATTCCCGACGGACCGCTGTTCATCTGCGACACCATCAAGTCGCCGGCGTGGTCGATCCAGTCGAGCATCGAAACGCTCGACCTCTTCGCCGACGCCCCGCGGCGGACGTTCATCCTCGGCACGATCTCCGACTATCCGGGCAGTTCGCGGATCACCTACCGCCGCGCCTGGCGGCATGCCAACCTCCGGGTGGATCGGGCCATCTTCCTCCGCCACTCGCCGTCACACGTGGGTGCATCGGCCGCCGACGTCGAAAACGGCCGCACCATCTTCCTGCAGAGCGTCGAGCGGATCACGTCCCTCGTGGAATCGACCGCGATCCCCGGCGAGGTGATCCTGCTCAAGGGCTCCAGTCTCGCCGATCACCTCGACAGGATCGCCCATGACTTCCTCGCGCCCGTCGCCTGCTGGCGCGACAAGTGCGGCCGAAACATGAACTGCATCAACTGCGAATGGATGCGGGACCGGACCCCCTCCGCCCTGCGACCGCTACGGCGCCTGCAGCACAAGCTTTCCGGACGCCGGCGCATCCACGGCTGACGGCCGCAGGCTGCGGCGGGTGTTGCAAAAAGCGCCCGCTGCATGCGGCATTTTGCAACGACTCCGACGATCTCGTCGCCCACCCGGGTCGGCAGATTCCGCTTTTTGCCGACGGTTTCCCCATTCCGAAAAACCATGGCCTTTGGCACGCGACGTGCCCCGTTGGCCGCCACCGGCGGCGGCCCTGCCATCCCCGTCGGTGAGCCAACGGCTCGGAGGGTTCCCGACGGGAGGATCACGTCATGAGCACGGCCATGCGGTCTTCGATCCCCGACCACGACGGTGCTACGGCAACGCAGACCGACGAGCACCTGCTGCGGCTCGTCGGAGCCGGCGACGAGGAGGCGTTCGCCACCCTCGTCCACCGCCACGAGCGGGAACTCTTCGGCTACCTCCGCCGCTACCTCGGCGATGCCCAGCAGGCCGAAGACGTCTTCCAGGCCACCTTCCTCCGGGTGCACCAGAAGCGGTCGCAGTTCATCGACGGGCGGCGGTTCCGTCCGTGGCTCTACGCCATCGCGACCCGGCAGGCCATCGACTCGCAGCGGCGCAACCGGCGGCATCGGATGGCGAGCCTCGACAAACGGGGGGGCAACGACGCGGCCCTGATCGACTCGGTCGCCGACCGGGAGTGCCAAAGCCCGCAGGCCATGCAGTCCGCCGAGGACGCGACCTGGGTTCGTGGGGCGGTCGCCCGTCTGCCGGCAAAGCTCCGCGACACGCTCGACCTGGTGTATCGGAGGGGCCTGAAGCAGCGGGAGGCCGCGGCCCTGCTCGGCATTCCGGTCGGGACGGTGAAAAGCCGCCTCGCCTGCGCCCTGGCCAAACTGCACCGCGCCTCGCTCCGCGGGCAGACACCGCGGCTGGCTCCCGGCTACCATGGGTGAAACGTCGCCCCGTGCGACGTCTTCCCCGGAACCGTGAGACAGCCCCGCATGGCAGCGCCCCGTCCGAGCCCCGGCTACCAGTTCGCCAGCGACAACACGGCGCCGATGTGCCCCGAGGCGTGGGCCGCGGTGGAACGGGCCAACGGCGGCTGCGAGTCGAGCTACGGCAACGACCCGTGGACCACGCGGGCATGCGATCTGATCCGCGAGATGTTCGAGTGCCACGTCGACGTGTTCTTCGTCTTCAACGGCACGGCGGCCAACTCGCTGGCCCTCGCGGCGATGTGCCAGTCGTATCACGCGATCCTCTGCCACGAGGTGGCACACATCGAGACGGATGAGTGCGGGGCTCCGGAGTTCTTCTCCAATGGCACCAAGCTGCTCCTCCTCCCCGGCCACGGCGGCCGCCTCACGCCCGATGGCATCACGCACGCGGTCGAGAGGCGCCGCGACATCCACTACCCCAAGCCGAGTGTGGTGAGCGTCACGCAGGCCACCGAACTGTCGACCACCTACTCGGTCGACGAACTGGCCGCGATCGGCGAGACCTGCCGCCGGCACGGCCTGCGGTTTCACATGGACGGCGCCCGCTTCGCCAACGCGGTTGCGTCGCTCGGCGTGCCGGCCCGGCGGATCACCCGGGACGTCGGCGTCGAGGTGCTCTGCCTCGGCGGCACCAAGAACGGCATGGGCGTGGGCGAGGCGGTCGTGTTCTTCGATTCCACCCTGGCCGCCGAGTTCGCCTACCGCTGCAAGCAGGCGGGCCAACTGGCTTCCAAGATGCGCTACCTGACGGCCCCGTGGGTGGGCCTGCTCGAGAGCGGCGCCTGGCTGGAGAATGCCCGCCGGGCGAACGCGGCCGCCGCCCGGCTCGAGCGCGGGCTGCGCGACATCCCGGCGATCGAGGTGCTCGGCGAGCGGCAGGCCAACGCCGTCTTCGCCAGGCTGCCCGAGCCGCTCGCGGAGACCCTGCGGGCGAAAGGCTGGCGGTTTTACAACTTCATCGGCTCGGGCGGATGCCGCTTCATGTGCTCGTGGGCGACGACCGACGCCGATGTCGACGCATTCCTGGCCGACGCCCAGGCGGCGGCCGCCTGACCGACGCCCGGCACGCCACCGATCCTGAGCCGCCCGTCGCCAGTGTCGCCCGGCATACTCCGTCGATGCTTCACACCACCGTGCCCCCGGCCATCGTCATTCGCGCAGGCGGCGTGGCCTGTATCCTGCTGGCCATGCTTGTCACGTCCTCGCACGCGACCGACGCGAATCCCCTCACCGCCCCCTGGCAGGGACCGTTCGGCGGCGTGCCGCCGTTCGACGGGGTGCGGGTAGAGCATGTCGCACCGGCGCTCGAGGCGGGGATGGCCGAGCAGCTGGCAGCCGTCGAGCGGATCGCGGCCGATCCCGCCCCGCCCACGTTCGACAACACGATCGCCGCCTTCGAGCGGTCGGGCCGGCTGCTCGACCGGGTGATGACCGTGTACGGCGTGCTCACGGGATCGCTCAGCGACGATGCCCTGCGGGCCGTCGAGCGGGAGATGGCGCCGCGGCTGGCCGCGTTTCAGGATGCGATCGTCCAGAACGAGCGGCTCTTCGCCCGCATCACCGCGGTGCACGAGGGGGCGGAGGCCGCTGGCCTTTCGCCCGAGCAGCGCCGCCTCGCCTGGCTCCATGCCACGAACCTCGCCCGTGCCGGCGCCCGGCTCGACACCAGGGCAAAGGCCGAACTTGCGGCCATCAACCAGGAACTCGCCACCCTGCACACGACGTTCGCGCAGAACGTGCTGGTCGAGGAGAGCGACACCGCCGTGTTCCTCGACCATGAGGCGGATCTCGCCGGGGTGCCCGAGACGGCCCGCCGGGCCGCCGCCGACGCCGCGGTAGCACGCGGCCGAAAAGGTGCCTGGGCCATTCCCAACACCCGCTCGAGCGTGGAGCCGTTCCTGACCTTCGCCGACCGTCGCGATCTCCGTGAGCGGGTGTGGCGAATGTTCGTCGACCGCGGCGACCGCGGCAACGCGGCCGACAACAACGGCGTGGTCACGAGGATCCTCGCGCTGAGGGCCCGGCGTGCCGCACTGCTGGGGTTCCCCACCCATGCCCATTGGCGACTCGAAGACTCGATGGCCAAGACACCCGAGCGGGCCGTGGCGCTCATGGAGGCCGTCTGGAAGCCGGCGGTGGCCCGCGTCCGCGAGGAGGTGGCCGACATGCAGGCGGTCGCCGACGCCGAGGGGGCCGGCATCACGATCGCGGCCTGGGACTACCGCTACTACGCGGAGAAGGTCCGCCGGGCGAGGTACGACCTCGACGAGGCGGAACTTGCCCCCTACCTCCAGCTCGACCGGCTCCGAGACGGCATGTTCTTCGTGGCTGAGCGGCTCTTCGGGCTGCGGTTCGAGCCGCTCGGCGTCGGCGAGGTGCCGGTGTTTCACCCCGACGTCCGTGTCTGGCGGGTTGCCGATGCCGGCGGCGAGACCGTGGGCCTCTGGTACTTCGACCCCTTCGCCCGCACGGGCAAGCGGTCGGGGGCGTGGATGAGCGACTACCGGCCGCAGGAGCGGCTCGACGGCCGCGTGCTTCCGCTCGTCTCCAACAACTGCAACTTCGTGAAGCCGGCGACGGGCGAGCCGGCGCTGCTCAGCTGGGACGACGCGACCACGCTGTTTCACGAGTTCGGCCATGCCCTGCACGGCCTCTGCTCCGACGTCGCCCATCCCTCGCTGGCCGGCACGCGGGTGGCCCGTGACTACGTGGAACTCCCCTCGCAACTGCTGGAGCACTGGCTCTCGACGCCGGAGGTGCTCGAGCGGTTCGCTGTGCACTGCGAGACGGGCCGGCCGATCCCGGCCGAGCTCGTGGCCCGCATCCGCCGGGCCGATGCCTTCAACCAGGGCTTTCGCACGGTCGAGTTCCTCGGAAGTGCCCTGGTCGACATGCGACTCCACCTCGCCGGGGCCGCGCCGATCGACCCGGAGCGATTCGAGCGGCAGACGCTCGAGACGCTCGGCATGCCGGTGGAGATCGTGATGCGGCACCGGACGCCACACTTCAACCACATCTTCGCCGACGACGGCTACTCCGCCGGCTACTACAGCTACCTCTGGGCCGACATGCTCACGGCCGACGCCTGGGGGGCCTTCGGCGAGGCGGGCGGCCCCTGGGATGCCGACGTGGCCGGCCGTCTCCGCCGCCACGTGCTCTCGGCCGGCAACACCATCGACCCGGAGGAGGGCTACCGCCGCTTCCGCGGCCGCGATCCCTCGATCGACGCCCTGCTCCGCAAGCGGGGCTTCGCCCCAGCCGTGAAACCGCGATCAGATCTCGATTAGTCGCGGGGTAGCGCAGGGGGTCGGCAAAGGCTCGGCTGTTTCGGCAGTTTGCCGAAGCAGCGGCACGGCGCCGCGAACTGCCCAGGTTTCGCAGCCTTCGAAGCCTCGCCGCCTCGGCGCTGCACCACCGCGGATGCATGAATCTTGCCCCCGACGAATGTCGATGGCAAAGTCACGCGGGGCTCGCGCCCTCGCCATGCCTTCCCGGTGCCGGCGACATGCCACGAACGACGATTCCGACGCTCGGTCGCGGCATGAGCCCGTTCGGCATCGTCCTCGCCGGAGCCTGGCTGACGCTCATGCACCCCGGCGCCGGTGGCGCCGACGAGTGGCCCGCCCGCGCGGAGTCGATGCAGGTGTCCGAACCCGGGGTCGCGCTCGCGACGGAGGCCGCGCACGCCGCCGCTGCCCCCCACGTGGTGGCCGACGACCGCCCTTCGCCCCGGACGCTCGCCGAGTTCGTCTCCTACGCGGAACGGAATCACCCCCGGCTCATCGCGGCCCGGGCCGCCGTCGAGGCCGCACGCGGCAAGGCGGTGCAGGCACGGCTCTACCCCAACCCGATGGCCGCCGCCGGCTCGCCGCAGATCGCCGGCCCCGAAAGCCAGTGGAGTTATTTCGTCACGCAGGACGTGGTCACCGCGGGCAAACTCAAACTCGCCCAGCAGGCGGCGCTCCGCGGGGTGCAGCAGGCCGAATACGACCTGATCCGCGCCCGCTACGACGTGCTCGCGGGAGTGCGGCAGAGTTTCTACTCGCTGCTCGTGACCCAGCGACGTGTCGAGATCTATCGGCTGCTGCTCGATATCGCCAAGCGGTCGTACGAGATCGGCGACGCACTCGCCAAGG
>JBJTDZ010000096.1:0-14744 GCA_046092585.1 Pirellulales bacterium | reverse complement strand
TCGGACATGACGGGCACGATATCGCCCGGCCGACCTGAGCGCAACTCGCCTCAGTCGGCCCGGGCTGCCTGGCTTCAATCGCGCAAATCCCGTGCCGAACAGGATTGCCCAGGAGGGCCGAGGCGAACGTCCGGCGACGGGGCATTGGCAGCCCTGAGCCCGCGTCACCGGTGACGCTGTCCCCATCGCTTACAAGAGTGGGCTTCCCAATCGCAAACGTCTGGCGAGAGGGCACGGGCAGCCCCGAGCTCGATTCAGGCGTCGTCGCCCGTGGGCTCCCCGCCGTCGAGCTCCCTGAGCAGGCGGGTCATCGTGTTGGCGTGCACGCCGAGCAGTTTGGCGGCCTTCGCCTTGTGGCCCCGGGTAATCTCGAGGGCCTCGCGGATCGCCTGCTCCCGGAGCTTGCCGAGATCGAGGCAGGGGAGGCGGCCCGAGCCGGAGGCCGCGCCACGCCCAGCCGCCTTCACCGGCACCTTCGGCTCCATCTGGAGCACGTAGGCCTGCTCGATCACGTGCTCGAGTTGCCGCACGTTGCCCGGCCAGTCGAATGCGCAGAACTCGGCCAGCGCCTCGGTGGAGGGCATCCACATCGGCAGCCGGTATTTCTCGGCGAACCGCTGCGCGAAGAACTCGAGGAATGCGGGGATGTCCTCCGCACGTTCCCGCAGGGGTGGCACGCGGAGTTCGATCATGTTGAGGCGGTAGTAGAGATCCTCTCGGAACGTACCCTTCTCGACCTCCTTCTCGAGATCGCGGTTGGTCGCGGCGACGATCTGCACGTCGATCGGCACCGGCTCCGTGGCACCGACGGGCAGCACCTCCCGCTGCTGCAGCACCCGCAGGAGCTTGGGCTGCAGTTCGGCCGGCATCTCGCCGATCTCGTCGAGAAACACCACGCCCCCCTCGGCCGCGCGGAAGATGCCGAGCGAGCGGCCGTTGGCGCCGGTGAACGCGCCCTTCTCGTGGCCGAACAACTGGCTCTCGGCAAGCGAGGGGGTGAGGGCCGCGCAGTTGACGGGGATGAACGCCTTGCCGCGTCGCGGTCCGCTGCGGTGCAGCAGCCGCGCCCAGAGTTCCTTGCCGGTGCCGGTTTCGCCGGAGACGAGCACCGTGCACTCGACCTCGGCAGCCCGCTCGATCGACTTGGCGATCCGCACCATTTCGGGGCTGGAACCGAGCACCCAGTTGGCCCCCGCCGCCGTGCCTCCGAGGCGGGATGACCCCACGCGATCGACGACGACGGCCGGATCGAGCGAACCTCCGCGCGGATCGCGAACCGGAGACTCGGACGCCGCGAAACTCGAAGGCCGGATAGACATGGTGCGACTGCGTCGTGCACGGTCTGAGACGAGCCCCCTCCGGTCATCGTCTCTCTCAGTTCCGTTAGTATCGCGACCCGGATGCGCTGATGCAACTCCGGGGCAGGGCTTTTCCGGGGGCGGGGCCGGTGGGGGTGAAGACCGCAGAAATTACGGGTTTTCCCGGCCTGCCCCGCCTTCCCCGTCGAGCCGGGCCGGGGAAAAAAACATGAGATGCTGCCAGGGAAGACGGTCGAACTCCCGGACCAGCCGGAAGCCGGCTGGCTCGAGTTCCTCCCGGACCTGGGCCTTGGTCATCTTGTGCAGCGGCTTGATCGGCACGGCCGCATCCTCACCCCGGAACTCGACCACGGCGAGCAGCCCCGTCGGGGAGAGGCTCTCGCGAACCCGTTCGAGCATCTGTTCGGGATGCGAAAACTCGTGGTAGACGTCGACGCACAGGCAGAGGTCGACGGTGCCTCGGGGAAGCCGTGGGTCGATCGCGGTGCCGAGGATCGGGCGGATCGTCGTGAGCCCGGCCTCGGCCGCGTTGGTCGCGAGCATCCGCAGCATCTCCGGCTGGATGTCGACGGCGTAGACGAGCCCCTCGGGGCCGGCGCGGCGGGCGAGTTCGAGCGTGTAAAAGCCGTTGCCGCAGCCCATGTCGCAGATGGTCTGCCCGGGCCTGATGTCGAGCGCCTCGAGCAATAGGCGGCAATCCTCCTCCCGCTGTCGGCTCTCCCGTACGAGCCACGGCGCCCCCGTGAAGTGCATGGTCTGGGCGATCTCGCGGCCGCGGTGGTGCGTCGCGGCCGGCGGGATGACCACGCCCGGATCGACACCCAGATCGATCGGCAGCGGCGGGGCCGCGACGGCCCACGCGGCGGTGAGCAGCACGAGGCAGGACGAGGCAGGGAACAGGCGCATGCCCGCAGTGTATCAGGCCGGACGGCCTCAGGCGGCCAGCGGCAGGTCGTCGAACGATGCGGCGCCAGCGTCGTCGTGGCAGCTGACGATCGTGATCCCATGCGTCCGGGCTGTGTGCTCGAGCGCATCGATGTCGACGAGGATCGTGCGGCCGGCCTCGATCGCCAGCACGGCGGCCCCGGCGGATGCCAGCGACTCGAGTGTGCCGACGCCGACCGTCGGCATGTCGAACCGAAGGTCCTGCTGCGGCTTGGCCACCTTGACCACCACCATCCCGCCCGCGGGGCAGAGCGTGCCGGCGCGACGGATGCAGGCGTCGGTGCCCTCGATCGCCTCGAGGGCCACAGGTGCCCGATTCTTGACGACGACCGTCTGCCCGATGTCGAGCCGGCCGAGTTCCTTGGCGAGTTGCCAGCCGAAGGCGACGTCGGCCTGTTGCCTCGCCGTGAGCGATGGTCCGGCGATCACGCCGCCGCGGGCGAGCAGCTCGGGGGCGAAGTCGGTGGCCGGGCAGATCGAGACACCGGCCTCGTCGAAGGCGGCGGCGATCGCGCCAAGCAGCGAGTCGTCGCGGTTGTCGCGGCGGCGACTCACGAAGTGCGGCCAGAACGTCCGCAGGCCGGTCCAGTCGGGAAGGTGACGCCGCCAGGCCCGCTGGCCGAAAATCGTCGCCTTGTGGATCTTGCCGGCCATCGTGGCCCGCCGCACGCCGTGCCGGCGGAAGAAGTCGATCGCCCCGCCGATCTCGGCGACACCGACGTGTCCGTGGGCATCGGCCAGCGGCTCGAGCGCGCAGTCGGCATGGTCGCGGATCGCGAGGATCGCGGTGCGTCCGCCGCGGCGGCGGATGGCCTCGGCCACCGCCACGGGAAAGCGGCCCCAGCCGGCAAGGATGCCGATCGTCTCGCCGTCGAGCGCGGGGCTGGTCGGGCCGGCTGGAGAAGCGGTGGTCGTCATGATGGCGGCGGAAGGGTCAGGCGGCGTCGGCGGCAGCCCCGCCCTCGAGGCCGGCCACGCGGGCGGTAAGCTGCTTCAATTCCCGGCGCATCTCCGGCAGCTTGCTGATCGCCGCCAGTTGCAGCTTGCGATCACGCAGATCGATCGCCGGCTCGCCGAGCACGGTATGGCCGGGCTCCACGTCGTTGGAGACCCCGGACCTGGCCCCGAGCACGGCCTTGTCGCCGATGTGCACGTGATCGCGAACACCCACCTGGCCGGCCATCACCACCCAGTCGCCGGTGGTGGTGCTGCCGGCCACGCCCACCTGCGAGCAGATCATGTTGTGCCGGCCGATCCGGCAGTTGTGCGCGATCATCACGAGGTTGTCGATCTTCGTGCCCGTGCCGATCAGGGTGGGGCCGTAGGTGCCGCGATCGATCGTGGTGGCCGCGCCGATCTCCACGTCGTCGGCCACCTCGACCCATCCGAGCTGGGCCGAGAGCGTGTAGCCGGCGGGGCCGGCCTTGTAGCCGAAGCCGTAGCCGCCGAGCACCGCTCCGGCATGGACGACGCACCGCTGGCCCAGCACCGTGTCTTCGTAGAGCACCGCGTTGGGAAACACGGTCGTGCCGGCACCGATGCGGCAGCCGGCGAGAATCCGCGCGCCCGAGTGCACCGTCACGCCGGGGCCGAGTTCGACATCGGCGCCGATCGACGCGAAGGGATGCACGTCGACGTCGGCGCCGATCCGCGCCGACGGGTCGATGGCGGCCTGCGGGCTCAGGCCCGTGCGGGCCGCGGATCGCGGGGGTCGGAAGAGCATGATCGCCGTCGCGAAGGCGGCATGCACGTCGGCCACCTCGATCGAAGGCCGGTCGAGCGGACCGGAGCCGGTCGGCACGATCGCCGCCGCCGCCGGGCTGCGGGCGAGCAGGTGGAGCTTGTCGGCCGTGTCGACGAGCGTGACATCGTGCGGCGTGGAGGTGTCGAGCGTGGCGGCGGCGGCGATCGGCAGCGACGCTTCACCGCCGACGAGCGTGCCGCCGATGCGGGCGGCGAGTTCCCCGAGCGTGATCGACATCAACGGTTCTCCCGGAGGCAGCCGCCGCAGGCCCGGCGGGGCGGGGAGCGTAGGGGGGCAACACGGCCGACGCAAGGCGAACCCGCCCGCGAGAACGGCGTGCCGGGCTGCGATTCACAACCAGTCGCCGACCGTCTGCTCCAGCCGGGCCTCGGCGGCCATCGACCGCAGCTTGTCCATGGCCCGTCCCTGGATCTGCCGAATCCGCTCCTTGCAGACGCCCATCTGGCTGCCGAGCTCGCGGAACGTTCGCGGCGGCTTGCCATCGAACCCGAAACGGGCCACCACGATCTGCCGCTCCCGGGGCTCGAGATCCACCAGGAACTTCTTGAAGAGTCCCTTCAGTAGGTCGATCTGCTCGGCCGACCGGTGCTCGGTCGTCGCCGGCTCCTCGGCCCGGTCACGAAGTGCCTCGTCGTCGCTGACGAACCGCTTGCGCAGCTGTCTGCCCCGGTGCGAGAGCCGGAAGAAGTGCCGCTGGATCGCGTAGGTGGCATAGGTGCTGAACCGATTGCCGAGGGCGAAGTTGAACTTCTCGACAGCCCGCATCAGGGCCACGTTGCCCTCGCTGACGAGTTCGTCGAACGTCCACGAGGCGTCCACGAACTTTTTGGCGATCGAGACCACGAGCCGGAGGTTCGACGTGATCAGGATTCCCTTGACGGCATCGGCCGCCCCGAGCATCGCCTCGATCCGCTCGATCTGCCGCAGCGTGGCCCGTCGACGATCGAGCCGGCCGCGGGAGGTGGCAGCGCGGAACTTCAGCCAGTTCATCCGGCGGAAGTAAAACTGCTCCTCGTCTTTCGAGAGCAGTCTGGTCTGGTAGAGGCTCGCGAGGTAGGGCGTGAGGCTGCGGGCGTCCGCCGGCATCCCATCCCGCCGCTCGAGCGGCACGGCTGCGTCGGCAGGGGGCGTGGAGGCGAGTTTCTCGGCATCGGCCTTGAGAAACTGCCGGCAGGGGATGTAGTCGATGGGCCGGGCGAAGAAGGCCGTGCGGCGGGCGGCGAGATCAGACCGCCGCTTCGCGGCCGCCTTCGACCGTCGACGAGGGGCGAGGAGTTTCGACGCCTTTGTGGCAACAGCGATCACGGTGCACCTCCTGAGGCCCGGCCGTGGTGGCCGTCTGGGGAGGAAACCGGAGCGTCGCCGCCCGCTTAACCGGCCATTTGGCTCCGCCGGAAAAACAGGCCCTGCCGGCCCCGGCGGCGCGCCAGGGCGATGCAGCCGACCGCCAACGCTCCCACGGCGGACACGCCGGTCGCCGGCTCGGGCACCACGGCGAGACCGATTCCCATGTCGATGTGCTCATTGCCCACGAGGGCTACCGAGTACGACTGACCCCCGTAGTTCCACGGCGTTGACGCCGGGAACTGATAGTCAGCTCCCGCATCGAATACACCGAACGAGTAGGTGGCCAATCCGCTGACGAGCCCCCCGCCGAGCGCCGGGGAGAGCGTGCCCGATGCCGCGAACGTGATGTTGTAGAGGCCCGGTTCCGTAAACCCATAGTTGAAGTGCGAATGCGCTCCGGCGGCAACGGTTAACGAGCCGGGCGTCGAGGCGCCCGGCGCGGTCGACATCAACGGCACGACGCCGGAAAACCACGGGCTCCCGCTATTGCTATTCCAGACGGAAAAATACCCGGGCGCCGCTCCGCCGCCGGAACCGGTCACCGTCACGAGCGACCAGGTGAGCGACGACGCAAAATCAGCCGGGTTCAGTTCCTCGGTGCCGATACTCAGAAAAAGCACGTCCGGATTCTGATTCTTGGGCAACAGCCAAAAGGACGACCCCGATGTCACCCCGATGAAATCGAGGGCGGAATCGGCAGGCCGTATCTCCTTTGCCGCTGCCACCACGGGCAGAAGTGCGTCGCCCGCACCGAATTCGGCAGGCGTCACCTCTTCGCTGTGCAGGTGGAGATCGAGTTCATAGTCGGCCGAGTTGGCCGAACCGATCGCGAAGGACATGACGCACACGGCACACGCAATGAAAACGCGATGGATCATGGAGGGAAATCCTCGGTGAAGAATCAGTTGGGAGGCAGGGCAAAGTTGTGATTGGCCACGACCCATTCGTCGATCTGTGTTTCGTCGATCGACTGCACGTGACCGTCGGCATAGAGATAGTTGGAAGAGCCGGCGTGTCGGTCGGTTTGGATGTCGAGGCGGATTCGCATCCAGGTGCGGGCGACCCTCGTGGGGAGCGTCGCCGGGTCCTTGAACCAGTTGACGCCATGCGTGTGATCGGCGTGGGATGTGCCCACCTTGTCGGACGTTTCAAAGGCCACGAATGTCTTGGACTTGGCGGGCATGCGGGAATAGTTGGTGATCGCCCCTTTGTCTCCGCGGATGCAGACGTAGGAGTTGAGGAGGTAACTGGTGAGATCGCTGCTCAGCCGGGCTGGGCCATTTGGATCGGAGGGGCAGATGCGCACGCTGTCGACGCTCTCCATGAACGGCGCCACGGTGTAGATCCAGGCCTGCTCTTCCTCGCCGTGGGCCAGGTCGTGGCTCGACAACGGCATCGATCCCCGATGGGTCTCGGCGAACTGGATGATCGCCAGGCCGACCTGCCGCAGGTTGCTCGCGCACTGCGTGCGGCGGGCCGCCTCGCGGGCGGACTGCACCGCCGGCAGGAGCAGGCCGATGAGCACGGCGATGATCGAGACCACCACGAGGAGTTCGACGAGCGTGAAACCACCGCGGGACGCGGCGTGCCAGGCGGCGCGTCTTCGCCCGGGCCGCAGCAGACCACGGCCGCTCGAGCCGGGATGGGTTCCGCGTCGGGATGGAACGCAATCATGCAACATGATTGCATCTATAGTCCGCCGGATCCTCGACGTCAACAGCCCTGCGGAGGGCCTGGCCCTCAGCGGCCGCGGCCGACTGCGGATTGTTTCCCGTCGCAGGGCAGAATAGTCTGCTCGTGAAGGGTGGAGGTTCCGCCCACTGACCCGCCAGGATGCAGGCTCGCATGCCCAGTCCCCGCGAAACTGCCCGTCCCAAGCCGCGGCTGCATCCCGCCTCGACCACCCTCGGGCCGTCGGCCGAGCGCCAGGAGGGCCGGACTGACGCCTGGCAGGATTTCCTGCTGCGGGTGGCGGTGATCGTGCTGGCCGCACTCTGGATCTATTCGCCGGTCTATCACCCGTTCTTTCCCGCCGATTGGCTCTGGGACGACGACCAGCTGCTCACGGCCAACGCCACCGTGCAGTCGACCACCCCCGCGGGACTCGCCAAGCTCTGGTTCGATCCCGATGGCGCCGACTACTTTCCGCTGAGTTATTCGGCCCTCTGGCTGCAGTGGCCGTTTTTCGGAACCCGATCCACCGGCTACCACATCACCACGATCCTGCTGCACATCAGCGGAGCGCTCCTGCTCTGGCGGCTGCTCACCGTGATGAAGCTCCCGGGAGCCTGGCTCGCGGCGGTGCTCTTCGCCGTCCATCCCCTGTGCGTGGAATCGGTGGCCTGGGTATCGGAACTCAAGAACACCCTCTCGCTGCCCCTCTTTCTCCTCTCCGCGATCGCCTTCGTGCGGTTCGACGCCGCCGCCGAGGGCGATCCGAAACGCTGGCAGTGGTACGGGTTTTCGATCCTGTTTTTCCTGCTCTCGATGTTCGCCAAGACATCCGTCGTGGCGCTGCCCGTCGTGCTCCTGCTCCATGCCTGGTGGAAGCGCGGAACCGTCACCCTGCGTGACCTGCAGGGGGCGGCTCCCTTCTTCGCGATCTCGCTCGTGCTGGGCATCATCACGATCTACTACCAGCACGGCCGGGCGATCGGCCAGGAAACGATCATCGTGCCGCCGTACTTCGAGAACGGCCTGCCGTCGATTCGCGGCCTGCTCTCGCGGGTGGCCATCGCCGGCATGTCGACCCTCTTCTATCTCTGGAAGATCGTCTGGCCGTCGACCCTGCTCCCGATCTACGCCCGCTGGGAGATCGACCCTCCCAAGATCTGGCAACTGCTCCCGGTGCCCGTGATCGGCGCCGCGGCCTGGTGGTTCTGGCAGAACCGCGGCACCTGGGGACGGCACGCGATCTTCGCCCTCGGCTTCTTCCTGCTGATGGTGGCCCCGGTGCTCGGCTTCATCACCATCTCCTACATGAGGATCACCTGGGCGGCCGACCATTTTGTCTATCTGCCGATGATCGGCATCCTCGCCCTGATCGCGGCGGCCGTCGCCTCCTGGCATGACCGCCTGCCGGCGAGCGAGCGGCCGCTGGTGGCGGCGGGCACGAGCCTCGTGCTGGCGGCCTTCACGTGGATGTCGTTCACCTACGCCGGCGCCTGGGTCAACGAGGATGCCCTCTGGACGCACACGCTCGCGTACAACGAGAACGCCTGGCAGGCCCACAATCGGCTCGGAGCCCGGAAGTTCTCCCGGGGACACGTCGACGACGTCAACCCGCCCACCCGCATCGAAAACCGCGGGGCGATGCACCACTTCACCCGCTCCACGGCACTGCGGCCCGACCTCGGCGAGACGCACAACAATCTCGGCACCGCCCTCTCCGCGAAGGGCCGGATGGACGAGGCGATCGAGCAGTTCAAGGAAGCATGCCGGGTCACGCCGCACCTGCCGGCCATCCACATCAACCTCGCCAACGCCCTCGCCGCCGCGGGCCGGTTCACCGAGGCCGAGATGAAATACGCCGACGTCATCGCCGACATGGAGAAGCGACACGCGGAAGCGGTCGAAGCATCGGGCAATCCGAACCTGCCCATCGACCAAGGCATGGCCGCCCTGCTCAACAACTACGCCGTCACACTCTTCAAGCAGCAGAAGAAGGACGAGGCGATCGATGCCTTCCGCCGCGCCCTGGCGATCAATCCCGGCCTCAAGGATGCTCGGGAAGGGCTGGCCGTGGCCACCGGCGAGAAGCCGATGCCGCAGCCGCCATCGGGGCAGCCCGCCAAGGATCCCCCGGCTGCCGCCCCGCCGCTGCAGCTCCCGATGAGCCTGCCGCAATCGCCGACGCTCGGTCCGCTGCGGTAATACGGATCACACGTACATCTCAGGCTTAGGAGCAGGCCACGTCCGCCCCCTGCGCAGCCGTACCGCTCACGCGGTTGCGCTTCCGGCACATGGAAGCCCAATCGCGTAAGCGTTGGGGGCAGCCTGAGGCTCGCGTGGGAGCCTCAGGTCCGCTTGAGCTCGTGGAGCCGGGCCAGCAGACTCTCGCGAAAGTCGGGGTGGGCGATCGAGGCGAGCAGCTGGCCGCGCTCGGAGAGCGTCTTCCCGTGGAGATCGACGGCACCGTACTCGGTCACCACCCAGTGCACGTGCCCCCGGGTGGTGACGACGCCCGCGCCCGGCTTGAGTTCCGCCGCGATCCGTGAGACGGCTCCGCCGGCCGCGGTCGAGGGGAGCGCGATGATCGGCTTTCCCCCCCGGCTCATCGCCGCCCCGCGGATGAAATCCATCTGGCCGCCGATTCCCGAGTAGACGCGGTGGCCGATCGAGTCGGCGCAGACCTGGCCGGTGAGGTCGATCTCGAGCCCGGAGTTGATCGCCACGACATCGTCGATCTTGCGGATGAGATTCGTGTCGTTGGTGCGGTCACAGGGGTGGAACTGCACCAGCGGGTTGTCGTCGATGAAATCGTAGAGCCGTCGGCTGCCGACCACGAAGCTCGCAATGGTGCGGCCCGGGTGGATCGACTTGCGGGTGTTGGTCACGGCCCCTGATTCGATCAGCCGCACGACGCCGTCCGAGAACATCTCGGAGTGGATGCCGAGATCACGGCGGCTCTCCAGCCGCGCGAGCACCGCGTTGGGAATGCCGCCGATCCCCATCTGCAGGCACGCGCCGTCGCCCACGAGCGCGGCGACATGATCGCCGATCCGCTCCTCCGCGTCGCTCGGCGGCGGCGGGGCATGGCCCGGCAGGTCGCGATCGGTCGCCGTCCAGGCCGCAAGCCGTGCGAGTGGCACCGCGGTATGGCCGTGCGTGCGGGGCATGCGTTCGTTGATCTCGGCGAGCACGACACCGGCCGTGTCGACCGCCGCCCGGGCCGTGTCGACGCTGGTGCCGAGCGTGCAGATGCCGTGGCGATCCGGGGGCGAGACCTGCACGAGCGCTGCGTCGAGCCGCACCCGGCCACTCGTGAACAGGTGCGGGATGTCGGAGAGGAAGATGGGCACGAAGTCGGCCCGCCCCTCGGCGATCGGGCCGCGGAGGCCGGCTCCCGTGAACAGCGAGATCGAGCGGAAGCGGCCGGCGTGCTCCGGTGCCGTGAAGGCCAGCGGGCCTTCCAGGTGGATGTGCCAGAGCTTCACGTCGCGGAGATCCGTCCGCCGCGCCAGGGCGTCGAGCAGAGGGGTCGGCGTGGCCGCCGCCCCGTGGACGAAGACGTTCATCCCGCTCACGATCCGCGACACGACCGCGTCGGCCGATGCGGCACGGGATTTCCAGGACTGCATGATTCCTCCTCGGGCATCTACGATACCCAGGTATCCCCCGAGACTCCCATGCCGCGCAGCCTCGTGATCGTCCTCGGAGACCAGCTCGATCGCGGCAGCGCCGCGTTCGACGGCTTCGATTCTTCCCGCGACCGCGTCTGGATGGCCGAGGTGGCGGAGGAGAGCACCCACGTCTGGACCCACAAGGCCCGCATCGCCGTGTTCCTGGCGGCCATGCGACAGTTTCGTGACAGCCTCGCGGCCGCCGGGATCGAGATCGACTACACGGAACTTGCCGCCGAGGCACGGTCGGGCGAGCCGGCCACGCTGGCCGCCGCGTTGGCCGCGAGCCTCGCCCGCCTGCGGAAGGCCGGCTGGACTCCCGACCGGCTCGTCGTGGTCGAGCCGGGGGAGTGGCGGGTGCAGGAGGCGCTCCGCGGGGCGGCCGCTGCCGCCGGGCTGCCCCTCGAGATCCGCCCCGACCGCCACTTCTTCACCACCCGCGACGAGTTTGCCGCCCATGCGGCGGGTCGGAAGCAGCTGCGGCTCGAATACTTCTACAGGCCGCTGCGGGAGAAGTTCGGCGTGCTCATGGACGACGGCGAGCCCGCGGGCGGGCATTGGAACTTCGACGCCGAGAATCGCGGGGCATTCCCGAAGTCGGGGCCGGGCGTGCTGCCCCGGCCGATCCGCTTCACTCCGGACGCCGTCACGCGGGGCGTGATCGATGTGGTGAACGCGCGGTTTGCCGCCCATCCGGGCAGCCTCGCCGATTTCGACTGGCCGGTGACACCCGCCGCCGCCCGCGCGGCGCTCGACGATTTCCTGGCGCATCGCCTCGCCTCGTTCGGCCGCTACCAGGACGCGATCTGGACGGGTGAACCGTGGCTCTACCATTCGCGGCTCTCGCAGGCGCTGAACCTGAAACTCCTCGATCCCCGCGACGTGGTCGCCGGTGCGGAGCGGGCATGGCGGGACGGGCGGGCACCGCTCGAGGCGGTCGAGGGATTCATTCGCCAGGTGATCGGCTGGCGCGAGTATGTCCGCGGCGTCTACTGGCACTTCATGCCGGGGTATCTCGACCGCAACGCCCTCGGTGCCGAGCAGCCGCTGCCGAATCTCTACTGGACCGGCGACACCGAGATGCACTGCCTCCGGGATGCGGTGGGCCAGACGCTCCGTCACGGCTACGCCCATCACATCCAGCGGCTGATGGTGACGGGGCTGTTCGCCCTGCTCTTCGGGGTCGATCCGAAGCGGGTGCACGAGTGGTACCTGGCCGTGTACGTCGATGCCGTCGAGTGGGTGGAGGTGCCCAACACGCTCGGCATGAGCCAGTTCGCCGACGGCGGCGTGATGGCCTCGAAGCCCTACTGCGCGACGGGCGCCTACCTCGACCGCATGAGCAACGCCTGCCGCGGGTGTCGCTATGACCCGAAGCAGGCCACGGGGCCGGACGCCTGCCCCTTCACCACGCTCTATTGGGATTTTCTCGCCCGGCACGAGCGGCTGCTGGCCCGCAACCAGCGGATGACGATGCAACTGAAGAACCTTGACCGCAAACCGGCCGCCGACCTGCGGGCGATTCGCCGCCAGGCCGACGACATCCGCGGGCGGCTCGCCTAGGCCGCGGCAGGCCACCTCCGGGGTCCGGTGGGCCTGCCAACCGGCATTTCGGCAGGGGGCGGGAGTTGCTACCGTTCCCGGCTCCGTTCCGGATCCATCAGCCATGCGCCGCGGGAAATTCCCATGACAGTGAAGACCATCGGCCAGCGTCTCGCCAAGAACCTCGCCGGATTGCTGAAACGTCGGGATCGCTCTTCGGCCACGGCGGCGATCCGCATCCGGGAGTTTCCCCACCACCACCCGGATCTCTTTCTCCCCGCCGGCGGCAGGCGAGTGGAGGGCGTCGGGCTCGTGTCGCAGGTCTGCCGGTTCGCGACGCTCGACTCCCCCACCTTCCGCGGCTGGCTCGGGCGGCTGCAGATTCCGTGGCAGATCCACCGCAAGCCCTGGGAACTCGCCTACATCTGCCAGGCGCTCGCCGAGCGCGGCCTGCTCGTTCCCGGGACCCGAGGGCTCGGCTTCGCGGTGGGCGCGGAGAAACTGCCCGCATTCCTCGCGTCGATCGGGTGCCGGGTGACGGCGACCGACCTCTCGTCCGACGACGAACGCAACCATGATTGGGCGAAGACGGGCCAGTGGGTGGGAACCCGCGACGCCCTCAACGCCGACGGCCTCTGCCCGGACGCCGAGTTCCGCGAGCGGGTGGAGTTTCGGCCCGTCGACATGAACCAGGTGCCCGACGATCTCCGGGGCTACGACTTCACGTGGTCGACGTGCTCCTTCGAGCACTGCGGCAACCTCGAACTCGGGCTCCGGTTCCTCGAGCGCCAGATGGACTGCCTCAAGCCCGGCGGGGTGGCGGTGCACACCACGGAGTTCAACCTCTCGAGCAACGACGACACCCTGGCCGAGGGCTCGTGCGTGATCTACCGGCTGCGCGACATCGAGGAGGTGTGCCAGCGGCTGCGGTCACGAGGGCATCACGTGGAGCCCATCGACATCGATCCCGGCTCGACCGAACTCGACACCTTCGTCGACCCGCCCCCCTACTACACGTCGGCGCAGGAGCCGGGCGGCCGCGTCAAGCACCTGCGGCTCTGCCTCGCGGGCCACGCGTCGACGTCGATCGGCCTCATCGTCCGCAAGGCCGCCTGAGCGGCCGCGGGGGGCCGGATTGTCGCGGGCCGCCCGCAGGGTCTAGAGTGTGAAGACAGCGCGAGCGTGAAGACAGCGCGGCACCCGGAGCACCGATGACCTCCTACAACCTGACCCACCTCCGCCAGCTCGAGGCCGAGAGCATCCACATCATCCGTGAGGTGGCGGCCGAGTTCGAGAACCCGGTGATGCTCTACTCCATCGGGAAGGATTCGGCGGTGATGGTTCGCCTCGCCGAAAAGGCGTTTTACCCGGCGAAGCCTCCCTTCCCACTGATGCACATCGACACGACCTGGAAGTTCCAGGAGATGTACCGGCTCCGCGACGAATACGTCGCCAAGGAGCTGGGCTTCAAGCTGATCGTGCACGTGAACGAGGAGGGGCGGGCGCAGGGCATCAACCCGATCACGCACGGGAGCAAGGTGCACACCGACGTGATGAAGACGCAGGCGCTCAGGCAGGCTCTCGACAAGCATCGCTTCGACGCCGCCTTCGGCGGTGCGAGGCGGGACGAGGAGAAGAGCCGGGCGAAGGAGCGGGTCTTCTCGTTCCGTGACGAGTTCCACCGCTGGGATCCCAAGAACCAGCGGCCCGAGCTCTGGAACCTCTACAACACGAAGGTCCGCAAGGGCGAAAGCATCCGCGTCTTCCCGCTCTCCAACTGGACCGAGCTCGACGTCTGGCAGTACATCCATCTCGAGAAGATCCCGATCGTGCCGCTCTACTTCGCCGCCGAGCGGCCGATCGTGTGGCGCGACGGCGTCATGATCATGGTGGACGACGACCGCCTGCCGCTCGAGCCCGGCGAGAAGCCCGAACTGCGGCGCGTGCGCTTCCGCACGCTCGGCTGCTACCCGCTGTCGGGCGCCGTCGACTCGAGCGCCACCACGCTCCCCGAGATCATCCAGGAAATGCTGCTGACGACCTTCTCGGAGCGGCAGGGCCGCCTCATCGACAGCGATGAGGCGGGCTCGATGGAAAAAAAGAAAAAGGAGGGGTATTTCTGAGGTGGCGTCGGCTCCTGCCGTTGCAGCGGACCGCTTCGCGGCCGCTGAACGGCACGTGCGCGGGGGTGCTTCCTGCGTCAACCGGTGCCGACCCTCCAAGCTGCTCTCCAGCCGATCCAGGACTCAGCGAGGGTTTGCCCGTGCCAATCGAGACGGCGTAGGAAACCGAGCGCGGCCCGGAGGGCGAGAGCGAGGGTTCCTCCGAGCGACCGGAGGGCAGGATGCCTGAAGGGAGCGTCCGACGAGATGGCCCGGGCAATGCCGAGCCGGCGTCACCGGCGACGTCCAAGGAGCACCACGAGTTCAATCATGTCACACCAATCAGCGCTCATCGCCACCGACATCGACGAGTACCTCGCGC
>JBJTDZ010000095.1:0-26390 GCA_046092585.1 Pirellulales bacterium | reverse complement strand
CGCTGTCCCCATCGCTTACGCGATTGGGCTTCCCGGGCGGCGTGCACCGCCGACGCTACGACCGGGAAGCGTAACCGCGTGAGCGGTACGACTGCGTGACGGTGACGCTGTCCCCATCGCTTACGCGATTGGGCTTCCCGGGCCGGAACGTCCGGCGACGGGGCACGGGCAGCCCCGAGTCGGGGTCACCAGTTGAGCCCGAACTTCTCGCCCTGCGAGGTGCTGCCGAGGCCGCCCTTGAGCGGGCCCGACCGCTTCTTCACCACCGGCGGCGGAGCCGCGGGCTCCTCCGGCTCGGCCACGTCGGCAGGCCGGTCTTTCGCCGCCGAAGCCGGCGAGAGCGCCTTGATCGAGAGTGACATCCGCTGCTCGTCGGGATCGACGGCGAGCACGCGGCACTCCACCTCCTGGCCCTCGCGGGCCACGTCGGCCACGTTGCGGATGTGGCGGGAGGCGAGTTCCGAGACGTGCACGAGGCCTTCGACGCCGGGCTCGAGCTTCACGAACGCGCCGAACTGAGCGATCCGGCTCACCACACCCTTCACGGTGGCGCCCACGTGATACTTCACGTCCGCCCGCTTCCACGGGCTCTCCACCAGGTCGCGGGCCGAGAGGCCGATCTTCCCCGTCTGGCGATCGATCCGTTTGACGATCACCCGCACCTTCTGCCCGGGCTGGAGCACGTCGGCCGGATTGGCCACCCGCTCCCACGAGAGTTCGCTGACGTGCACGAGGCCCTCGACACCGTCGCCGATGTCGACGAATGCGCCGAAGTCGCGAACGCTGCGCACGATGCCTTCGAGTTCGGCGCCTGGCTCCAGCGTCTCGAGGAGCTTCACCTTCGCGTCGGCCGCCTGCCGCTCGATCACCGCGCGGCGGGAGAGCACGAGCCTCCGGGCCGCCGGCACGATCTCGGTGACGAGGGCCTCCACCTGCTGGCCCACCATCTCCTCCAGGTTTTCCACCCGCCAGGTGCTCACGAGGCTGGCCGGCATGAAACCGCGAAGGCCGGCGACCTCGCACTCGAGGCCGCCCTTGTTGGCCGCCGTCACGCGGGCCTCCACCACCATGCCCGCCTGAATCTGCGACCAGTCCTCGACCGCCACGGCCCGATTGGCGAGGGCCACATCGTAGAGGTTGTCGTCGTCGTTGCGGGTGCCGACCGAGACCTCGATCGTGGCGCCCACCGCCGGGATGTCGAGGCCGGCGTCGACGAGCGGCCCGAGTTTCATCGCGCCCTGGCGGCGGCCGCCGAGATCGACGAAGGCCGTGTCGGGGCCGATCGAGAGCACCGTTGCCATCAGGCGGGTGCCGGGGTCGATCGGCGCCTCGGCCTTGGCCGTGGACCCCGAGGCCAGGAGTTCGTCGACCGACACGCCCTCGAGGGCGGCCGTGAAGTCGGCCTCGAGATCCTCGTCCAGGGCCGCGCGGATGTTGGGCACCGACACGCGGCGTGCCGGGGGCAGCACGTCGGTGAACGACCGCGGCTTGTCGTCGCGGCGGCGGTCGCGACGTCCGCGGCCTCCTTCCGGCTTGCCGCCGGACGCGGGAGCCTGCGGCGGTTCGGCAGGCGTGGGAGCCGCTGTGGTCTCGGTCACCGCCGCCGGAGCATCGGCCTGTGTCGCTGGAGCCACGGCCGGTGGCGCGACGTACTGGTATGCCGGCGCGAGCGACGGGGGCTTCACGCCCGGCCGCTGCGTTCCGATGGGAATTCGTCGGGCCGGTGCCGCGGCGTCCCCCGATTCGGCGGATGCAGGATCTGGGGTCATGCTCATGCGTGGTGGCCGGCGGCCGCCGTCAGCGGCGACCGGATCGTCGGAAGTGCGGGAAACAGGACTTGAACCTGCACGGTATTACTACCACCAGGCCCTCAACCTGGCGCGTCTGCCAATTCCGCCATTCCCGCGGCGAAGGAGCGGCCGAACGCGTGCGCGTGACGACCACCCAGGAGTGAAAGCATTCTCGACCGGTTTGCCGGTCAGTCAAGCGGCCGCGACGAAAAGCCCCGAGGACGGAGCGACCGCTGCTCGACCGCATCGGCGATCGACCCGGCAGCCGTCGCCACTCCGAAGAGCGTTACGGCCCAGAATGCATCACCGACCGGCATCCACCGGTAGAACGGCAGGGCCGCCACGAGGCACTCCCCGAGGCCAGCCGCGGTCGTCGGATAGCCACCCACGAAGAGCCAGTGGGCGAGGTTGGTCGAAAAGAAAAACACGAGCGAACTGGCGAGGCTGCTGCCGAGCACCGCCGCCCACCGTGGCGTGCCGCGGCCAAGCAGGCCGGTGGATCCCACGAGGGCCGGCCAGGCCGACGCGGCATAGACGATCGCGGCAACGCCGAGGCTGCCGTAGCCGGGAAGCAGCAGGTTGCTGATCGCCAGTGCCGCCAGCGGCACGCTCGCAGCCACCAACGGGTTCGCGAAGAGATAGCCCGAGAGCAGGGCCACGCCAGCGAGGGGCGTCACGTTCCAGAGCGGTTCGCCGTTCCACGACGGCTGCCAGAGCCGGCCGGCAACGGCCAGGCTCACCAGTGCCATCCACGTGATCACGGCCGCCACCGGCGGAAGCCGCCGTGCGTCGTCGCCAGAACGGCTTCCCGACACGCGATCCGTCTCGGACTCAACCATGGATGCCCTCGACCTCCGTGTGCCCGCCAAAGAATCGTTGCCGCGGCCCGCCCGCGGATCACCGACTGTAGACGACGAAAACTGCCGATACACTAACGGTTTTCACTGGGCAGGCAAGCGAAACCGAGGAAAGCACCCCGAAATGCCGGCGGCAGGGAATCTCCAGACGCTGGCGGTGGAGCGGTCGGCAGACGGGTTCGTGGTGCTCTCCTTTGCGGTGCCCGACCATCGGCACAACGTGCTCACGCCCCGCGTGCTCGCCGACCTCGCCGCGGTGCTCGATGATCTGGCCGCGGCGCCTGCTCCGCGGGGCGTGATCCTCCGCTCTGGACGCCCGGGCAGTTTCTTCGCGGGCGCCGATCTCGCCGGCCTCGAAGCGCTGCGGTCGCTCGCCGAGCCCCAGATCGCCGCCCTGTGCGACCGTGGTCGGGCGTTGTTCGCCAGGCTGTCGGCGTCGTTTCCCACGGCCGCCGTGATCGATGGCACCTGCCTCGGCGGCGGGCTGGAACTGGCGCTGGCATGCGACCTCCGGGTGGCCACCGACGATCCCCACACGGCGCTCGGGCTGCCCGAAGTGAAGCTCGGCCTCTTGCCCGGGTGGGGAGGATCGGTGCTGCTGCCTCGCCTCATCGGGCCCGGACCTGCAGTCGAGTTCGCCGCCATGGGCGAACCCGTCGTCGGCCGTGCCGCGGCCACGCTCGGCCTCGTCGACGCCTGCGTGACGGCCGACCAGGCCCTTGACTCGGCCCGCATGCTGCTTGCGAGCCGCTGGGCCGACGGCTTCATCGAGGCGCGCCGGCGCCGGTTCGCGGCGGCCGTCGATCTCGATCCCGTGGAGCGGGAGTTTCTCGAGACCACCACGGCGGCAGTCATCCTCGGTCGCACCGGCGGCCACTATCCGGCGCCGCTCACGATTCTCGAGACGATGCTCGCCGGTGCCGCGGTCGATGCCGTCGCTGCGGCGAGGCTCGAGTCGGCGGCCTTTGCGAAGCTCGCGGCCACGCCCGTCGCGGCCAACCTCCTGCGGGTGTTCCGCATCGGCGAGCGGAACCGACGCGACGTGGGCGTGGCCGACGCCACGCTCGCCGCCGGCGTGCCCGACATGGGTGCGCCGGCCATTGTGGGCGCCGGCATCATGGGCTCCGGCATCGCGGCCTGTCACCTCCGTGCGGGCTTCGCCACCACGCTCGTCGATGTGAGCAGCGAGGCCCTCGCCGCCGGCGTGCCGGCGATCCTGGAGGAGGCCGCCTGGGATCGCACGGTGAAGCGGGCCGATCCCGAGCGGGCGATCGAACTCGCCGGTCGCCTGCGGTCGGCCACGTCGCTCGCCGCGATCGCCGCCGCCGACATCGTGATGGAAAGCGTCACGGAGCGGCCCGACCTCAAGCGGCAGGTGCTCGCCGACATCGAGCGGGCGGTCGGCCCCGCCACCCTGATCACCACCAACACGTCGACCAACCCGATCGCCCGGCTGGCCGAGGGCCTTGCCGATCCGACACGGTTTTGTGGCCTCCACTTCTTCAACCCGGTGCGGCGGATGACGCTCGTGGAGGTGATCCGCGGTCCGGCGACGAGCGATCGCACGATCGCCGCGGCGGTGGCACATGCGAAGCGGCTCGGCAAGAGCCCGATCGTCGTCAACGACAGCCCGGGCTTCCTCGTGAACCGGATCCTGATGCCCTACCTGCACGAGGCGGGTGAACTGCTCCGCGAGGGCGTGGCCCCGCAGCGGATCGACCGGGTGGCGCAGCGGTTCGGCATGGCGATGGGGCCGATCGAGCTCTACGACATGGTCGGCCTCGATACCTCCTTCTACGCCGGGCTCGTGCTCAGCGCCGCCTTCGGCGACCGCATCGAGCCCTCGCCGGTGATTCCGGCCCTGGTGAAGGCCGGGAGGCTCGGTCGCAAGACCGGCGCGGGCTTCTACACCTACGCCGAGGCGGGGCCGAAGGCACGCATGACCGGCGTCGATCCCGTCGCCACCGACGTGATCGCCCGCTACGCCCATCCGCCGCGGGAGTCCGACGACCGCACGATCGCCGACCGCCTCTTCCTGCCGATGCTCCTCGAGGCCCTCCGCTGCCTCGACGAGGGCATCGTTCGCGACCCCGGCGACATCGACCTCGGCCTCATCCACGCCCTCGGCTTTCCCGCGTTTCGTGGCGGCCTGCTGGCGTGGGCCGACTCGCTCGGTGCCACGGAGGTGGTGCGCCGGCTCGGGCCGCTGGCCGATCTCGGGAAACGGATGCAGCCGATCGACCGGCTGCTTTCACATGCCGCCAGCGGCCGGCCCTTCACCGCCTGACCACGGGAACCGCCCGATGCCTCCCCACGTCGCCGCCGCCCGTGACCCGGCCACCACGCCCGTCGTGGCGGCCTGCTGCCGCACGGCGACCGGCCGCAGTCATCCCGACCGTGGCCTGTTCCGGCATGTGCGGGGCGACGAACTCGCGGCCGCGGTCGTGCGAGCCGTGGTCGACCGCAGTGGCGTCGATCCAGCGACGATCGACGACGTGCTCGTCGGCACGACGCAGCAACGGGGCGAACTCGGCGGCAACGTCGCCCGCACCGTGGCCCTGATGGCCGGCCTGCCCCTCACGGCGGCGGCGGCCACGGTCAATCGGCTCTGCGGCTCGTCGCTCCAGACGCTCGCCCAGGCCTGCCATGCCATCGCGGCCGGCGCGGCCGACGTGCAGGTGGTGGCCGGCGTCGAGCACATGCACCACCTGCCGATGGAGGCGGCCATCGACATCCACCCGGCGGCCCTCGCCCGCACGAGCCGCGGCATGCTCTCGATGGGCCTCACGGCTGAGCAGCTCGCCGCCGCCCACGGAATCTCACGACGCCGACAGGAGGAATACGCCCTCGCCAGCCACCGCAAGGCGGCGGCTGCGGCCGCCGCGGGGCTCTTCGCCGCCGAGCTCGTCGAGATGGTCGGCCATGATGAGGCCGGTGGCCTCTGCGCGGCGCGGCGCGACCAGTCGATCCGCGACGACACCAGCCTCGAGGCGATGGCGGCGCTCGAGCCCGCGTTCGTGCCGAAGGTCGGCACGATCACCGCGGCGACGAGCGCTCCCCTGAGCGACGGCGCGGCGGCGCTGCTCGTGATGTCGGAGGCCGAGGCCCGGCGGCAGGGCATCGCCCCGCTCGCTCGCGTGCCGTCCACCGCCGTCGTCGGCGTGCCGCCGGCGGCCATGGGCACCGGGCCGATCGCCGCCACGCAAAAACTGTTCGCGCGGTGTGCGGGGCGTGGGCCGACGCTCGCCGACGTCGGGCTCGTGGAGCTCAACGAGGCCTTTGCCGCGCAGGCAATTCACTGCATCGACGAACTCGGAATCGACCCCGCCAGGGTCAACGCCCGCGGCGGGTCGCTGGCGATCGGCCACCCCCTCGGTGCGAGCGGCGCCCGGATCACGACCACCCTGCTGCACGCGATGCAGACGGGCGGCGTGCCGCTTGGCCTGGCCACGATGTGCATCGGGATGGGGCAGGGCATCGCGGTTCTCTTCGAGCGGCCGGAGTGAGTGTCGTGGCCGGAACAGCCGCCTCTCCGCTCGTCGCCCCCGCCACGGTCGCGGCCGTGCCCCGGTCGCTCGTCGACCTCGTCGCGGCGCGGCTGGGAGACGCAGCCGACCGGAGGGCGATCGTCGACATCCTCGCCCCGCGGCCCACCCATTGGACCTGGGGCGAACTGATCGCCGCGGCGGCGTCACTCGCGGCGGAGTTCGAGGCGGCGGGCATGGGGCGGGGCGAGCGGCTGGCCCACGTCGGCCGCCACTCTCCCGACTGGATCCTCGTCGACCTTGCCTGCCTGCTTGCGGGCATCGTGCACGTGCCGCTGCATGCCGACGCCGACCGCCGCCAGCATCTCGCGCAACTCGCCTGGCTCGATCCCCGGGCGGTGGTGTTCAGTGGCGACCGTGTTTCGGCCGCGGTATCGCCGGCCGACATCCGCGGGCGGGTCATCGTCGATCTCGCCGCCGGGCAGCCGCATGCGGCACATGGGCTCGCCGGCGGGGCGTGGCGACCGCGTTTCGACGATGCTCGCCGGCTGCATGCGGAGATCGATCGGCGGGTCGACGCCTGCGATCCGCAGGCGTGCGCCACGATCCTGCTCTCGTCGGGCACGACGGGCGAGCCACGCGGCGTGATGCACTCGCAGGCGGCGCTTGCCGCCAACGCCGCGGCGGCGGCCGAGGTGTTTCTCGACGATCCCCGCGACGTGAGGCTCTCCTGGCTGCCGATGAGCCACGCCTTGGCCCGCACCGGCGATTTCGCCACGGCGCTCGTTCGCGGCGGCTGCGTGAGCGTCGTCCGCGACCGCACCCGCGTGCTCGAGGCCTGCCGCCGGCTGCCCCCCACGGTGATCCTCGGAGTGCCCGCCTTCTTCGAACGGCTGGAACGCGCGGCGGCCAGCGGCAGGCTCGCCGATCTCGCCGCCGCGCTCGGCGGCGAAGTGCGGGTCTGCGTGTCGGGCGGGGCCCCTCTGCGACGGCGCACGGCCGAGTTCTTCGCGGCCCGCGGCGTGCCGCTCGTCGAGGGGTATGGCCTGGCCGAGGCAGGGCCGGTGGTGGCCCTGGCCAATCCCCGCATCGCGCGGCCGGGCACCGTGGGGCCGCCGCTGCCCGGCGTGCAGGTGCGGATCGACGACAGGCCGGGCACTCACGGCCAACTGCTCGTCCGGACGCCGAGCCGGACGACCGGTGTTCTCGTGCCACCGGGGCTGCCGGCCGGAGATCATGACAGCGTGCCGCCCACTGATGCCGGTGATTGGCTTGCAACCGGCGATCTCGCGCGGATCGACGAGGCCGGCCACGTCGTGATCACCGGCCGGCTCCGCGACACGCTGGTGCTCTCCACCGGCATGAAGTTGCCCCCCGCCGCCGTCGAGGCGGCCCTCGCGGAGGACGAGGCGGTGGCGCAGGTCTGCGTCGTCGGGGATGGCCTGCGGCGGCCGGTGGCGCTCGTCGTGCCGGAGCCGGGCGTCCTGCGGGCGGCCCTGCGACGGATGGGCCTCGTCGTCTTCAGCCGGAAGCAGGCGATCGAACATGCGAAGGTGCGGCGGTGGCTCGCGCGGCGGCTCGCGCGGCGCGTGGCAGGGCTGCCCAGGGCCTGGCGGCCGGGCCGTTACAAACTCGTCGGGCGAGCCTTCGATGCCGCCCACGGGGAGGCGACAGAATCTCTGAAGCTCAAGCGCGGGGCGATCGCGGCCGCGTGGCATCCCGTGATCGTCGCCGCGGGCCGCGAGATGGATCAGGAGGAGATGACGATGACGCAGACCGTCGGCGGCCGTGGCGGCGCGTCGTGGCTCGCGTCGGCCGTGTGGCAGGGAGCCGACGGCGGCTTCGCCGCGGCCGCGGTGCGGGCTGCGGAGCCGCTCCCCGATCGCGTCGAGGCCGTGCTGCAACGATCCGCGGCGGAGATCACGCGGCTTCGCGCCGAGGGACGCCTCTACGACCCGCTGCCCGACCCGCACCACCCGCAGCCACCGCTCGACGACCCTCCTCCCGCATTGTTCGGCAGATTCTCGGCCGAGGCGGAGGCGAGACTCGGCGACGCAGGCCTCTGGGGGCTCGTGGTGCCCGAGTCGTTCGGGGGTGCCGGGGGCTCGCTGCTCGACCTCGCCCGCGCGGTCACGCGGCTCGCGGCAGACGTGCCCACCGCCGCCGGCACGCTGGCCGTGCATTCCTCGATCGGCGCGATCTCGGCGTTGACGGGCTTCGGCAGCCCGTCGCAGCGCGACCGCTGGCTCCCACGGCTCGCGGCGGGGCGGCCGCTGTCGATCTTCGGCGCCACCGAGCCCGATGCGGGCTGCGATCTCGGCCGGGTCGCCACGGCGCTCGCCGAGCGTGACGGCCGGCTCGTGCTGTCGGGCACGAAGATGTTCATCACGGGTGCCGCATACGGCCGGCTCGTGAAGGTGTTGGCGGTGCGGGCTGGTGCGCCGGCGGTGGTGCTTGCGCGGCTGCCCGAGGCCGACACCGCGAGCTTCCGCCTGCGGCCCTACGATCTTCATCCGCTGAAGCATGCCCACAACGCGGCGCTCGAGTTCGACGGCTTCGAGGTCGATCCCGCCGACGTGCTCGATCCGGGCGCCGGCGGCGATGCGATGCGGATCGTGTGGCACGGCATCAACCGCGGCCGTGTGACGCTCGCCGCACAGGCCGCCGGCACGCTGCGGCTGCTGCTGCGACAGGCCCGCGAGCACGCGGCGCGGCGGACCACGTGGGGCCGGCCGATTGCCTCCCGGCAACTCGTGCAGGGTCGGCTCGGGCGGATCGCCGCGTCGGTCCTGGCCTGCGACGCGCTGGCCGCGTGGGCCGCGGCGGCGATCGATCAGGGGCAGAGCGGCGAGTGGGAGGCGATCACGGCGAAGGTGGTGGCGAGCCAGTGTGTCCGCGATGCCGCGATCGACGCGTTGGGCGTGCACGGCGGCCGGGCGTTCCTCGTGGGCCATCCGCTGGGCGACTCGTTGCACGATCACTTCGCCGTGGGTGTCTACGAGGGGGAGAGCGACCTGCTCGGCCTCGCGCTCTTCAAGGGCATCGCGAAGCACCATCCGCTCGCGTCGCCCATGCGTGAGCCGGCAGCGGCCCGCCGCGCCGCCGCCTGGTTGGCATGGCGGGTGGCGACCGTGACCCGTGCCGGCCGCCGGCCCGATGCCTGTCTCCTCGACGCCGAGCTTCGCGGCCATGCCGCTGCCGCGCGGCGGCTGCTCGGGGCCACGGCGGTGCGGATCGACCGGGCGATCCGCCGGCACGGGCGCGGCCTGGCGGACCGGCAGCTGGAGATCGCCGCGCTGTCGGCGGCCGTTCGCGACTCCCTGTCGGTGGTGGCGGTCGCCCATCATACCGACGCCGCCGGCGACGACCGGCTGCTGCCGCCGGCCCACGCCTGGTGTCGGCTGGCCCTGGCCCGCGCCGCCGGCCGGCCGTTCTCGCCCGCTGATCACGCCGCCGTCGTCGCCGCAGGTGACACCCGCGCCCGGGAAGCGTAACCGCGTAAGCGGTACGACGGCGTCACGTTGGGCGTGGTCCCCATCGCGTGCGCGATTGGGCTTCCAGGTGCGGAACGCCGCCCGTGGGCTCACGCCCTTCGGCTCCTTCGCAGCCCTTGTCTGCGATGATGCCACGATCATGCCTCCGCGACCATCATCTGGCGGTGTTTGCCTGCGGGCTGCCGTGGGAGCGGGGGTTGGCGGCGCCCAACGGGCGTCCCTTCCGGATCGGCAACCAGGGAAAGCCGGTATCGGCCGTCCTCGCCTGACGCGTCGTCAGAGCAGGCTCTCGAGCAGGAGCCGCATCTTGCGGAGCTCGGCCACCTGGTCGATGCCTTCCATGGGTGGAATGTGGGCGCACAGCGCCCGCTTGTAGCCGACCCGCTCGAGCTGCTGCACGAGCTTGCTGTATTCCACGTTGCCCTGGCCGATCCGCACCTGGAAGGCGTCGGGCCGCGTGTCCCGCAGGTGGACGTGGCAGACGTACTTCAGGATCTGCTCCCAGCCGGCGGGCTTCTTCTGCCCGTAGATGAAGTGGCTCGGATCGAGGGTCACGCCGAGGCCGGGCACGTTGCGGCAAAGCGACGCCGTGGTCTCGGCATCCTGCGTCATGCGGCCCGCGGTGGTCTTCACCGCCACGACGGCGCCGAGGCCCGACGCGACGGCCACCATCTTCCGCAGCCGCTCGATCTCCCCGTTGAACGGTGTGCCGAGCTCCGACGACTCGACCACCATCGTGACCACGCCGAGGGATTTCGCCAGCCGGCAGCAGGCGTCGAACTGCTCGTAGACCACCGGCGAATCCGGCGCGGCGAACGACACGGCCACGGGCCGCAGCCGCTGCAGGTCGCTGCACTCGGCGACCGCCATCTCGGGATTCGCCGCGACCTGCGCCGGTCGCAGGTGCCCGCCGTTCTCGTGCACGTCGAGTTCCACGGCCGTGTATTCGAGCTCGGCCAGCCGCTCCATCGCGGCCGACAGCGGCATCTCGGGCAGGCATTCCGTGCTGACGCAGACGAACACGATTCAACGCTCCTCTCGATCTCGGCGGCGGTGCGGCCGAGGGCCGCGGGCTCGCAAGGGTAGCGGCAGCCGGCGCCGGCTGGCAACTTTTCGCACGGCGTGCGGTCGCGGACCTGTACAATCGCGTGCGGTGCTCGACGACACCAGCCCAAACAACTCGCCAGCCCGGGAGCGCATGGCCATGGAGATCGAATCACGGCAGGTGCCCACGCGGGTGATCCTGGAACAGTCGGGGTTTTGGGGCCGTTGGGGCCTGCGGGCGGCGTGGATCGTCGCCGGCCTCGCGGTGCTCACCGCGTTCGGCGCCGTCGGGGCCTTCTCGCAGTATTTCCAGCGGGATCCACGGGTGGTCGAGAAGCATCACTCGCTCTCGAAGATCGCGCCGAGCAAGGTGGCCGTCGTCACCGTGTCGGGGGCGATTCTCGGCGGTGACGGCTTCGTGCGGGCCCAGCTCGACCAGATCGAGGAGGACGAGTCGGTGAAGGCGATCGTGCTGCGGGTCGACTCCCCCGGCGGCACGGTGAGCGGCAGCGACGAGATCCACCACCGGCTCGCCACCGTCGCCGAGCGACGCAGCCTGCCGGTCGTGGTGAGCATGGGCGGCATCGCCGCCAGCGGCGGCTACTACGTGGCGATGGCCAATCGCGGGGCCGACGGCGTGATCTTCGCCGAGCCCGCCACGCTCACCGGGTCGATCGGCGTGATCATCCCGCACTTCGACATCTCGCAGGCGCTGCGGAAGTACGACATCCGCGACGATTCGATCGCGAGTGGCCCGCTGAAGGAGATGCTCAGCCCCACCAAGGATCGCACGCCCGAACTGGCGGAGAAGGAGCGCAAGCTCCTGCAGTCGCTCGTCGACGACATGTTTCGTCGGTTCAAGGAGGTGGTGCGTGCCGGTCGTCCTCATCTCGACGACGCGGCCGTCGACGCGGTGGCCACCGGGCAGGTGTTCACCGCCACGCAGGCGCTGGAGGCGGGGCTCGTCGACCGCATCGGCTTCCTCGAGGACGCGGTCGACCGGGCCGTCGAGCTCGCGGGCCTCACGAAGGAGACGGCACGGGTCGTGAAATACTCGAAGCCGAAGGGGCTGCTCGACGAGGTGCTCGGCGGGTCGTCACCGACGGGCCGGGTCGACCTCTCGGCGCTCGTCGAACTCACCACGCCGCGCGGCTGGTATCTCTGCAGCTGGCTGCCGGCCCTCGTGCGGAGCGAGTGAGCCTCACGAGCCGGAATGCTGCGTTTGACGAGGCGCGGGGGTCGGCGAACGCTCGAGGAGCCTTGGGCGTATCCCCGCCGCGGCGACGAGACTTTTGCCGCCCCCGAGCCGGCGATACACGTATCTCGAACGCGATCTACCGGATGGTGCCGGTCGCCTCGGCGCGGCTGGCCATCTCGGAGTAGTTCTTCGCCTGGGCGTCGTCGCCCTGCTCGGCGTACATCGTGGCAAGGTTGCCGTAGGCCACCGCCAGGGCCCGCTCCTCGAGCTGGCTCTTGTCGACAGCCGACACCATCAGGTCGACGCCGCGGCGGCTGATCGTCACGGCATCGTCGCGGCGGGCCACCTGCCAATACGAGATGGCCATGCTCACGTAGGCTTCGCCGAGACGGCCGAGCTCGCCTTCGCGGTCGAATCGCTCGTTGCCGTCCCAGAGCGGCAGGGCCTTGTCGAACCAGGTCACGGCCGTGGCATGATCGCCGCGCTGGAGGCTGTGCATGATGCCGATGCGGAACATCAGCTCGCCGAGGCTCTTTCGCTCGGTGGCGGTGAGCTGCCTGAGCTCCGCGCCGCGTTCGAGGTAGGCGGCCGTGAGCGTGGCGTTGTCGAGCGCGTCGTTGGCGTCGCCCCGCTTCTGGGCGGCGGCGAGCGCGTCGGACAGGCCCTGGCCGACTTCCCAGTCGAGCTGCCGGCGCCGCCAGGGATCGGTGATCCCGTCGCCCATGCGGTCGCGGAGTTCGAGCAGCCGTTTCACCCACGGCAGCGGTTCGATGGCGTCGGCCGTGGCGGCCGCGACCACCAGCACCCCGCGGCAGAGCTGCAACTCGAGGATCTGCCGCTCCTCGTCCCCGCCGGCGAACTCCGTCACGACCGCGTCGGCGCGGGTGATCCACTTGGGAATCACGCGGCTCTTCTGCTGCCACGTGCCGCGGGCGATGGCGAGCGCCGTGCCCAGGTGGGCGTCGAGGATCACCTCGCGCACCGCGGCCTGCACCGCGGGCGTGGGCCCGGAGAGCAGCGGCGCGCCGAGACGGATCGCCTCGCCGAACCGCTCGACGGCCTTCTGGAAGTCGGGGGTGGCGCGGGCGAGTTCCGCCCGGCCGCCGAGCCGGGCGGCCTGGGCCGCCACGAGGGGCGGTGTGCCAGCCGTTGTCGCGAGTCCGGAGAGCACGGCAACGGCTTCGTCGGGCCGCTCCAGTGCGATCAGCACACCGGCATGCTTGAGCCTCGTCCACGTGTCGTCGGGGGCGAGCCGCGACGCCCGTGTCGCGAGATCGAGGGCGTCGGTCCATTGGCCCTGGTCGGCTGACATCGCCAGCAGCAGCTGGTGCGCGCGGACGTGCTGCGGATCCACCCGGATCGCGTAGGCCAGGTCGGCCATGGCGGAGGCGGAACGGGAGTCGATCTCTCCCTCGGCGCGGAGCACGAACGTGTCGGCATCGAGTGGCTCGATGAGGATCGCCGTGGCCCGGTCGGTGCCCGGTTCGACGCTGATCAGCACGCCCCGCTCGGGGTAGACCTTGCCGATCTCGGCATTCGTGTCATCGCGCACCACCACGGTGCGGAGGGCGGCGATCTCCAGTTGCTCGGCGAGGTCGTCGATGCCGACGGGCTCTGCCAGCGTGATGCTGATCGCCGCCACCACGTCGTCGGTGACCGTGACCTCGACACGCTCGAAGGGTTCGATCTTCCAGGCGAGCGTCGTCGAACCATCCTTCGCGGAGACCTCCTCGCCGGGGCCCCAGTCGGCCTCGAGCTCCTTGCGGGTGGTGGTGCCCGGAAGGGCACCGCGAAAGCTGGCCGGGTCGATCTCGAGAGGGGGAGTCTCGTCGGCCGTCTTCGGCATCGGTCGGGGTGGTGAGGGATCGGCCGTGGCCGCGCTGCCGGCCGGTTCCACCGCCGCGACGGCCCTGGCTTCCGCCGGTCGCGTCGTCCCTTCCTCGGCCGTCAGCGGTGCGGGCACGGCCGCCGTGGGGGCAGGCTGCGACGGCGCTGCGGGCTCCTCGTCGCTCCATTCGGCGACGGTGCGGACGTCCGCCGGGGCGGGCTTCGTCTTCGTGGAAACCTCGGACTCCGCTGGCGAGGCGTCGGCGGCGGGCGGCGTGCCCTTGCCGATCGACTCGATCCACGCGGGCAGCCGCATCAGCGTGCGGGGCGGTCGTGCCGCCTCGGCCGCGAAGCAGGTTGGCGATGATGCCGTGGCCGCCACGACGAACGATCCCGAGAGCATCAGCCGCCACGTCGAAGTCCGCAGGGTCGCCACGAGGGTATCTCCTTGGAGGGTGAGCCACAGGCTCGCCGGTGGATCGCGGGCGGGGGGAAACGCCGAGCCCGATCGGGGCGGGAAGGTAGGATGCAGGGGTGAATGGGTCCAGATCAGCAGGCGGGTCACGCCGTCCGCCGGCTTCCGCCAGCCTGCCCAGAATGCACGCCCCGCCGCCCCTGCGTTCCCGAGCATGGAATCGTCCGACAAAAAGCCCCCCCGACACCCGCAGGTGGTCGTCCTCGGCGCCGGCTTGGCGGGTCTGGCCGCCGTCGACGCCGTGGTTCGCCGCGGCGGCCTCGGAAGCCGTGAAGTCACGATCGTGGAGCCATCCGGCCGCCCCGGCGGGGTGATCGGCACGAGGCACACCGACGGCTGGCTCGTGGAGCGGTCGGCCGACTGCTTCCTCGCGGCGAGGCCGGAGGGCCTCGATCTGGTTGCACGGCTCGGCCTCGAGGGCGAACTGATCGGCGTGCTTCCGGAGGCGAGGCGGGCGCTCATCTGGCATGCGGGCCGGGCCGTGCCCGCGCCGGCGGGTTTCCGCCTCCTCGCGCCGGGCCGGCTCGGCCCCGTGCTGGGCTCCCCGCTCCTGTCGCTCGCCGGCCGGCTTCGCCTCGTGGGCGAGCGGTTCGTGCCGCGTGGAACCGGCGACGACGAATCGCTCGAGCAGTTTGCCGTGCGACGGCTGGGCCGCGAGGCCTTCGAACGGCTCGTGCAACCGCTCGCCTCCGGGATCTGGACGGCCGATCCGTCGCGGCTGAGCATGGCGGCCGCCTGTCCGGATTTCCTGGCGCTGGAGCGGGAGCATGGAAGCCTGTGGGCGGGCGAGCGTGCACGGCTGCGCCGCCAGCCCCCGGCGGGCGAGGCGACCGGCGCCCGCTACGGCCAGTTCATCACGCTCGCCTCAGGCATGGAGACGCTGCCTCGCACGCTCGCAGCGCAGTTGCGTCAGTGTGGCGTGCGGTTCGCGAAGGCGGCGGCCACCGGCCTCGTCCGCGAGTCCGACGGCCGCTGGCGGGTGGAGACCACGGGCGCCGACGGCGGCACGCTCCGCGCCGATGCCGTGGTGGTGGCGAGCCCCGCCCCGGTCGCGAGTCGCCTGCTGGCGGGCACCGACGCCAACCTCGCGGCCGACCTCGCGGCGATCGACTATGCCGGCTCGTGCATCGTGTCGCTCGGCTTCACCCGCGACCGCGTGTCCCATCCGCTCGACGCGGCCGGCATGGTGATCCCGCGGGCGGAGGGACGCCGCGTCCTCGCCGTGAGTTTTTCGAGTTCCAAGTTTCCGGGCCGGGCTCCGCGGGGCTGCGTGCTGATGCGGGTGTTCATCGGGGGCGCCCTCGATCCAGAGGCTGTGCGACTCGACGACGCGGCGCTCGTGGAACGTGCGCTCTCGGAGGTCGAGCAGATGCTCGGTACCCGGGGCGAACCGCGGCTCGCGCACGTGGAACGCTGGGCCGGGGCCATGCCGCAGTACCATCTCGGCCATGTCGCCCGCATGGCCCGCATCGACGCGGCCGTCGCCCGGCTGCCGGGGCTGACGATCGCCGGGGCAGCGTACGCCGGCGTCGGCATCCCGCAGGTGATCGCCTCGGGCCGGAGGGCCGCGGAGGCGTGCCTCACCACGAGCCACCGCTGACCGTCCTGCGGCGTGCGGGCCGCCGTGCAGCTACTTCTTCTTGCCTGCCGCTGCGGCGGCAGGCTTCGCGGCACCGCCCTCGGCGGCCTCGTCCTTCTTGACCTTCTTTTTCTTCATCGCCAGCTTCTGCACGCGAACCTTGGGGAGGCCCAGCGGGCTGCGGCCTTCCGTCCAGCGCTCCTGCTCCTTGAGCTTGGCGATCCGCTCCGCGCGGCTGAGCACGCCACGGGCGCTGCCGGAGCCCTTGCGAACCCTCAGGCTCTTGTCCATCGTCATGGGAAGTGGTCCTCGTGCGGTGCTGGCGGGGAGTTGATCGACGGCACGAAACTACGGTGAATCCCGGCCTGCTTCAAGGCCCACCGCCGCAGCAGGCCGGGAATTCAGGCCTGCACGCCCGAGATCGCCGCCAGGAAGCGGTCCATCGAGTTGGGCCGCCGGTCCGGCTCGGCCTCCAGGCACGACATGATCGCCGCGGCCAAGGCCGGCGGGATGTCGGGCCAGTGGCCGCGGATGTCGGCCGGGGGCGTGTCGTGGGCCAGCGCGGCCTTGCCATCCTTGCCCCGCGGCCACGGTGCCGTCCCGGTGCAGATCTCGTAGGCCGTGATCCCGAACGAGAAGATGTCGAGCCGCTTGTCGGCCTGGCGGCGGCGGATCACCTCCGGCGCCATGTAGTTGGGCGTGCCCACGCGGTTGCCGGGCTGGAGGAAGGCCGGCTTGTCGGGCACCGTGAGGCCGAAATCGATGAGCACCAGCCGGCCGTCGGCGGGCTGGAGAATGAAGTTCCGCGGGCAGATGTCGCGGTGCACGAAACCCGCGGCATGCACCGCCGCGATGGCCGTGGCGGCCTGGCGGACGAGGTTCACCCGCTGGCCGGGCGTGAACGGCTTCCCGGCCGCGATCAGGGAATGGAGCAGCACCCCGTCGACGAACTCCTGCACGATGAACGGGGCGCCCGTGGTCGCGGTGCCCCACTCCAGCGTCCGCACGATGTTCGGCCCGGCGAGCTTCTGGCCGATCTCCCCCTCGCTCGGCTTGCCGAGCGCCTTGTAGCGGCTCTCCACCGGCGCGGCCTTGGCGGGGTCGACCACCTTGAGGCCGAGCACCTGCCCGGTCTTCAGGTCGCGCACCTTGTAGAAGCTCGACATCGTGCCGGAGGTGCTCTCCCGCAGACGCTCGAACCGCTTCCAGAGATCGACCTTGCCCGATCCGCCGAGCAGATTCGCGAAAAAATCACCGAGGTTCATGCCGTTCGTTCCCGCTCGTCAGTGCTGCTTCAGCGTGGCCAGCTCGGCGTGCGCCGCCGCGAGTTCCTTCTCGAGCCGCGGCACCTCCGCGGGGTCATCGGGCTGCTTCTTCGCCCCCGCCAGCAGCTGCTGGAGCTTGGCGATCTTCTGCTGCAGCACCTCGATCCGCTTCTTGTCCTTCTTGTCCATCGGTGTCGACGCCGCCTTCGCGGCGTTCCTCCGCTGAGGGCCCGGTGGAGGGCCGGTTCTCGATCCGCACGCCACCGTCCGCGACGGCGGCCCTGTTCTGGCCGGTGTGCAGTTGCCGCATCCAGCCGGAGAGCAGCACCACCGCCAGCGTGAGGCCGATCGTCACCGAGAGCCACTTGGCCCGGTCGTTTCGCACCCACTGCGTGCCCGTCCCGCGGCCCACGAGCGCGCTGGCGAAGTAGAAGGCCACCAGGGCCAGCAGAAACTTCGCGCCGAAGAGGGAGTGGTAGCCGGTCTGCCGCATCCACTCGCCGTCTGCCCAGCCCTCGGCCCTCACCCGCGCGTTGAAGAGCAGGAAGTTGGCCAGGCCGCTGGCGAGCAGCAACGTGATCGCACCGATCACCCACGGCAGCCACTGCCGCCGGATGCGATCGTGAATCCGGTCGCGGGCAGCCTCGTCGACCTCCGAGAGCGCCGGCAGGAGGGCGAACCGGGAGAACACGAGCCCGCCCACCGCCACGATGGCGGCGAGGATGTGGGCCCAGCGGAGCAGCAGCAGTGTCGGGTCCATGCGGGTCCTCGCGAGGGGGAGAAACGCGTGCGAGCGTACCCGATGCCGGGGCTCGGCGCAAGCGGCCGGCCGACCGGCCGTTTGCCGACGGCATCGGCCGCCGCCTACAGTGGCGGTGCATGGAAGAAGACGACTTCGACGCCCCGCTCGACCCCGCCGCCGCGCTGCCGGGCACGCGGCCGCACGACCGCTGGATGCGGCTGGCGCTCGAGGAGGCGCGGGTGGCGGCCACCGAAGACGAGGTGCCGGTGGGTGCCGTCGTCGTGTCGGGAGGCCGGATCATCGCCAGCGCCCACAACCAGCGGGAGCAACTCTCCGACCCGACGGCCCATGCCGAGATGATCGCGCTCACGCAGGCCGCGGCGCAGCTCGGCTCGTGGCGGCTGGAAAACTGCGTGCTCTATGTCACGCTGGAGCCCTGCCCGATGTGTGCCGGTGCGATCCTCCAGGCCCGCGTGCCGTTCGTGGTGTGGGGCGCGGCCGACCCGAAGGCCGGCGCCGTCGAATCGCTCTACCGGCTGTTCGAGGATGCCCGCCTGAACCACCGGGTCGACCACGTCGGCCACGTGCTCGCCGACGAATGCGGCCGCATCCTCACGGAGTTCTTCCGGGCCAAACGCTGACACTCCCGTCGGGTGAAGCAGCCGCCGGGAGCGGCGGGATCGGTGCGAGGATGGGGAGCGTGAGGAACGCTGCCCGGGAAGCCCAATCGCGTAAGCGATGGGGACCACGCCCACCGTCACGCAGTCGTACCGCTCACGCGGTTACGCTTCCCGCTCGTAGCGTCGGCGGTGCACGCCGCCCGGTCGTAGCGTCGGCAATCCCGCACCCGGCGCATTATGAGCGGGCGGTGATCGGCACGAACTCGCGGAGCGTCTCGCCCGAGTAGATCTGCCGCGGGCGGCAGATCTTCTTCGTGGGCGAATGGTGCATCTCGATCCAGTGGGCGATCCAGCCGGGGAGCCGCCCCATCGCGAAGAGCACCGTGAACATCTGCACCGGAATGCCCATCGCCCGATAGATCACGCCGGAGTAGAAGTCGACGTTCGGGTAGAGCTTCCGCTCGATGAAATACTCGTCGGCCAGCGCCACTTCCTCGAGCTGCTGGGCGATGTCGAAGAGCGGGTCGTGCCGCGAGATCTTGGCGAGGAGCTTGTCGCAGGTCGCCTTGATGAGCTTCGCCCGGGGGTCGTAGTTCTTGTAGACGCGGTGGCCGAAGCCCATGAGGCGGAAGCCCGAGTCTTTCTTCTTGGCGAGGTCGACGTACTTCTTCACGTTGCCACCGTCGATCACGATCTTCTCCAGCATCTCCACGCAGGCCTGGTTGGCGCCGCCGTGGAGCGGGCCCCAGAGGGCGGAGATGCCTGCCGAGATGCTGGCGAAGAGGTTGGCATCGCTCGAGCCGACCATCCGCACCGTGGAGGTCGAACAGTTCTGCTCGTGGTCGGCATGCACGATCAGGAGCATGTCGAGGGCGTCGGCGAAGTCGGGGTCGATGTGGTATTCCTCGCACGGCACCGCGAACATCATGTGGAGGAAGTTTTCGCAGTAGCTCAGGTCGTTGCGGGGATACATCAGCGGCTGCCCGCACGACTTCTTGTGGCTGTAGGCCGCGATTGTCGGCAGCTTGGCCAGGAGGCGGTGCACGCTCACCTCGACCTGCCGCGGATCGCGGACATCGAGCGAATCCTGGTAGAAGGTGGAGAGCGCCCCGACCACGCTGCCCACGATCGCCATCGGGTGGGCGTCACGCGGGAAGCCGCCGTAGAAGCTCCGCATGTCCTCGTGGATCATCGTGTGGTGCGAGAGCGACGTGCGGAATGCGTCGAGTTCGGCCACCGTCGGCAGCGTGCCGTAGATCAGCAGGTAGGCCACCTCCACGAAATCGCACTTTTCCGCCAGCACCTCGATCGGATAGCCGCGATACCGCAGCACGCCGTTGTCGCCGTCGAGGTAGGTGATGGCGCTGGTGGTGGAGCCGGTGTTGACGAAGCCCTCGTCGAGCGTGATCAGGCCCGTCTGGGCACGGAGTTTGGCGATGTCGATCGCCCGCTCACCCTCGGTGCCCACGATCACCGGCAGGTCGCAGGTCTTGCCGTCGTACTCGAGGCGGGCCGTGCCTGCGGATGAAGTGCCGGGCCACGGGGGCGTCGCCGATCCGGAGGGGGCGGAGGCGGTCCGGGACGGGGCGGTCATGGGGGTTCTCCGGCGCGGCGGTGGCGGCAGGCGATTGCCGTCCGGCGTCGAAGTCTAGCCCCCGAGGAATGCAGCGGCAATCACCGCGAGCGGCGCCGCGTGCCGCCATGCAAAGCGCCGCGCGACCGTCAGCGGGTGGTGGAGTTCGCCGGCCGTCCGGCGGTGAACTGGGGCTCGGCGGCCGAGCCTCCCTGGTCGTCGAATATGGTCCACACCGGCGTTCGCTGACGGAGTTTCCCGAGGTATTCCTCGGTCGCCGCCTGCCGTCGCTCGGTGAGCAGCGTTTCGCGGATGCCCACCTGGGCCTCGATGAAGGGCGTGCGGCCCGCCTCCGTCCGCTCGGTCACCCTCACGATGTGCAGCATCTCGCCATCCTCGATGATCGAGCTGAGCTGGCTGGGGGGCAGCGAGAAGATCGCCTCGTCGAGCGCGCGCGACGTGAGGCTTCCCTTGCTCGTCCAGTCGAACGCGCCCCCCTGTGCCGCGGTGGGGCCTTCCGAACGGCTCCGGGCCACCTCGGCGAGCGGACGTCCGGCGAGCACCTCGTTGCCCATCTCCGCGATGGCGTCCCAGGCCTCGGCCCGCGATCGCTTGAGCCCCATCTTCACCGTCAGCGCCTCGAATCGGGCCTTGGCGGGATAGTCGTAGTCGGCGAGATGGTTTTGATACCACGCGATCAGGTCGGCGTGCGGCACCTCCTCGTCGGTCTTCACGTTCTTTCGCAGCCATTCCTGGGCCAGCCCGCGCTCGAAAAACATCTTCCGCATCCGGTCGAGCGACATCCCTTTGGCCCGCAGCGACTTCTCGAACTCCAGCGAGTTGGGCGAGTTGGCATCCTTCATCATCTTCGGCAGCTGTTGCTCGTCGAAGGCGCGGTCGACGTTCTTGCGGATCTCGGGCAACTTGTCGGCCGGAATCTCGCGACAGGCGTCGACGTAGACCATCAGCGTCTCGACATGCGAGGGGAGCACCTGCTGGCAGATCTGCAGCCGCAGTTCCCGCACCTTGTCGGGGGGCAGGCCCGGGGTCACCTTTTCCAGCCACTCGAGCGCCTTGGGGGTGAGCAGGTCGGCCTCGAGCACGACCTCCGGCCCCACCCGCGCCACCACGAGCGCGGTCTCGAGCGACTGCACACCCGGCAGTTGGTCGGTCGGCGGTGCTGCGGGCTGGTCGAAGGCCGCGGGCACCACCCCGTCGGGGGCCGGTCCACCGGCCTCCACCGCCTTGGCGACCTCGCTGGCGATCAGTTGGCCGACGGGCTCGAGTGGCGCTCCCGGATTGGTCCGGATGCTCGAGAGCACGTGGTTGTCGCCCGTGTCGGTCTTCGCCGTCGGCCAGCCGTTGGGCCGCGCGGTGGCTTCCTTCACGTCGGGCATCCGGCCCGGGGGCACGTTGCCGGGTGGCGTCGCGTCGGCAGCGATCACGGTGGCGCAGCACGCGGCCGCGACGACGGCAAGCCGTCGAGCGGTCGCGGCAAGCGGGCATGGGCGCGGGAGTGGCATCACGGGCCGCCGGGAAGGGGGGCGGGACTATAGGGACGCCCGCGCCGCGGTCGCAAGAGCGGCTGCCGCCCCTTGATTCCCGGCCTTCGAGCGTTTCGCGGCTGCGTGTCGACCCGGAAATCGACCACGCCGACGGGCTGGCCATGCCCCGTCGCCGGACGTTCGCGGCGACGCATGAAAAAGCCGACCGGCCGTAAGGCCGCGGGCCTCGGTGACGCCGGCTCGGGGCTGCCAATGCCCTATCGCCGGACGTTCGCGGCGGGCATCATGCCCGCCGCTCACTCGATGCTGACTGCGCTCCGGCATCCATGCCTCCGCTGGCCAGCAACGCCGGCGACGGGGCACCGGCAGCCCCTCGCGGAGCCGTCATAGCCGAAGGCCGTGAGCCCTCGGGCTGCGTCGCGCTGGGCATGCGCGAGCCTGGTGTGTGAGCCTTGTCAGGCCAGTTGCAGAAGCGACCGCACGCTCGCCAGGAGCTTGTTTGGGTCGGCGAGCGTGTCGGCGTGAAGCGGCAGCACGACCGTCTTCTGGTCCACCACCCGCAGCACGCGGCCCTTCTTGGTGGCCGCAGCCCGCAGCCGCTCCATCCGTTCCCGGTCGTGGTGGCCGAACATGATCATTCCCGGGTGCCTCGCGATCGAGTCGATCCCGAGGTCGATGGCCCGGGCCTTGAGTCGCGCGAAGTCGAGCAGGCGGCGGGCCTCGTCGGGCGGCGGGCCGAAGCGGTCGGTGAGTTCGGCCGCCAGTTCGTCCACCTGGCTCTCCGCCGTGGCCCGCGAGAGCCGGCGGTACACGTCGATCTTCGCGCGGAAGTCGGCGATGTAGTCGCGGGGCAGCCAGGCTTCGCCCGGCAGGTCGATGTTCACCGGCGGCGGCTCCGCCGGCGGCAGGGCCTTCATGCCGCGCACGGCCTGCTCGAGGAGCCGGCAGTAGAGCTCGTAGCCCACGGTGGCGATGTGGCCGCTCTGCTGCGTGCCGAGGAGGTTGCCGGCCCCGCGGATCTCGAGATCCCGCATCGCCAGCGAGAAGCCCGCCCCCATGCTCGAAAACTCCTGGATCGCCCGGAGCCGCTTGGCGGCCGTGCTCGTGAGCCGGGCCGCCTCGTCGACCAGCAGGTAGCACCAGGCGCGGTGGTGGGAGCGGCCCACGCGGCCCCGGAGCTGGTGGAGGTCGGCGAGGCCGTAGATGTCGGCCTCGTCGATGAAGATCGTGTTGGCGTTGGGGATGTCGAGGCCGCTCTCGATGATCGTGGTGGCCAGGAGGATGTCGGCCCGCCCGCCCACGAAAGCCAGCATCTGCTCCTCGAGTTCCGTCTCCGAGAGCCGGCCGTGCACGATCGCGATCGTGGCCTCGGGCACGATCTGCTGGATCCGCTGCGACACCTTGTGGATGTCGTGGATGCGGTTGTGCACGAAAAACACCTGGCCCCCGCGGGAAAGCTCCCGCTCGATGGCGTTGCGCACCAGCCCGGTGTCCCAGCGGGCCACGCGGGTTTCGACAGCGATCCGGTTGACCGGCGGGGTGGTGAGGTTGGAGATGTCGCGGATGCCGAGCATCGACATGTGCAGCGTCCGCGGGATCGGGGTGGCGGTCATCGTGAGCACGTCCACGCTCGCCCGCAGGGCCTTGAGCCGCTCCTTCACGTCGACGCCAAAGCGCTGTTCCTCGTCGACGATCACGAGGCCGAGGTTCGCGAAGTGGATGTCGGCCTGGGCCAGGCGGTGGGTGCCGATCACGATGTCGACCTTCCTGGTCGCCAGGCCCTCGAGCGTCTCCCGCTCCTCCGCCGCCGATGAGAGCCGCGAGAGGCAGCGGATCGTGAAGGGAAACTCCGCGAATCGCGCCGCGAACGTGCGGCGGTGCTGCTCGGCAAGCACCGTGGTGGGCACGAGCACCGCCACCTGACCGCCCGCCTCCGCGACCTTGAAGGCGGCCCGCATCGCGAGTTCCGTCTTGCCGAAGCCCACGTCGCCACAGAGCAGCCGGTCCATCGGCCGCGGTCGCTGGAGGTCCTCGCGGATCGCCTCCATCGCGGTGAGCTGGTCGGGAGTCTCGTCGAAGGGAAACGACTCCTCGAACTGCCGCTGCCAGGGCGTGTCGGCGGGGAAGGCGATGCCGGGCCGGCTCTCGCGGGTCGCCTGGAGGCGGATCATGTCGGCGGCCATGTCGGCCACCGCCTTCTGCACCGCCTGCTTCTGCTTCTCCCACTGCGTGCCGCCGATCTTGGCGAGCTTCGGCGCGAGCTTGGTGCCGCCCACATATTTCTGCACCAGTTCGATGCACGATGCCGGCACGTAGATCCGCGTGCCCTCGGCGAACTCGATGTCGAGAAACTCCTCGGTGCGGCCGTGCTTTTCCAGGAGCTTGAGCCCCTTGTAGCGGCCGATGCCGTGCGACACGTGCACCACGTAGTCGCCCTCGTGGAGGTCGAGGAAGGTGTCGATGGCGCGGGAGAGCCGCTGCTTCGCCGGTCGCCGGGCGGCGTCGTCGCGGCGGAAGAGTTCGCCGCTCGACACCAGCACCAGCTTCTCGGGCACGAGCCGAAAGCCGGCCGAGAGGTGGCCGCGGGCGAAGTGGAGCCGCTTCGTGCGGGCCGGGGCCGAGTCGGCGAGGAGTTCGCCGAGCCGCTTCTCCTCGGCCTCCGACGGGCACACCACCCACACCTCCTGATCCTTGCCGACGGTCTCGAGTTCCTCCTTCACGCGGTCGAGCACTCCCGTGAACCGCTCCACGCTCTCGATCGCGAGCGTGGCCGTGGCGTCGAGGCTCGATGGCGCCACCGCCGCCAGTGCCACCGACGGGATGCGGTGGATCCGCGCAAACACCTCGTCGGGGTCGAGGAGGCCGGCCACCGAGCCGAGCCGCTGGTGCAGCCGTTTTGCCTCCTCCGCGAGTTCGGTCGGCTCGACGAGCACCCAGGCCGAGCCCGTGGGCAGCAGGTCGGCGAGGTGCGTCTGCCGTGTCCCCGAGGTCACGGCCAGCGCGGTGAGGTCGACGCTCTCCACCGTTGCCACGCTCCGCTGGGTGACGGTGTCGAACGTGCGCAGCGAGTCGATTTCGTCGCCGAAAAGATCGATCCGCACGGGGCGATCCCAGTCGGCGGCGAAGAGGTCGATGATCCCGCCGCGGCGGGCGAAGGTGCCGGGTGAGTCGATTGCGTCGACGAGTTCCCAGCCCCGGGCCCCGAGCCACTCGGCGAGTTCCTCGGGGTCGAGCCGGCCGCCCACGGCCAGTCGCCGGGTGCCGGCCTCGATCTCGCGGGGATCGGCAAGCGGCGCGAGCAACGCCTGGATGCACGTCACCACCAGCGGCGGCCGGGGTGCGTCGGGCGTGGTGAGCCGCTTCACCACGGCGAGCCGCTCAGCCTCGGCCGGGTCGTCAGAGAGCGGCTGCTCGTCGCCGAGGCTCTCGATCGCCGGCAGGAGCGAGGCGGGCGTGTTGCAGAACAGCGAGAGGTCGTCGACGAAGTCGTCGGCCTCGGCGGCGTGGGGCAGCACCACGACGAGCGAACCGGCCTCGGTGGAGCGGGCTCGTGCCAACGCCGCCACGGCGAGCGCAGACGCCGATCCCCAGGTTCCGCCGATCGTGCCCCCGTGTCCCTCGCGGAGGGCGGTGACGACATCGGCGAACCCGCGATGCGAGTCGAGGGTGTGGGCCAGTCCGAGCAGACGCTTGACCGGCCGGTGGGCTTCATCTGCCACGCCACGGTTGTACCCGATCCGGCGAGCAGTCGCCCCCGTGTCCGCCGGGAAGCGTCACTGCGTGAGCGGTACGGTTGCGTCACGTTGGGCGTGGCCCCCATCGCTTACGCGATTGGGCTTCCAGGGCAGCAAGCCCCCGGGCGTCACGCAGGTTCTTCCGCCACGGGGTTCGTGAGCCGGCCGATGCGGTCGATCTCGACGGTCACCTCGTCGCCGGGCTGGAGAAACACGGGTGGCGTGCGGGCGAAGCCCACGCCGTGCGGCGTGCCGGTGAGGATCACGGTGCCCGGCCGCAGGAGCATGCTCGCCGAGAAAAACTCCACGATCGCCGGCACGTCGAAGATCATGTCGGCCGTGGTGCAATCCTGCATCACGTCGCCGTTGAGGAGCGTGCGGATGCGGAGGTCGCCGGGGTCGGGGAGTTCGTCCGTGGTGACGATCGCGGGCCCGAGCGGGCAGAACGTCGCGAACGACTTGCCGCGGCACCACTGGCCACCGCCGCCGTTGCGTTGCCAGTCGCGGGCGCTGACGTCGTTGCCGCAGGTGTAGCCGAGCACGTGGGCGAAGGCGTCTTCCCGCCGCACGTTGTGGCAGGTCTTTCCGATCACGATGGCGAGTTCCGCCTCGTAGTCGACGCGGTCGCTCCGCAGCCGCCGCGGCAGGAGGATCGGGTCGCCAGGGTTCTGCAGGGCGCCGGAGTTTTTCAGGAACAGCACGGGATGCTGCGGCGGTTCGGCCCCGCTCTCGGCGGCGTGCTTCTTGTAGTTGAGGCCCACGCAGAGGATGTCGCGGGGCTCGAGGGGGGCGAGGAGTTTCTCGACCGCGATCACGCGGCCGGTGTCGCGGAGCGGCCCGAAGAGGTGACCGTCGAGGAGGGTCACGGTGCCGTCGGCATGCAGGCTGCCGACGTGCTCGGCCCCGCCGGCGAGAAAGCGGACGATTTTCATGGTCGAAGTCTCCTCACCGGGCAACCGCCGAAGTGGAACCAATCCCAAAGCGATTGTCGACCGCGAGGGTAGACCGCGAGGGGGTGCCCATGCCCTGCCGCCGGACGTTCGCTGCGGCCCTCCGGGGCCTTCGCTCTCTCGATGCTGGCTGCGCTCCGGCATCCATGCCTCCGCTGGCCAGCAACGCCGGCGGCAGGGCATGGGCACCCCCTCGCGGTCTACCCTCGCGGTCGACACTCGCTTTGGGATTGGTTCCACTTCGGCGGTTGC
>JBJTDZ010000094.1:0-33804 GCA_046092585.1 Pirellulales bacterium | reverse complement strand
CCCCTCCTACGCGAGGGGCACCGCGACCCCGGTCACGCGGGCTCGGGGCTGCCAATGCCCCGTCGCCGGACGTTCGCGGCGGGCATCATGCCCGCCGCTCACTCGATGCTGACTGCGCTCCGGCATCCATGCCTCCGCTGGTCAGCAACGCCGGCGACGGGGCATTGGCAGCCCCGAGCCCGCGTCACCGGTGACGCTGTCCCCATCGCTTACGAGAGTGGGCTTCCAGGGCCGGTGCGTGGCACGCACCATCACGTGAGCGGCACGGCGGCTCAGCCCGCTGCCACGCCGCTCGACTTGCCGCAGCAGTTCTTGAACTTCTTCCCGCTGCCGCAGGGGCAGGGGTCGTTGCGGCCCACCTTCTGGCCGAGGTTGCGGATCGGTTCCACCGGGCTCGCCTCACCCCGCTGGTCGGGCGGCCCGCCGGACTCGGCCGCCGCGGGGGCGGCGAGCGTCGCCGGCATGGCCTCGGCGTGGATCGCGGCCGTCTCCCGCCACGTGCTCCGCAGGGCGTCTTCCTCCACCTGCTCGATGCGGTAGACGATGTCGACCACGCGCTCGTCGATCGCCTTCCACATCAGGTCGAAGGTTCGCATGCCCTCGCGTTTGTATTCCACCTTCGGGTCGACCTGGGCGTAGCCGCGGAGGCCCACGCTGCTCCGCAGGTGGTCCATCGCCAGGAGGTGATCCTTCCAGGCATTGTCGAGGATCTGGAGGAGCACCGCCCGCTCCATCCGCTTCATCTCGTCGCGGGGCGCACCACCCTTGGCGATCCGGCGCCGGCTCGCCTCCACGAGCGTGTCGCGCAGCTGCTCGAGGTCGGCGGACGCGACGGTCTCATCGGGCAGGGCAGGGTCGAACCGCTCCCGTGCCCAGGCGAGCAGCCCCTCGCGGTCGAGCCGCCGCGAACCGTCGGGCTGGCGGCCCGAGAAGTGGGCAAGGCCCACGAGCACCGGATACTCGACGTCGCGCCGGTCGTAGACCTCGCGGGCCAGCCGCGCGACCCGCTGCTTGAAGGCGGCAGGCTCGAGGCCGGAACGCTCGAGGGCGGCCACGTCGTCGACGGAGAGTTCCGTGCCGAACCGCCAGGCCGTCCAGCCGAGGGCGCTGCGGAGACCGAAATCGGCGGCAAGGAACCGGCCCCCCTCCGAGAGGTCGATCCGGTGAATCGCGTCGCGGGCCCTCTCCTGGAGCAACTCCGCCACGCCGTCGCGGCCCGCCTTCCTGAGATCACGGTCGCTCACCGAGAGTTTCCAGCGCGAGTTGGCGAACGAGGCCAGCGCGCCCCAGTTCCACTCGCTTTCCTCCTCGCCCGAGGGCAGGTTCTCCTCGACGGCCTCGTAGATGAGCGACTCGGCGTTGCGTACGGCCTCGTCGACGGCGAGCCGCTCGGCCTCCTCCGGCGACATCCCGCGGAAGTCGACGGGGTCGAGCTCGCAGCCGAGCTGGCCTCCGGCCCACGTCGCATACGACTGGCAGCCGTAGTCCTTGTCGAGAAAGGTGCCGATGTGCTCGTCGATCTGCCGGTCGACCATCTCCAGGATCATCTCCCGGCAGTCGGCGTCGCCGTCGGTGAAGTCGAGGATCTTCTGGCGGAAGCCGTAGACGCGCTTCCGCTGCTCATCCATCACTTCGTCGTATTCGAGGAGGTTCTTGCGGACCTCGAAGTTCCGCTCCTCGACCTTCTTCTGCGCCGCCTCGACCCGGCGGGTCACCATCCGGCTCTCGATCGCCTCGCCGTCCTGCATGCCGAGCCGGGTGAGCACGTTCTTCACCCACTCGCCGGCGAAGATCCGCATCAGGTCGTCTTCGAGGGAGAGGAAGAACCGGCTGGAGCCGGGATCGCCCTGCCGGCCGCAGCGGCCCCGCAACTGCAGGTCGATGCGGCGGGCCTCGTGCCGCTCCGTGCCGATGATCTGCAGGCCGCCCATCGAGCGGACGAGCTCCCCCTCGGCCTTCATGTTTTCGCGGGCGGAGATCTCCGCCACGAGCGCGTCCCACTCCTCGCGGGGCACGTCGAGCCGCGTGGGGTATGTGTCCTGGAGCGTGGCCCAGGCCAGCGTGTCGGGGTTGCCGCCGAGGATGATGTCGGTGCCGCGGCCGGCCATGTTGGTGGCGATGGTGACGGCGCCGAGCCGGCCCGCCTGGGCGACGATCTCGGCCTCGCGCTTGTGGTGCTTGGCGTTGAGCACCTGGTGGTCGACCCCCCGCTTCTCGAGGAGTGCCGAGAGCCGCTCGCTCTTCTCGATCGACACCGTGCCCACGAGCACCGGCAGCCCCTTGCGCTGGATCTCCTTGATCTTCGCGGTAGGGATCCGCTCGCTCGTCCGCTCACCCTTGGACTCGAACTCGATCTCGCCGTCGTGCTCCCTGACGATCCTGCCGGTCTTCCACGCCCCGTCGGCGAGGGCCAGCGTGTCCCAGCGGTTGATCCGCTCCACCTCGTCGGCCACCGCGATCCACTTCTCGCGTTCGGTGCGGTAGATCACGTCGGGGTGGTTGATCCGCTTCATGCCGCGGTTGGGCGGGATGGCGATCACGTCGAGCTTGTAGATCTTCCAAAACTCCGTCGCCTCGGTCATGGCGGTGCCCGTCATGCCGCCGACCTTCTTGTAGAGCTTGAAGAAGTTCTGGAGCGTGACGGTGGCGAGCGTCTGCGACTCCTCCTTGATCCGCACCCCCTCCTTCGCCTCGACCGCCTGGTGGAGTCCGTCGGACCACTGACGCCCCGGCATCAGCCGGCCGGTGAACTCGTCGACGATCACCACCTCCCCCTGCTGCACGACGTAGTTCACGTCGCGCTTGTAGAGATGGTGGGCCTTGAGCGAGTTGTCGATGAGGTGCGGCCACTCCATGTTGCCGGCGGTGTAGAAGCTCTCGACGCCGGCGAGTTTCTCGGCCAGCCGCACGCCCTCCTCGGTGAGGGCCACCGTGTGCTCCTTCTCCTTGACCTCGAAGTGCTCGTCGGCCTTGAGCTGGCGGGCGATCTGGTCCGCCCGGGCATACTTGGAGACGTCGTCGTGGGCCGGGCCCGAGATGATGAGCGGCGTGCGGGCCTCGTCGACGAGGATGTTGTCGACCTCGTCGACGATCGCGAAGTTGAGCGGGCCCTGGGCCTGCTGCATATGCTTGGGGAAGCGGTCGTCGCCGCGGGCGGCCATCCGCATGTTGTCGCGGAGGTAGTCGAAGCCGAACTCGTTGTTGGTGCCGTAGGTGATGTCGCAGGCGTAGGCCTTCTGCCGCTCGCCCGACTCCATGCCCGACTGGATCGTGCCCACGGTCAGGCCGAGGCCGATGTAGAGCGGCCCCATCCACTCCATGTCGCGGCGGGCGAGGTAATCGTTGACGGTGACGACGTGCACGCCCTTGCCCTCGAGCGCGTTGAGGTAGGCGGGCAGCGTCGCCACGAGCGTCTTGCCCTCGCCCGTGATCATCTCGGCGATGGCGCCCGAGTGGAGCACCATGCCGCCGATCAGTTGCACGTCGTAGTGACGCATGCCGAGGAAGCGGCGGCCCCCTTCGCGGCAGACGGCGAAGGCCTCCACGAGGATGTCGTCGAGCGTCTCGCCGGAGGCCAGGCGGCGGCGGAACTCGGCCGTCTGGCCGCGAAGTTCCGCGTCGCTCATCGTCTGATACTTCGGCTCGAGCGAGTTGATGGCCTCGATCTTGGGCTCGAGCCGGCGGAGGTAGCGGGCGTTCGACGAGCCGAAGAGGCCGGTCAGGAACCGCTCCAGGCGGGTGCCAAGGCTGGCGGCGCCGTTGGAGACGGAATCCCAGATGCGTTCGAGCGTTTCCATGGATCGGTGTGCGGGGTGGCGGGCGGCCATTGGGGCCGGGGTTCGAATCGGGCCGGCCGGGGAGATCCGGCTACGGCGGCGCGGGCGGCCGCCGGCGTCGGCGGGAGGTCGCTCCGCCGGAAACGCGTTCCAACCCGGGATTGTCACGGGAAAGCCGCCCCGGGGTCAAGGCGACAGGCCACGGCCGTCAGGCGCCATGCCTCCTCCGCCTGGTCCGGCCAGCCGTGAACGAAACACCCCTCAGGAGCCCGGGCTCCTGAGGGGTGAGCGTTCGATCTCCGGGCTCTCGGTCCAGAGGACAGGTCTACGGCAGGATCACCGCGTCAATCACGTGAATCACGCCGTTCGACGTCTTGATGTCGGTCTTCACGACGTTCACCAGGCCCGTGGCCGTCCCCACCTTCACGCCGTCATCGGTGGCGATCTTCAGCTTCGTGCCGCCCGCTGTGGTGGCTTCGGTGAGTTTCACGACGTCGGCGGCTGCAACCCTGCCGGGCACGACGTGCAGGAGCAGGATCTCCTTGAGCTTGTCCTTGTTCTCCGGCTTGAGCAGGTTTTCGACCGTTCCGGCCGGGAGCTTGGCAAAGGCTTCGTCGGTCGGAGCGAAAACCGTGAACGGGCCCTGTCCCTTGAGCGTGGTCACCAGGTCGGCGGCACCGAGCGCGGCGGCCAGCGTCTTGAAGGATCCCGCGCTTACCGCGGTGTCGACGATGTCCTTGGGGGCATCGGCGTAGGCGACCGTCCGCGCAGCATGCCCGGACACCACGCGCTCGTGCACGACGGCGGCGTGAACGGCGGACGAGCCCCGCGCCTGGGCCGACCCTTTGCAGGGAGCCGCCAGCACGCTGCCGGCCGCGAGCAGCAGACCATACCCAGCCGCACACACCACCCAACGTGAGACTCTCATGATCGTTCTCCTGAAAACGATGCGACAAAGACTTCCACGGCAACCGTAGGCTCCACTCGGCGGATGGCAAGGGAGCGTCAGGTTCGGGGGTCGGCAGGGTGGTGGGCATCAACGGCGAACGTGTGCCGCAAGGCCACCAGCGCGATTCAGGCCAGCAGGGCGAGCGTGTTGGTGGCTTGAAAGAACGCTTCCGCGGGCGGTTTCGCGGGATCGCCGCCCGGGTCCGCTGTTTCCCGTTTACACACCGTCGGTCGGCCGCATACCGTGCACCGCCGGTGGGCGTACAGCCCAGACGGCCCAGGTGTACCCAAGCCCGGCATGCCGAGGCTTGGGTCGTCAGTCGCGGTCGCAGATTTCTCTCGAGGATGTGCCCATGCTCCGCTTGTTCCGCCGCTTTCGCACGTCGACCGCCCGCCGCCGCCCGACGAACCCCCGCCGGGCGAGGCTCGGCGGTGAATGGCTCGAGCCGAGGCATCTGCTCGCCGTCAACGTCACCAACCTCAATAACTCGGGGGCGGGCTCGCTGCGGGCGGCGATCGAGGCGGTGAATACGGGGGGCGTTGCCGACTCGATCGTGTTCGCCAACCTCGGTGCCGGCACGATCTACGCGAGTTCGACCCTCCCCACGCTGGCTGTCTCGGGCACGACGTTCCAGTTCTCGGGCACCACCTCGGCGATCACGCTCGACGGCACGCTCGCGGCCGGTGCCGGCGACGGGCTGATCATTGGCAGCGGGGTCAACTCGATCAGCCTGAGCGGCATCGTGCTCACGATTCAGAACTTCGCCCAGAACGGGCTCTCGTTCGCCGGCCCCTCCACGGGCACCACGATCAGCGGCATGACGATCCGCGCCAACGGCTTCAACGGCATCCAGCTTGCCGGCGGCGATTACACCGGCACCACGATCCGCACCGTCGCGATCAGCGACAACGGCCGGGCGGGCATCGTGGCCGCCGCGGCAGCCACGGGCCTCACGATCGGTGGCACGGTGGCCGGCCAGGGCAACAACATCCTCGGCAACGGCACCAATGGCATCCAGCTCGCTGCCGGTGCGTACACCGGCTCGACGATCGCCGGGAACCAGATCGTCGACAACGACCAGAACGGGATCGCGACGGCGGGTGGCGTGTCCGCCCTCACGATCGGCGGCTCGACGGCCTCCGCGGCCAACTCGATTGCCATCAACGGAGCCAATGGCCTGCTCTTCGCGGCCGGCAGTTATGCCGGCACCACCGTGGCAGGCAACTCGATCGTGCTCAACGATGCCGCCGGCATCAGCCTCGCTCCGGCCGGCGGATCGCTCACCGGCCTGGCGATCGGCGGCACGGCCGTCGGCACGGGCAACGCGATCTCCAGCAACAAGGCCACCGGCGTGCTCGCCGCCGCCGGCACCTACACGGGCACATTGCTCGCGGGCAACCAGATCACGTCGAACACGACCGCCGGCATCTCGCTGGCCCCCGGCGCTGGCACGCTGAGCGGCCTCGCGATCGGCGGCTCCGCCGCCGGTTCCGCCAACGCGATCAGCGCCAACAAGGGGGTGGGCGTGCTCGTGGCGCCGGGCACCTACACGTCGACCGTGATCGCCGGCAACCAGATCGCAGGCAACACGAGCCACGGCATCAGCCTCGCCGCCGCGGGCGGCGTGATCGCCAGCCTGGTCATCGGCACCACCGCCAACCAGATCTCCGGCAACTCCGGCGACGGGGTCAACGTGGCGAGCGGCACCTACACCTCCACGCTCATCCAGGGCGCCGCCATCAACGCCAATACGGGGGCGGGCGTCCGGCTGTCACCCGCGGGGGGCACGGTGGCCTCGCTCACCGTGGGCGGCAGCAAAACCTCCAATCTCGGCAATACGATCACCGACGACGGCGAGGGCATCGTGGCGGAGGCGGGCACCTACACGGGCACCGTCGTGCAGGGCACCACGATCACGGGTGCCGTGACCGGCATCAGTCTCTCCGGCGCGCAGGCCCTGACGGTCGGGGGCGCCACCAGCGATCTCGGCAATGTCATCTCGTCGAGCACGACGCGGGGCATCTACGCGACCGGTGCCACGACCGGTTCGGTCATCTCCAGCAACACCATTTCGTCCTCGGCGGTAACCGGGATCGTGCTCCAGGACGCCACCGGCCTGACGGTCGGCGGCTCCGGTGCGGGCAATACCGTGACGGGCGGACAGCGGGGGATCGTGGCCCGTGGGCTCGTCGGCGGCACGACCGTGTCCGGCAACACTGTCAGCGGCACCCCCACGGGCATCCTGCTCGTCGACGCCCGCAGCGCCGCCGCGGGGACGCCCTTCGTCGTCGGCGGCAACACGCGGACGGCCGGAACGGGCCTCGGCAACACCGTGACCGCCACGACGATCGGCTTTCACGCCCGTGGTGACCTCGTGAACACGATCGTCACCGGCAACCTCTTCAAGGCGACCGCCGCGGGCGGCAATGCCGCCACGCTCGTGAATGTCACGAACCTGCTCTTCGGCGGTTTCAACGCCGGCGACGGCAACCTCTGCACCGCCGGGCTCGGCAACGGCTTGTATGCTGCCGGCCCGATGACGAACACCCGCGTCTATCGCAACAACTTCACCGCCAGCCAGTACGGCATCCTGCTCGACAGCGCGAAGAACATGTTCGTGGGATTCCTCAACACGCCCACGACCGGCAACATCGTGCAGTACAACCAGGTGGGGCTGTTCACGATCGGCAACTGCGCCGGCACCGGCGTGATGAACACGACGTGGTTCAACAACGTCCGCAAGGTCATCAACGCCGCGCAGATCGCGATCTCGCCCGCCCCGTGATCCGCCGGCACGACCGGCAGGACCGGCACGACCGGCAGGACCGGCAGGACCGGCATCATCGCGTCCGTGGGCAACTCGCCGGACGGCCGCTGCCGATCTCCCCGGGGGGACGTCCATCGGCCGCATTCCCGGCCGAAGAAGTCCGCCGGAGGGGCGAGATGTTCTACAGCCGTCACGGTGACGTCGCGTTTGCGCACTATCCCAAGACCGCGGGCACGTCGGTGCAGTTCTGGTTTCGCCGGGTGTTTCCCGACGGCGAACTGCTCGAGGTGGAGAATCCCCATCTGCCGGTGGCCGCCGCGATCAAACGGATCCGGGGCGGGACGCCGGCGCGGGCCTGGCGCCGGTTCGTTGCGCCGATCGTCCGCGCTCGTGTCCCGGCCATTCCCACGGTGGTGGGCGTGATCCGCGAGCCCTTCGAGATGCTCGTCTCGCTGTACGAGTACTGGCGACGGCACGAGTTTGCCGTCGAGCCGGAGGCCGCGTTCATCCAGGCCGCCCGCCGCGGCACGTTCGCCGCATTTCTGCGGATGGCGGTGGTCGACGGCTGGATGCCCACCTACGAGTCGTTCTTCGACGTGGGTGGTTCCGCGTGGGCACGTACGCGGCTGATCGACTTTCGTGGAATCGATGCCGGCCTGGCCGCCGTCGCCCGCGAATGCGGCGTCGAGCAGCCTCCGCGTCTCGAGCGGCGCAACGCTGCGGCCACGAGATGCCGTGATCTGACCGCGTATCGCGTGGAGGCGGGTGCACTCGCCGACGAGGTTCGTCGGCATTTCCGCTGGTATTACGAAGAGGGCCTCGAACTCGCGATCGGCCGGCCCGTGACTCCCGCGAAGGCCGCGTGAGCGGCGGGGGTGCCGCCGTCGAAGGATTCGCTGTGACGATCTGGTACGACGTGTCGGGGCTGGTGGGCTGGCAGCGGCCGCACCTCGGCGGCATCGAACGGACGACGGCGGGCATCCTTGCGGGGCTGCACGATCTCGGAGTGGTGGTGCGGTTCGTGCACGTGCCGCCCGGAAGCGACAGGTTTGTCGAGGTCGTGGCGGATGACCTGCCCCCGGCTGCGGGAGGCCGTGGGCCACGGCCGGCGGAGTCGCCGCCACCGGCCGTGGACCCGGTGGAGACGCCCATCGCCACACCAGCGCCTCCGCCACCGCCGCGACACCGGCCGCTGCGCGACGCGCTGTACGGCGCCGGCCCCGACGGCGTGGCGTTTCGCGCGGCCTGGCATTCCTTCAAGGAGGCGGGCCGCGATCTCCTGTGGCATGCCGGTCGCCGCGCCGGCGTCGTGCGGGTGCGCCGCCATGCGGCGCCCGCGATCCCGGTCGACGTTGCGCCGGTCCACGATCCTGTCGTCGTACCGGTGCCGCCGGCCCCCATGGATCCCGACGTCCCGTTCACTCCGGGTGACGTGCTTCTCTCGCTCGGCGGCACGTTCGCCATGCCGGGCCATCCGGACGCCGTCGATGCGGCATGCGGAGCCGGTGCGGTCGTCGTGCGGATGGTCTACGACCTCATTCCGCAGACAAAGCCGCAGTGGGTCGCCACGCAGGGTGTCTACGTTCGCTGGCTGCGGCATGTGGTGACGTCGTCAGACCTGGTGCTTGCGATCTCGGAGTTCACGCGACAAGAACTCATGGCCTACTGCCGGCAGAACGGCCTCGCGCCGCCACGGTCGGTGGTCGTGCGGCTCGGCGACGTGATCCGCACGGGCGCGGGATCGCATCTGCCGCCACCACTGCCGCGGTTCGTGCCCCGGCGGCCGTTCTTCCTCTGCGTCTCCACGCTCGACGCCCGCAAGAATCACCGCTGCCTCTACGAGGCCTGGGCGGTGCTCGCCGCCGAACGGGGCGATGCCTGCCCGGAACTCCTCTGCACGGGCATGCACCACGCGGGTGTCACCGACCTCGTGCACGAGATCCGCCATGATCCCGTGGTGAACCGCCACCTGCACCTGCTCGACGGCATCCCCGACGCCGAACTCGACTGGTACTACCACCACTGCGTCGCCACGATCTACCCGTCGAAGCACGAGGGCTGGGGCCTGCCGGTGGCCGAGAGCCTCGCTCGCGGCAAACCCTGCCTCGCCTCCTCGGCCTCGAGCATCCCCGAGATCGACCCGCGACTGCCGGAGTTCTTCGCACCGCACGATACGGCGAGGCTCGTGTCGTTCGTGCGGCGGGCGGTCGACGAGCCCGCATGGATCGCCGACCGTGAGGCCGCGATCCGCCGCGAGTTTCGCCCCACCACGTGGAGCGACACGGCCACCGCGGTTATGGCGGCGGTCCGGGGCACGATTGGCGGGCGGGCGAATACCGATGGTGCTCCAGGCCGTTCGCGCTGATAATCCCGGCCATGATGTCCGCCGACTCCCACGCCCACGGTTCCGTCAGGCCACTCGGGGTCGGCCGTGATCTCACGGGACGGCTGTTGTTTCTGGGCACCGGCACGAGTGTGGGCGTGCCGGTCGTCGGCTGCGATTGCGACACCTGCACGAGCGCCGATCCCCGCGATCGACGCACCCGCACAAGCGTGCTGCTCGGCCTTCCGGGCGGCCACCTGCTGATCGACACCACGCCCGACCTCCGCTGCCAGTTGCTCCGCGAGCGGATCGGCCGCGTCGACGCGGTGCTCTACACGCACGACCACGTCGACCATGTCTACGGCCTCGACGACGTGCGGCCGCTGTGCTTCGCACGGGGCACACCGATTCCGCTCTACTGCGAGGAGCGGGTCGAAACCCGCATCCGCCGGGCCTTCGACTATGCCTTCTCCTCGTTGCCCCCCGCCGGAGGCGGCGTGCCGCAGGTGGTCTTCGAACGGATCACCCCGGCGGCCTTCGAGATCCTCGGAACCCCCGTCACACCGTTGCGGCTGCGGCATGGCGTGTTCGACGTGCTCGGCTTCCGCTTCGGCGGTGTCGCCTACTGCACCGACACCAACGGCATCCCCGACGAGACATGGCCGCTGCTCGCGGGTCTCGACGTGCTCGTGCTCGACTGCCTCCGGCCCTCGCGGCATCCGACGCATTTCTCGATCGACGAGGCCCTCGCCGCGGCCGCGCGGGTGGGAGCGCGCCGCACGCTGCTGGTGCACATGTCGCACGACGTGCGGCATGCAGAGGCTTCTGCAGTCCTGCCGCCGGGCGTGGAGTTCGCCTACGACGGCCTCGAGGTGTCGCTCTGCTGACAGGCACGGCCCTCAGGAGCGGGGCGTCCAGAGGCGCAGCCGAAGGGAGTTGGCGATCACCGAGAGCGAGCTGAGGCTCATCGCCGCGGCGGCCAGCATCGGGCTCGTGACGTGGCCGACGACGGGATAGAGCACGCCCGCGGCGATCGGGATCGCCAGCACGTTGTAGAGAAATGCGAGCAGCAGGTTCTGCCGTACGGTGTGCATGGTGGCCGCGGCGAGGTCGAGGGCCCGGGGCACGGCATGGAGGCCTCCCGAGAGCAGCGTGACGTCGGCCGTCTCCATGGCGATGTCGGCGCCGCTGCCCATCGCGATACCGACGTCGGCCGTCGCGAGGGCGGGGGCGTCGTTGATCCCGTCGCCGACGAAGGCGAGCGTGCGGCGGGGCCCGGCCGTGGCGAGCGCGGCCCGCCGTGTCCCCACGCAGGTGGCCTTGTCGGCGGGAGAGAGCCCGGCTGCGACATCGTCGATGCCCACGGCGGCAGCGGTGTGCCGGGCCGCCAGGGCGCCGTCGCCGGAGAGGATCCCGACGGCGAGGCCGCGGCGTTGGAGTGAAGCGATCACGTCGCGGGCCTCGGGCCGCGGTGGATCGGCGATGGCGAACCAGCCTGCCGGTCGGCCGTCGATCGCCACGTCGACGAGCGTCGCGCCCGCGGCCTCCGTCGGGGCCCGCGGCCCGACGCCGGAGGCCGTCGCCACCTCGATGCCACGCTCCCGCAGGAAGGCCGCGTTTCCCACGAGCACCGCGTGCCCAGCCGCGCGGCCGGCCACGCCTCGCCCCACGATCGCGGTCACGTCCGTGGCGCTGGCGATGGCGAGGCCCGCCTCGGCCGCCGCCGTGGCGAAGGCGCGGGCGAGACCGTGTTCGCTTGCCGTTTCGACGGCGGCGACCGTGGCCAGCAGGTCGCGGAGCGGCTGCCGCGCGAATGCCACTGCCGCACCGCCCGCCATCTTTACGTCGACCGCAGTCAACATGCCGGTGTCGCCGCCGCTGGCAGCCATCACGATCGCGGGCTGTCCCCGGGTGATCGTGCCCGTCTTGTCGAACAGGATCCCTCCCACGCGGCCCATCTGCTCCATCGCCTCGGCCGTGCGCACGAGAATCCCGGCTCTGGCGGCGCGGCCGATCGCCACCGTCATCGCGAGCGGCGTGGCCAGGCCGAGGGCGCACGGGCAGGCGATCACGAGCACGCTCACCGCCGAGAGCAGGCCGAGGGCCATGCGTGGCTGGGGGCCGTAGACCGACCAGGCGAGAAACGTGACCGCCGCGACGCCCAGCACCGCCGGCACGAACGCCGCCGCGATCCGGTCGGCCAGTTGCTCGATCGGCGCCCGCGTGGCATGGGCCTCGCGGACGAGCGCGGCGATGCGGGCCACGAGCGAATCGGCCGAGGCGGCCGTGGCCTCGATCACGATGGCACCGCTGCCGTTGATGGCGCCGCCGAGCACGCGGTCGCCCGGACGGCGGTTCGCAGGCATTGGCTCGCCCGTGAGCAGCGATTCGTCGCAGGTGGTGAGTCCCTCGCGAACGGTCCCGTCGACCGGAATCCGCCCGCCGGGCTTCACTCGCAGCAGATCGCCGACACGCACCGCGGCCAGCGGAATCGTCTCGCCTCCGGGCAGCCGTTCCGCGGTCGGTGGCGAGAGGTCGAGCAGCGACCGGAGCGCGGCTGTGGTGCCGCGACGGGCCCGGCTCTCCAGGAGTTGGCCGACGAGGACGAGCACGATGATCGTGCCGGCCGACTCGAAGAACACCTCGACGCTGCCGTCGGCGCGGCGGAAGGCGGGCGGAAAGATGCCGGGGGCCAGCGTGCCCACGACGCTCGTCGCCCAGGCCACGAGCACGCCGATCGTGATCAGCGAGAACATCGTCGGCCGGCCGGCACGCAGCCCTGCGAAGCCGCCGGAGAGGATCGGCCAGCCGCCCCAGAAGACGATCGGCGAGGCCAACGCGAGTTGCAGCCAGTTGCCCGGAGTGCCGGTCAGGCCGGTGCGGGCGAACCAGCGGGCAAGGGCGTGGCCCCCCGTCCACGCGGGCAGCAGGTGGCCGGCCATAGGCGCCATCGACACGATCACCAGCAGGCCGGCCAACACCGCGCACACGGCCAGGAGGACGGACTCGCGGGCGCGTGCGGCGGCCGCGTCCGCAGTCTGGCCGACCGGCTCGAGCGACATGCCACACACGGGGCAGGGGCCCGGCTGGGAGGCGATCGCCTGCGGGTGCATGGGGCAGCGCCAGCCGTATTCGCCGACGTCGGCCCGGGCACAGCAAGGTTTCGGGCGGTCGGCCGTGGGCTCGGCGGCGGGCTGGATGACATCGAGCTTCAGCATGCGGCGATTCTATGCCGCGGGTCGCCGAAGGTGCTCGTTCCCGCGGCCTCACGGCCTTCGGCTCTGACAGGACGCAACACCTGCGAGGGGCTGCCCGTGCCCCGGAGCCGGCGTTGCTGACCAGCGGAGGCAGGATGCCGGAGCGCAGTCAGCATCGAGAGAGCGCAGGCCCGGAGGGCCGGAGCGAACATCCGGCTCCGGGGCACGGGCAGCCCCGAGCGTGCGGCACCAGAGCCCGCGGCCTTACGGCCGGTCGGCTTTTTCGGAGGCATGGATGCCGGAGCGCAGTCAGCATCGAGAGAGCGCAGGCCCGGAGGGCCGGAGCGAACGTCCGGCTTCGGGGCACGGGCAGCCCCGAGCGTGCGGCACCAGAGCCCGCGGCCTTACGGCCGGTCGGCTTTTTTGGAGGCAGGATGCGGAGCGCAGTCAGCCTCGTGGGAGCGCAGGCCCGGAGGGCCGCAGCGAGCGTCCGGCTCCGGGGCACGGGCAGCCCCGAGCCGACGCGCTATCAAGCGCGAGCCACGCTACGCCTCGGGCGGAATCTCGCGGCCGTGCGGGTCGCTCTGCCGCCAGCCCGTCTCCACCTCGATCCGCTTCCGTATCGCGGCCCCGAGATGGTGCTCCACCCATTCCGCCGGCGGATGGAGATGGTCGAGCGGCAGATCGGCATGACGCCCGAGCCATGCCTCCCAGAGGCGATGCGACCGCACCACCACCTCGGCGTCACGCCGGCCGTGCGCCGAGAGCCGCCAGCCTCCGGGCTCCCGCACGAAGTGGCCGTCGAGCCGCAGCCATGTCGCGGCGAGCCGCTCGAACAGCGATCCCCTCCGCACCGGCGCCTCGCGGACCCGGGCGCTCGCCTCCTCCTCGCGCCATGCGGCGGCGAGCGCGTCTTCCCGGGCCACCCGCCAGGCGAGCCGCAGCCGACCCCAGGCTCGGGCGAGGACGCCGTGCTCCGGCGCGAGCACCGCGGCGGCCACGTATTCGAGTCCCAGCACCACGGCGATCATGCCGGCGGCGTTGGAGTTGGTCCACCACGCCGCCACGTAGCCGAAGCACGCGCCCGTGATGCCGAGGGCCATGGCCACGAAGGCCATCACGTGCAGCCGCCGCACCAGCAACTCGGCGGCCGCCGCGGGCGCGACCAGGAGCGTTACCACGAGCACCGCCCCCACCGCGTCGAAGCTCGCCACCGTCGCCACCGCGGTCGCGGCGAGGAGGCCTGCCGTGACCGCCCCCACCGGCACGCCCGCGGCCCGGGCGGCCGCCTCGTCGAAGGCGGTGAACACCTGCCACTTCCAGGTGATCGCCGCCGCCGCGACGAGCACGACGAGCGCCATCCCGGCCACCACGAACGCGCGAGGCAGGGTGAAGCCGGCGACGTCGATCGTGTCGAAGGGGATGAACGTGAGATCGCCGGAGAGCACGCAGGCGGGATCGATGTGGGTGCCCGCCGGCGCCGCCGTCACGATGAGCACGCCGATGGCGAAGAGCGTGGTGAACACAACCCCCGCGCCGGCATCCTCGGGGAGCCCCCCCGCGGCCCGCAGCCCCTGCGTGAGCCAGACCGTGGCGAGGGCCGCCGCCACCGCGCCGACGAACACGAAGAGCCCTCCCGGCCGACCGCCGGCGAGCACGGCCACGGCGATGCCTGGCAGCACGGCATGGCCGATCGCATCGCCCAGAAGGCTCATCCGGCGCACCACGAGGAGCGTGCCCACGAGCCCGCAGGCGGCGGCGACCACCGCGGCGGTCGCCATGGCCCAGGTGTGGATCTGGGGATTGCCGCCGGGAAAGAGCAGGTCACCGAGCGCGGTCATCCCGCCGCCTCCCGCCGCCGCGCGAGCCAGCCGCGTTCGGGCGCCGCGAGGAACGAGAAGACGAAGATCGCCGCGGCCGCCAGCACCACCATCGGCCCCGCGGCGAGGCCGGGCCACGACGCGCTCACGGCCACGCCCGCCACCGCCGCCGCCAGCCCGAAGAGTCCCGCGAGGAGCAGCATCGTGCCCACCCGATCGGTCCAGAACCGCGCCGCCACCGGCGGGATCACCACCAGCGCCGTCACCAGCACGGCTCCCACCGCCGGCAGCCCGGCCACCACCATCAGGGCCACGAGCCCGACGATCACCGCGTCGATGGCCGTGACCGGCCAGCCCGTGGCCGCGGCGAACGCGGCGTCGAAGGCGACGAGCGCGGCCTCCTTCAGCAGCATCGCCACGACGAGCGTCGCGACGAACGCCACGCCGGCCAGCAGCGTGGCATCGGCCGACGTGAGGGCCGCAGTGTGGCCGAGCAGAAACTGCTCCAGGCCGGCGCTGTCGGCAAAGCCCCAGGCGGGGAGGCCCGACACGAGCACGATGCCGAGCCCGAACGACACGCCGATGACGAGGGCCGTGGCGGCGTCGTCGCGGGTGCGGGTGAACCGGCGCACGACGAGCAGCGTGGCGAGCCCCGCGACCGCCGCGAGAAAGGCACCCGGCAGCAGCACGGCGAGGTCGCGCCGGCCCGTGGCCATGAAGGCCCCGGCCACGCCCACGAGCGTGGCATGGGCGGCCGCATCGCCCACGAGCGACCGCTTCCGCAGCACGCACAAGCTCCCGACCACCCCGGCTGCGAAGCCGACCGCCGCCACGCCGATCGCCACCACGAGCGTGTTGTGGGCAAGGCCGGCGAGCATCACGGCGTCCGCCCCCGCGTGGCCACGGCGCGGCCGAGCTCCTCGAGCACCTCGATGTGGCCGGAGTAGGTGCGGTGGATGTTTTCCGGGGTGAGCACCGCGGCCGTCGGCCCGGCCGCCACCAGCCGCATGTCGACGAGCGCCACGCGGTCGAACCACTCGGCGGCGGTCCGCAGGTCGTGGTGCACCACCACCACGAGCCGCCCCTCGGCCCGCAGTTCGGCGAGCACGCGGAAAATCCGTTCCTGCGACCGCACGTCCACGCCTGCCATCGGCTCGTCGAGGAAATAGACGTCGGCCTGCTGCGCCAACGCCCGCGCGAGAAACACCCGCTGCTGCTGGCCGCCCGAGAGCCGGCCGATCTGCCGGCCGGCCAGGTCGGCAAGGCCGACGCGGTCGAGGCTCTCGCGGGCGAGCGTGCGCTCCCGCGGGCCGGGGCGGCGAAACCAGCCGAGGCGGCCGTAGGTGCCCATCAGCACGACATCCATCACGTTGACCGGGAAATCCCAGTCGACGGTCTCCCGCTGGGGCACGTAGCCCACTCGCGACCGTACCTCGCGGAGTGGCTGTCCGAAAAACTTCACGTCGCCACCGAGCATCGGCACGAGGCCGAGCGCCGCCTTGAGCAGCGTGCTCTTCCCGGCTCCGTTGGGGCCGATGATCCCGAACAGGCAGGCCGCGTCGATCTCCAGGTCGACGTGCCAGAGCACCGGCCGACGTCCGTAGGCCACCGTTACATCGTGAAACTCGACGAGCGGCGCGGGGCCGGCCGCGCCGCGGGCTCCGGTCGCATCGCTGCCATTCATGGCGTCGCTCCCGCGACGAGCCCCGTCACGATGGCGTCGACGTTGGCTGCGAGGGCCTCTTCGAGGGTCTCGCCGCCGCTGCCAGGACCACCGAGCGAGTCGGAGAAGAGCCGGCCGCCGACGGCCACCTCGTGCCCGCGGGCCCGCGCGCCCTCGCGAAGCGCCGCGACGTCGCGATCGGAAACGCTCGTCTCCACGAACACGGCCGGAATGCGCCTGGTGACCACGAGATCGACGAGCCGGTTGATGTCGCCGAGTCCGGCTTCGCTCTCGGTGCTCGTGCCCTGCACGCCCACCACCTCGATCCCGTAGGCCCGGCCGAAATACCGGAAGGCGTCGTGGGCGGTGACGAGCACGCGACGTGCGGCGGGGATCGTTTCGACCCGGGCCCGCAGTGCCGCATCGACCTCACCGAGCCGGGCGGCATACGTGGCGGCCCGCTCGCGATACTCGTCGGCCCCGGCGGGATCGGCCGTGGCGAGAGCGGCCGCCACGCCCGGCGCCGCCTGCGACCAGAGGAGCGGGTCGAACCAGACGTGCGGGTCGACCTGACCGCCCCCCACGGGAATCAGCCGGTCAGCCGGCAGCATGTCGCCCACGGCCACCACCGGTTTGGTGCGGCCAAGCCGCTCGAGCAGGGCCGCGAGCCGGCCCTCGAGATCCAGCCCGGAGGCCACGACCAGCCCCGCGCTCGCGAGTCGATCGGCGTCGAGAGGCGTGGGCTTGTAGGAATGCGGATCAATCCCGGCCGCCATCAGGCAGTCGACGTCGATGCGCCCGCCCCCCACCTGCCGCACGAGGTCGGCGACCACCGTGGTGGTGGCGAGCACGCGCAGGCGACCGGCCCCGCCCTCGGCACGCCCGGACTTTCCAGCACCGTCGGCACAACCCGCGATGACGACCAGCCCGGCGAGCCACGCCAGAGGCGCGGCCCGCCTCCGTACCGACCGTCGCGGGATGGAAGGGTCGACCGTCATGATTGAGAACCTCCCAAGCATACCCGGCGGCCGTGGAAGGCTGTGGGGAGGGTGGTTTTGTGGCTGCCTCGCGGTGCGATCCCACCGGCGCGTTGACCAATCCGCATGGCACACTTAAGGTCGAATGACGGCCGGGAAAGCATCCCGCCCTCCGCCGCCCGTGGATGTCAGGCCATGGATTCGACCTACTTCAAGCGGTATCGGATGGAGGTCGATCTGGCGACGCCGCGGCTCGCGGCCGCGCTGCCCCCCGGCTACCGCTTCGTGCCGTGGAACGAGGCCGTGGTCGACATCCACGCCCGCACGAAGTTTCGCTCGTTCCGCGACGAGATCGACGCGGTCGTGTTTCCCTGCCTCGGCGAACTCGAGGGCTGCCAGCGGCTGATGCGGGAGATCCGCAACAAGTCGGGCTTCCTTCCCAACACGACGTGGCTGATCGCCCACGGTTCCACTCCCGAATCGCTCCAGTGGTGCGGCACGATCCAGGGGATCGTCGAACGCGGCGGCGTGGGGATGATCCAGAACATCGGGATCGTGCCCGGCCACCGCGGGCTGGGCCTGGGCACCTGCCTGATCGAGCGGTCGCTCGCCGGCTTCCGGATGCATGGAATCGGCCGCGTCACGCTCGAGGTGACCGCCGACAACCAGCGGGCCGTGCGGCTCTACCAGCGGCTGGGTTTCAGGCGGACGCGAACCGTGTACAAAGTGGCGGACGAAGTCGCCGTCGCCGGCTCGGTCGCCTGACACGCGACCCCGCCCCCGTCCGCGACCCCGGGGCCGCGTCGGCTCCGGCCCCGCGGTGCGATCGGACACGGCCAAGGCAAACGGCGTGAAGCAGACGCTCCACTCGACGACCCTCGACAACGGGATCACGCTCGTCGGCGAGCTGCTTCCCGACCTCGAATCGGTCGCCGTCGCCTTCCACTGTCCTGCCGGCGCGGTGCACGACCCGGCCGGCCGCTGCGGCCTCGCCACGCTCGCCGGCGAGATGAGCCTCCGCGGCGCCGGCGACCGCGACAGCCGGCGAATCGTCGACGACCTCGAGTCGGCGGGCGTGCTCTGGTCGCAGGGGGTGTCGAGCACCCACATGAGCTTCTCCGGCGCGATGGTCGCCCGGCAGCTGCCCGGCGTGCTCCCCATCTACGCCGACATCGTTCGCCGCCCGCGGCTCCCCGAGGCCGAGTTCGAGGCGGCCCGGCAGATGATGCTCCAGAACCTCGCCGGCATCGAGGACGATCCCGCGCACCGCGCGATCTCCACGCTGCGGCGGATCCACTGCCCCGCGCCCTGGGGCATGCCCTCGGAGGGCATCTCGGCCGACGTGGCCGCGTCCGGCATCGACGACGTGCGGGCCTTCGTGGCACGGCACGTGCAGCCGCGTGGCATGATCATCGCCATCGCCGGCCGCATCGACTGGGACGATTTCGTGACGCGGATCCGCGGGCTCTTCGGTGACTGGCCGCCGGGCGACCCGCCGCCGGTGACGCGGGGTCCGCGGGGCCCCGCCACGGCCCACGTGCCCCACGACTCGCAGCAGACCCATGTCGCCGTGGCCTGGTCGGTGCCCCCCTACCGCGACGATGCCTCCCACGAGGCCACCGCGGCGCTGGCGATCCTCGGCGGCGGCATGAGCTCGCGACTCTTCACGGAGGTACGGGAGCGGCGCGGCCTCTGCTACAGCGTGTCGGCCGGGTATCAAACGCAGCGCGACTTCGCGAACGCCGTCTGCTACTCCGGCACGTCGGCCGAGCGGGCCCAGCAGACGCTCGACGTGATGCTCGCCGAGATCGACAGGCTTCCCGGCACGATCACCGCCGAGGAGATCGACCGCGTGAAGGCCCGCGCCAAGAGCGGCCTGGTGATGCAGCAGGAATCGAGCGCCGCGCGGGCCGGTGCGCTGGCACGGCAGTGGTATCACCTCGGAAGCATCCGCACGCTGGCCGACGAACTGGCCCGCTACGACAGCCTCTCCGTCGGCGCGGTGGAAGGCTGGCTGGCCGCGCAGCCCCCCCGGGACCTCTCCGTGGTGTCGCTCGGCCGCGAACCCCTGGAGGTGCCCCGTGCCCTTTCTGCATGAGCGGCTCCCCAACGGGCTCGACGTGATCGCGGAGACGTCCGCCACGGCGGTGTCGACCAGCCTCGGCTTCTTCGTGAAGACAGGCTCCCGCGACGAGTCGGACGCCGTCTGGGGCGTGAGCCACTTCCTCGAACACATGATCTTCAAGGGCACGCCGGAGATTTCCGGCGACGAGATCAACCGCCGCTTCGACCGCATGGGGGCGAGCATCAACGCCTTCACGAGCGAGGAAGACACCGTCTACTACGCCACCGTGCTGCCCGACCAGCAGCACGAGGCCTTCGACCTGCTCGCCAGGATGATGCGGCCGGCACTCCGCGAATCCGACTTCGACACGGAGAAGCTCGTCATCCTGGAAGAGATCCGGATGTACGACGACCAGCCTCCCTTCGGTGCCGACGACCGCTGCCGTGCCGCCTTCTTCGGCAGCCACCCGCTCGCCCGCAGCGTGCTCGGCACCACCGACTCGATCCGGGCCCTGCCCGTGGAGGCGATGCGCGACTACCACCGCCACCGCTATGCCCCCGGCTCGATCGTGCTGGCGGCCAGCGGTGCCGTCGATTTTCCCGCGCTCGTCGAATCTGCCAGGCGGCTCTGCGGCGACTGGGAGCCGGTGCCGACGGCCGCGCGGATCGTGCCCGCCCCGCCCCGCCGCCCGGCGACGGCGGCGACCGAGCGGATCGTGCGACCGACCGCCGCGCTCGACTACGCCGTGCGGATGGTGGCGGGTCCCGACGAGCACCATCCCGACCGCGAGGCGGCGCGGCTGCTGGCGATCCTGCTCGGCGACTCCTCCGGCAGCCGCCTCTACTGGGCCCTCGTGGATTCGGGCGAGGCCGAGCAGGCGGCCTGCCTGCATCAGGACTATCTCGACGCGGGCCTCTTCGTGACCCAGCTCTCCTGCGATGCGGCCGACGTCGATCCGCTCCTCGAGCGGATCCTCGACATCTATCGCGAGGCGGCCGGCGGCATCAAGCCGGCCGAGTTCGAGCGGGCCCGCAACAAACTCGCCAGCCGCGTGGTGCTCGCCGGCGAAAAGCCCCGGCGGAGGCTGTTCGAGATCGGGCTCGACTGGTCGCACTCGGGCATCCACCGTCCCGTGGCCGAGCTGCTCCACCGCGTCGAGGCCCTCTCGCTCGACGACGTGCGCCGGGTGCTCGATGCCTGGCCGCTCGACGGGCCGGCCGCCAGCGTCATCGCCGGCCCCGAGGCGGAGGGCTGACTGCGAGACGCTGCTTCCGCGGCGTCGCCGGGCAGGCCATAATCCCGATGCGCGATTTCAGGCCACCGCCACCCGGCCATCGGGACCCAAGGTTTTGCCCATGACCCCGCTGCTCGCCGACTCCAGCCGCTGGATGATCCCGCTGCCGCCCATCTGGATGGTGGGCGTCGGAGCCGCGGCGGCGGTGCTCGCGGCACTCGCGGTGCACGGCCTGCTGCGGGCGGTGGCACCGCGGGCCGCCGCCGAACTGCGGGCCAGCCTCGGCGACGGCTTCCTCGGCCCCCTGGCCTGGCTGCTCCTCACCTACGCGGCCGTGTCCGCGGCCTTCACGCCCCTGCTCCTCGTCCGCACCGAGGGGGGCGGCATGCCGATCGAGCAGGTGGTTCGCTCGCTGGTGCGCATGACGTCGGCGAACGATTTCCAGGCCACCGTCATGGTGCCCGCCGGGGCGCGGTCCCAGGCGATGCCGCTCGACTTCCGCCCGCAGGAACTCGCCACCCTTCGGCTCCAGAGCGACGGTCCGCTCACCGTTCGCACGCAGCAGCCGGTGGAGGGCTTCGCGCTGGTGAAGGAGGCGGAGGTGCCGCTGGCCGCGGCGACGCCGTGGACCTGGACGAGAAGCGAAGGGGCCACCAATCCCTTCCTCGGCCGACGGGCCGGGCTCGAGGCCACCAACGAGGGTGCGGAGCCGGTGACGCTCACGGTCGGCTGGACGCTGGTTCCCGAAAACCCGCAGGCCGCCATCCTCCCGTGGACCTTCCTCGTGCTCGCCTGCCTGCTGGCCGCCTACGCGGTCTTCCGCATCGCGGCCCCGCGGATGGCGGCGATCGCCTCGGCCACCACGAAGGAGGCGATCGGCCAGCCGGTGTTCGCCGTGGCGATCGCGGCCGGCATCGTGCTCCTCTTTGCCTTCATCGTGATCCCCTACAACACGTTCGGCGAAGACGTGAAGATGCTCAAGGACAGCGGCCTCACGCTGATCAAGGTGCTGTCGCTGCTCGTCGTGGTCTGGACGGCGAGCGTCGCGGTGGCCGACGAGATCGATGGCCGCACGGCGCTCACCGTGCTCTCCAAGCCGCTCAACCGCCGGCAGTTCGTGCTCGGCAAGTTCGCCGGCCTCGTGCTCGTGGCCACGCTCGTGTTCCTGATCCTCGGCGGGGTGCTCCTGGCCACGACGAGCCTGAAGGTGGTGTACGACGCCCGGGAATCGGCCAAGACCAACCCTCTTTGGAGCGAGTGCGCCGACGAGATGATCTCGGTGGTGCCCGGCCTCGTGCTCTCGCTGCTGGAGACGATCCTGATGGCGGCGGTGAGCCTGGCCGTGTCGACGCGGCTGGGCATGGTGCCCAACCTCGTGATCTGCTTCACGGTCTACGCGCTGGGCCACCTCGTGCCGCTGATCGTGCAGTCGAGCGTGGGCAAGTTCGCAATCGTAAGGTTCGTGGGCAAGCTCCTGGCGACGCTCCTGCCGGTGCTCGACCACTTCACGATCGAGGCGGCAGTGGTGGGCGGCACGCCCGTGCCCTGGGTCTACCTGGCGTGGGCGGCGGCCTACGCGGCGCTCTACTCCACCCTCGCGATCCTCGTGGCCCTGCTCCTCTTCCAGGACCGCGACCTCGCCTGACCCGGATCGCACGTGAGCTCCAGGCTTGAATGCGGGGTCGCCTCGACGCCACTGCCGTCGTACCGCTCACGCGGTCACGCTTCCTGCATCCGGAAGCCCAATCGCGTAAGCGATGGGGACCACGCCCGACATCACGCCGTCGTACCGCTCACGCGGTCACGCTTCCTGCATCTGGAAGCCCAATCGCGTAAGCGATGGGGACCACGCCCGACGCTTCTGCCCCCGACTCCTCAGCGGGCGAGGCCGGTCCGGGCCGTCACGCCCACCATGCCGCCCTCGGTCGCGGTACCGGGAAACGACCACCAGCCGGTCTCCGCCGACCGCATCACCTGCGCCTCGGCCTTGCCGTCCATGAAGATGGTGGTGCCCTTGCCGAGCCGGCGTTCCACCCGCGGCCCCACCTCCACGCCCACGAGCCCCCACTCCGCGTTGTTGCCGATCGTCGTCCGCAGTTCGAGCGACTCCCGGCCATTCGCCCGGTCGTTCGACACGCCCACGCGGCCCACCCAACGCGCCGGACCCTCGGCCACGACCGCCGAATCGGCAAGCAGGCCGGCGGCCACGTCGAACCGATCGAAGCGGTGACGCAGCTCGGCCGTCAGCGGCACCGGCGGGGCGGCGGGATCTGCGGGCCGGGGCATCGCCACCGCGAGCGCCGGCATGCGGCCGAGCCGCTCCCGCTCCGCCGTCGCCTCGATCCGCTCCAGTTCCGCCGCGATCGATCCGCTGCCTTCGAACCCGGCGAGCCCCAGGCCATCGAACATGACAGGGCTCGCCGGCGGCGTCGCCGACGCGACGGAGACTCCGACGAAACAGACGGCGAGTGCCATGCGAACCATGGGCGGTGCCTCACACCAGATCGCAAACCTGACAGGGTAGGCGAGGGGGTCGGCGAACGCTCGAGGAGCCTTGGGCGTATCCTCGCCCCGGCGACGAGACTTTTGCCGCCCCCGAGCCGGGGATTCATCGATCACGGACATGCGTGTTTGGTATCGGCAGGGGTCGCCGGGCGATGCACCCGCGAGCCCGTGGGGCGAGAGACCGGGCGCAGTCGCGCAGGTCAGCCCGTCTTGCGATGCGGCACGAGCGGAATCGTGGCCGCTGCGACCCCACGCCGGCCAAACCGCGTGACTTCCAGTGCGTCGAGCACGCGGGCCGCGATCTCGACCGCGGCGGCGCCCGCGGACGCGGAAACCCGCGGGGTGCGACGATCGCGGACAGCGGCGAGAAAATCGTCGTGCTCGCGGGCGATCGCGTTGGCGTCGGCCACGGTGACCTGCTCGAGGGGCAGGATGTCGGTGAAGAAGCGATCCTTGGCGGCGTTCCGCTCGGCGGGCGGCACCGCGGCGGCGGCGAATGTGCCCGACTGCACCTCCGCCGATGGCGTGAGCGTACGCACGGTCTTGGCCGTCAGGTCGACGGCCACCAGCGCCTCGGCCGACCAGAGCGAGATCGTCCGCCGTGGCTCGGGGCTGATCCGAGAGGCGGTGAGGTCGGCGATGAGCCCCGACGAGAACACGAGCCGGGCCCGTACGGCGTCCTCGAAGCCGCCCGTGGCCAGGATGCCCTGGGCCTCGACCCGCTCCAGCCGCCCGGGCTCGAACGCGAGCACGAGGTCGATGTCGTGGATCATGAGGTCGTGCACCACGCCCACGTCGATGGAGCGGAACGTGAAGGGAGCCGTTCGCTGCGCCTCGACGAACATGGGCTGACCGGCACGATCGACGGCGGCCTCCCACGCGGGATTGAACCGCTCCACGTGCCCGACCGCCACGGTGCGGCCATGGCGACGGGCGGCGATCGAGATGGCGCGGGCGTCCTCGACCGTGGCCGCCAGCGGCTTCTCCACGAGCAGGTCGACCCCGGCCTCCAGGAGCGGCAGCGCGACGGCCGCATGCAGACCCGTGGGGGCGGCGATCACCGCGGCATCGACCTGGCCGACGAGGTCGCGGGGCTCGGCGAACGACCGGCAGCCGTGAGCCGCGGCAACCCGCTCCCGCGACTCGGCGACGGGGTCGACCACCGCCACCAGTTCGGCGTCGTCGCGACCGGCCAGCAGCCGCGCGTGGATCGCGCCCAGGTGCCCGCAGCCCACCACCGCCACTCGCGCCTTCGTCATGCCGCCTTCCTCCGCTCCCGGGCACGGCCGTGCCGCCCCTGCTGTTGCCGATCCAGAAAATCGAGAAGTTCCACCACCTGCGGGGCGAGCATGCCCTGCGATCGCAGGATCTCCCGCGCCGGATCCACGCCCACCTTCGCCCGGTAGAGCAGCCGGTAAGCCTCCGTGATCGCGTCGATCTCGGCCTGCGGGAAGCCGCCCCGCTTCAGCGCCACCACGTTGATGCACCGCGGCCGCGCGGGGGAGCCCTCGCAGAGCGTGAAGGGAGGCACGTCGTGGAGCACCCGCGAGAGCCCCGCCACGAACGACCAGCCGCCGATCGTCGCCCAGTGGTGCACCGCCACGACACCCGAGAGCGAGGCCCGCGAGTGCACCCGCACGTGCCCGCCGAGCAGCGTGCCGTTGGCGATGATCACGTGGTCGCCGACCCGGCAGTCGTGGGCGACGTGGCAGGCGGCCATCAGGAAGGTCGCGTTGCCGACGACCGTGACGCCCTCCTCCTTCTCGCTGCCCCGATTGATCGTGACGCCCTCGCGGATCACGTTGTCGTCGCCGATCTCGACGCGGGTGTCGGTGCCGCGGTAGCTCACGTCCTGCGGCTCGCCGCCGATCACGCAGTTGGCGAAGATCCGGTTCCGCTCGCCGATCCGCACGCTGCCCGAGGTGGTGACGTTGTTGGCGAGCACCGTGCCCCGGCCGATCACCGTTCCGCCCGAGACCACGCAGTAGGGGCCGATCCGCACGTCGGTGGCGAGTTCGGCGCCGGGCTCGACGATGGCGGTGGGATGGATCTGCGGCGGCAGGCCGACCGACCCCGCCACCGCTCCGTCGTCGTGCACCGAGTGCTCGTCGCCCATCGCTCGTCAGGCCGAGGCCCGCCTCCCCTCGCCCGCAACGAGCAGCGACGCCAGCGCCCCGTTGAGCCGATGGCCGCTGCGACAGGCCCGCACGTGGGCATGCAGCGGCCGACCCACGAGGGCCAGGTCGCCCACGAGATCGAGCACCTTGTGCCGCACGCATTCGTCGGGCCAGCGAAGCACGTTGTCGACCGGCCCGCGATCGTCGAACACGACGAGATCCCTGAGCCCCACGCCGAGCGCGAGCCCGTCGGCCCGCAGCCGGCCGGCCTCCTCCAGGGAGATGAAGGTTCGCGCCGCCGCCAGCTCGTCGCGGTACGACTCGGGCGTGACCCTGATCGAGAGGGTCTGGCGGCCGATCGGCCCCGGCCCGTAGTCGAGTTCGTAGTCGATCGAGAGGCCGGGAAACCGCGGCGCCGACGCCTCGACCCACGAGGAATCGTCGCCCACCCGGCAGGTTCCGGCCACCACCAGCGGATCGGCGGGGGCACCCAGCCGCTCCACGCCCGCGTCGACCAGCGCCTCCACGAAAGGCAGCGAGGAGCCGTCGAGCCCGGGCATCTCCTCGGCGTCGACCCGCACCACGCAGCAGTCGATCCCGAGGCCGGCCAGCGCGCTCAGGGCGTGCTCCACCATCTGCAGCCGAACCCCGGCGACCGCGAGATTCGTTCGGGCCGTCGCCTCGACACGATGCTCCACCGCGGCGGGAATTCGCACCGGCACCGCGCCATCGGCCCGCACGAAGACGATTCCGGACCCTGCCGACGCCGGCAGAAACTCGACCCGCACCGGACGGCCGCTCCAGTACCCGACGCCGGCGACGGCGGCAGGGCGACGGATCGTCTGCTGGGTGCGCATCAAAACCCCGTCAGGAGGAAAGGAAGCCGGGGAGGGCCGCCCACGCCGGCCCTCCCCGACCCGAGTTCGTCGACCAACGCTCAGCGAACCGGCTTGGGCTGCCCCGGCGCCGTGGCCACCGCGGCACCGTTGAGCATCCGCAGGATGTCGGGCGTGATGTCGATCTGGGGATCGTAGTAGACGATCGGCTTGGTGATGCTGCCGAGGATCCGGTTGCGGTCGCTGGCATCGACGGGATCGCCGTCGAAGCGGTGCACGACGGCGATGCCGTTGTCGCGGGCGAACTGCCCGACCGCCCGCTCGATCTCGGCATAGACCTGGAGGTAGACCTTGGCCTCGCGGTCCATGAAGTCCTTCTTCTGCAGCTGGGCGTTGACGCTGAAATCACCCTGGGCCTTGGCGACCTCCGCCTCGAGCTTCTTGTACTCGGGCGTGCCGACATTGAAGCCCTTGAGCTGCTCCATCAGGCCGTTGATCCGGTCCCGCTCGGCCTTGAGGGCGTTCTCCGCCTGCAGAACCTCGTCCTTCATCTTGTCCATCGCGGTCTTGAACCGCGCATGGTTCTTGAAGATGTAGCCGACGTCGATCACGGCCGCGTGGCTGGCCGGCGCGCCGGCCCGGGGAGCGGCGGCCGCAGCGGGCGCGGGCTGGGCGGGAGCCGGGGCCTGGCCGCGGGCGGCTGCGGCGCCGAACGCGAGAAGGGCCGCGAGTGCGAAGATTGCCGGATGCCTGTTCACGGAAGCTCTCCTTAGCTGGCGAAACGTGTGGGGATCGGGCCCGCCGCACGGCCTTCCGTGGCCGCCGCCGGGATCCGACGCGGGCCGGATGATGGCGACCCGCCGCCCCGGGCTCAAGGGCAACTTTCCCCGGGAAAAATCGCCCACGATCCCCATCGCTTACGCGATTGGGCTTCCAGATGCGGGAAGCGTAACCGCGTAAGCGGCACGACCCCCAAACAACCGGCGAGCCTCCAGATGCAGGAAGCGTAACCGCGTAAGCGGTACGACCGCCAAACAACCGGCGAGCCTGCTCGTTGCAGCCCCGGCCGCACGAGCCCGTCGGTTACTTGGGCGGGCCGAGCGTGACCTCGAGCCGCACCTCGGCGCCGCCGCGGTCGACGACCACCGGCACCGTGTCGCCCCCCTTGTGCTTCCGCAGGGCGCTGTCGAAGTCCTCCAGCGTGGCGATCGCGCTCTCGCCGAGCCTCACGATCCGGTCGCCCCCCTGCAGACCCCCCTTCGCGGCCGGCGAATCCTTGGAGACGCCGGAGATCGCGTAGCCCTTTCCGGGCTTGCCGAAGTCGGGAACGCTGCCGAAGTAGGGCCGGTCGCCCCCGCGGGCGAAGGCCGGGGCGGCCACCTCGATGTACGCGGGCCGTTCCGCCCGCGTGGCGAGGTCGGTCACGAGGTCGGCCACGAGGCCGGTCAGCCGCGTCATGCCGTCGAGGTCGAGCTTGTCGGCGGTGTCGGTCGGCCGGTGGTAGTCGGCGTGCGAGCCGGTAAACACGTGGAGCACCGGCACCTGCTTCGCGTAGAAGCTCGCGTGGTCGCTCGGGCCGAAGCCCCCCGGCTCCTTGGCGACCTCGAGGCCGTGCTCCTCCACCAGCCGGTCGACGAGCGTCTCGAGCCCCGAGCCCGTGCCGGTGCCGTGCACGATCACCTTGTTGTCCTGCAGTCGCCCCACCATGTCGAGGTTCACCATCGCCACGGTGTCGGCGAGCGGCACCGCCGCGTTGGCGGTGTAGTGGCCGCTGCCGAGCAACCCGCGTTCCTCGCCTGAGAAGGCCACGAAGAGCACGCTCCGGGGCAGCGGTCCAGCCGCCGCGAGCCGCCGTGCCACCTCGAGAAGCATGGCGGTGCCGCTGGCGTTGTCGTCGGCACCGTGGTGCACCGCCCGCTCGCCCGGTGCGGCCGAGGAGGCGCCCCCGTAGCCGAGGTGATCGTAGTGGGCCCCGAGGATCACGGTCTCGCGGGGATCGATCGCGGCGCTGTCTCCGGAGGCGGCGCGGCCGGCGCCGGGCAGGAAGGCGAGGATGTTCTTCGTGGTGGTCTCCGTGCGGTCGATCGCGACCCGGCCCCGCAGCCGCCAGCCAGCGAGCGCCGCCGACGCGGGCGTGAGCGTCTCGTCGATCCCCTTCTGGATCTCCGCGAGCGGGCGGCCGAGCGACTGCCGCACGACCTCGTCCACGGCCGACCGACGCACGTGCAGCACGGGCATCGTTCGCGCCGTCGAGCCCTCGCCGGCGCGGGTGAAGCCCATCAGCGCGTCGCCGTCGGCGTCCGTGTCGTTGCAGAAGACGACCGCCCCCGCCTCGTGCTCCGAGGCATTGGCCACCTTGCGGGCCAGGGCCGCGTGCTGCGACGCCTGGTTGCCGTCGAACACGCTGTGGGGGTCGTCCTTCTGCGGTTCCTGACGCAGCACCACCACCGCGGCGCCCTTCACCGCCGGCCCGGCCGGCGAATAGTCGTCGTACTTCTCCGCCGGCGCGGAGATGCCGTAGCCGGCGAACACGACGGGCAGGTCGAACTCGCCGCTGCCGCCGGCGGCCACGGGCGTGAAATCCCTGCCGAGTTCGAGGGGCACGACGCGAGCCGCGCCGTCGGGGCCGGGCGGGCCGACGAGTTCGGCCGTGTTGCGATCGGCCGGACCGAGGGTGGCCTCGAGCGTCATGCTGAACGGCTGAAACGGCCCCTCGCCGACCACCCTCGTCTCGAGGCCGCCGATCCGGGCCAACCGCTCGGCGATCCACGCCGCCGCCTGTTCGATTCCCGCCGTGCCCGGGCCGCGACCCTCCCGCTCGGGCGCCGCGAGCCAGTCGACCGACTCGCGAAGCCGATCCCGAAGCGCCGTCTCCTCGGCGGTGGTCGGCGCGATGACCGGCGGCTGCTCGGCGGGGAGGCCACCGGCCCAGATGGCCGCGAGCGCCAGTCCCACGACGGCGGCCGGGCAACGGAGAATGGAGAAGCCTCGGTGCGTCGCGGTCATGCGTGGAATATCCCCTGGGGGCGTCGTGGCCGACACCGGCCTCCGCCGCATTTTATTCCACGGCCGCCGCAGGCGGAGGGCTGCTTCCCCGGGTGGTCGCGGCGTGCGAGAATCCGGCCGTCGCGGCGGATCGGCCGCCTCGCGACGCCGTTCCCGAGGTCCCCGGTCCGTCACCGTGCCGTCGCTCTTCGTCATCCAGGGCCGCAACCGCGGCGCCCGCTACGACCTGGCCGCCCAGTCGGGCGCCGTCAGCATCGGCCGCGAGGCGGGCAACCTCATCCAGCTGGAGGACAACGAGGCCTCCCGCCGCCATGCCGAGATCCGCCGGGTGGGCGACGGCTACGTGGTCGGCGACCTGAAAAGCTCCAACGGCACGTTCCTCAACGACGCCCGGGTGGAGCGAGCCCCGCTTTCCAGCGGAGACCGGATCCGGATCGGCCGCACGGTGCTCGTCTATGCCAAGGACGGCGAGGATCCCGCCGCGTTCGCCTCGGTCGACATCGTGCCTCCCTCCAGCGTCGCCGACTCGTCGCGGATCGTGCGGTCGATGCGCGACGACGACTCGATCGTGCTGGCGGCACCGGAGGAATCGCAGAACCGCTGGCTCGCCCGGGCCCGCAGCAACCTCCAGGTGATGTACCGCACGTCGCTGGCGGTGAGCCACACCCTCGACATCGACGAACTGCTCGGCCGCATCCTCCAGCTGGTGTTCGAGTGGGTGGAGGCGGACCGCGGCTGCATCATGCTCATCGACCCCGAGGGGGGCGACCTGCGGACCAAGGCCCGCCGCGACCGCAAGGCCGGCGACACGGCCTCGATGGTGATCAGCCGCACGATCCTCGACTACGTGCTCGACAACCGCGAGGGCGTGCTCACCAGCGACGCGCAGGAAGACGACCGCTTCGCCTCCGGCAACAGCGTGGTGCGAACGGGCGTCCGCGAGGCGATCTGCGTGCCGATGCAGGGCCGCTACGGCACCGTGGGCGTGATCTACGTCGACACCACCACGCCCCTGATCCAGGCGGTCGACCAGGGGCAGCGCCGCTTCAACGACGACCACCTCAAGCTGATGATCGCGATCGGCCACCAGGCCGCCCTCGCCGTGGAGGACACCACCTACTACTCCGCGATGGTGCAGGCGGAGCGGCTCGCCGGTGTGGGGCAGACGATCGCCACGCTCTCGCACCACATCAAGAACATCCTCCAGGGCATCCGCGGCGGCAGCTACCTGGTGGAGATGGGGCTCGAGGACGAAAACCTCGAGGTGCTCCGCAAGGGCTGGGACATCGTCCGCCGCAACCAGGACAAGATCTCGTCGCTCGTGATGGACATGCTCTCCTTCAGCAAGGAGCGGGAGCCCGAACTCGTGCCGAGCGATCTCGCCGCCCTCGTCGACGACATCGTCGAGACGGTGCAGCAGCGGGCGGCCGAGGCGGGGGCGACGATCCACTGGAAGGCCCCGACGGGCCTGCCGCGGCTGCTCTTCGACCCGGCCGGCATCTCGCGGGCCGTGCTCAACGTGGTCACCAACGCGCTCGACGCCGTGGAGGGCCGCCCCGACGCGGCGGTTACGATCACCGCCGGCATCGACGAGGAGGCCGGCGTCGCCCGGGTCACGGTGGCCGACAACGGGGCGGGCATGGCGGCCGAGACCCTCGCCGACATCTTCACGCTGTTCGTGTCGACGAAGGGATCACGGGGCACGGGGCTCGGGCTCACCGTGAGCCGCAAGATCCTCCGCGAGCACGGCGGCGACATCCACGCCTCGAGCACGGTCGGCGAGGGGAGCACGTTCGTGCTCGAGTTTCCCGTGCGGCCCGCCGACGCGCCCGACGCCCCGGCCACACGGCTCGTGCCGGACGACGCCCGATGACAGATCACCAGGCCGCCGGCAGCCTGCCCATCTCGGCCGTGGTGATCGCGCAGGACGCGGCGGCCCACATCGCGACCACGCTCGCCTCCGTGTCGCGGTGCGGCGAACGGCTCGTGCTCGACTCCGGGTCGACCGACGACACCGTGGCGATCGCGCGACGGGCCGGGGCCCGCGTGGAACACCAGGCCTTCCTCGGCTACGGTCCGCAGAAGTGCCGGGCGGTGGAACTGGCGACGCACGACTGGATCCTGTCCCTCGACGCCGACGAGGAACTCGACGACGAGGCGCAGCGGTCGCTCGAGACCCTCGACCTCTCCGACCCCGACGCCTGCTTCGGCCTGCGACGGCGCACCTTCATCGGCGGCCGCGAGGTGCGGCACGGCCCGTGGGGCAACGACGTGGTGCTCAGGCTCTTCAACCGGCGCACCGCCGGCTTCAAGCCGCTCCCCGTACACGAGGTGGTGGTGGCGGCACGCCGCCCCCGGATCCTGCCCGGGTCGATCCTGCACCACAGCTACACCGCCTGCGCCGACGTGATCGCGCGGTCGCTCCGCTACGCCCCCCTCAAGGCGGCGATCATGCGCCGCAAGGCGCAGCGGCCCTCGGCGCTGCTGCTCCCGGTGCGGGCGGTCGGGGCGTTCGTGAAGTGCTACCTGTGGCAGGGGGGCTTTCGCGATGGCGCCGACGGGTTCGTCGTGGCGCTGGCCCGCGTGCTCGACTCCACGCTGCCGCGGGCCCTGCTGCTCTCGGACGAGACGGCGGCCTCCACCGGGGATCAGCCCGCTGCCGCACGAAACGCGGAGAGCATCGCCTCGATGTCGGCCGGCAGCGGCGCCGCGAACGTGACCCGCGACCCCGAGGCGGGGTGATCGATCGCGATGCTGGCGGCGTGCAGGGCCTGCCGCCGCAGCAGCGGCGGCCCGGCGGGCAGCCGCAGGAAGGTCGGCTCGATCACGGAGCGGCCGCTGTAGAGGCCGTCGCAGAGCACGGGGCAGCCGATCGCCGCGAGGTGCACGCGGATCTGGTGGGTGCGGCCCGTCTTCGGGGTCACGCGGACGAGCGCTCCGCCCCGAAACCGCTCCAGCACCTCGTAGCGGGTGACGGCCTCGCGGCTCGTGGCATGGTCGCGGCGGACGGCCATCTTCTCCCTCTGGTAGGGATGGATGCCGATCGGCAGGTCGATCTCGTCGCGGTCGAACTGCGGGGCGCCCTGCGTCAGCGCCAGGTAGGTCTTCTCGGTGGTCCGCCGCTCGAACTGCCGGGCCAGCGCGTGATGGGCCTCCTCGGTGCGGGCCACCACGATCACGCCGCTGGTGTCGCGGTCGAGGCGGTGCACGATCCCCGGACGCGTCGGACCACCGGCCGTCGAGAGCCCGCCGCCGGGTCCACGCTCCAGGTGCCACTTCAGCGCGCCGGCCAGCGTGCCCTTCCAGTTGCCCTTCGCCGGATGCACGACCATTCCCGCGGGCTTGTCCACCACGGCCATCCACTCGTCGACGTGAAGAAAGTCGAGCGGGATCTCCTCGGCGGCGGGGCCCTCGCGGGGCGGCGGCGGCACCGTGAACCGCACGAGCGCTCCCGCCTTGAGCTTGTGCGACGACCGGGCCGACACGCCATCGACCCGCACCGCTCCGGCGTTGATCGCGCGGGCGAGGAACGACCGGCTCCGCTCCGGGAACGCGGCGACGAGAAACACGTCGAGCCGCTCGCCGGCCGACTCGGGTACGACGACGAGGCTCACCTCGTCGCCCGGCCGCGGCTCGGAGAGGTCGTCGTCGCCGGCGTCAGTTTCCGGCGGCGGCTCCACTGGCGGCGGACTCGGGCTGTGCGGGGGGAGTGACATCGATCGCTTGGAACCAATCGTACCACCCCGCCGTCGCCGGACGTCCCAGGGCCTTGACGCGAGACGCCGCCAGCGACGCCAGCGGGCTCGCGGGATACTCGGCCACCAGGGCCTCGTAGCCCTGCCTGGCCGCGTCGAGTTCGCCCAGGGCCTCGCGGGCCTTGGCCAGCCCGAACACGGCCCGCTCGGCGGCGAGCCCCTTGGGCCGCTGGGCCATGACGCCGGCGTAGAGGTCGGCGGCAGACTGGAGCCGCTCGCGGCCCTGGGCCTTGTCGGCGAACACGAGCCGATTGCCCTCCGCGAGCGTGTTGTCGGCGAGGAGGACCTGCGACCACGTGGCCGCCGGCGTGCCGGGGTAGCGGCCCGCCACCTCGCCGAGTCGGGCGGCATCCCGCGCCGACACGGCGGCCAGGCAGGCGTCCCAGGCCGCCGACCGCTCCGCGTCGCGCCGCGACGCCACGAGTGTCCACGCGGCCATGGCGACGAACGCGACGGCGACTGCGGCGAGCAGCGTGCGGAGGTGCGGCCTCAGTCGATCGACCAGCGAGAGCGTGGCGGTGGCGAGGTCGTTGTCCTCGATCTCGGCGCGGTCGACGGGCTGCATCGGCAAGGGCTCCACAGGGCTGGCTCCCGGCGGGTGCGCCGCGGGAGTGACGGGAAATAGAGACGGCCTCGCCCGAAGCGTCAAGACGAGCGGACGGGCCGCCCCGAGGATGCGCGGAGCATCTGCTAGATTCGGCGACATGTCCGCCCCGCCCTCCGCCCGTCCGCTCGTCTTGACGCTTCGGGCGAGGCCGTCTCTATTTCCCGTCACTCCCGCGGCGCACCCGCCGGGAGCCAGCCCTGTGGAGCC
>JBJTDZ010000093.1:0-10623 GCA_046092585.1 Pirellulales bacterium | reverse complement strand
GAGCCGGCGTTGCTGACCAGCGGAGGCAGGATGCCGAAGCGCAGTCAGCATCGAGAGAGCGCAGGCCTGGAGGGCCGCAGCGAACGTCCGGCGACGGGGCACTGGCAGCCCCGAGCGTGCGGCACCAGAGCCCGCGGCCTTACGGCCGGTCGGATTTTTCGGAGGCAGGATGCCGAAGCGCAGTCAGCATCGAGAGAGCGCAGGCCTGGTGGGCCGCAGCGAACGTCCGGCGACGGGGCACTGGCAGCCCCGAGCGTGCGTCGACACAGAACCGCTGCACGGTGCCCGAGGCCTCACGGCCTTCGGCGTGTACCAGCACAGTGATGCCCGAGGCTCACGTGTGATCCGTATGAGTCGTATGAACCGCCGCGTCAATCCGCGTGGGACAGGCGGGCGAAGGCGTCGAGGAGGCGGGACGCGGCGCCCGAGTCGATCGCCTGTTCGGCGAGCCGGCGTGCCGTGGGCCTGTCGGCGGCGCGGCCCGCGGCCCAGAGCACCGCGGCGGCGTTGATCACCACCACGTCGCGACGCGGGCCGCGCTCGCCGCCGAGCACGCCGCGGATCGCCGCCGCGCTCTCCTCGGGGCCCGAGACGGCGAGGTCGTCGAGCGTCGCGGGTGGGTGTGTCGCGAGGCCGAAGTCCTCGGGGGTCCAGCGGTCGCGGGTGATGCCGGTCGGCGCGACGTCGAGCACGTCGGTGGGGCCGAAGAGGCTCACCTCGTCGAAGGCCCGGTCGTCGCGGTCGCCCACGTGCCCCGAGACGATCACCGCCCGTGCGGCGCCGAGACGGCGGGCCGCCTCCGCCATCGGCTCCCGGGCCGCAGGCCTGCCGACGCCGATCACCTGCACGGTGGCGCCGGCCGGATTGCACAAGGGGCCCACGAGGTTGAACACGGTCGGCCGCCCCAGCGAGCGACGCAGCGGCCCCACGCGGGCCATGGCGGGATGGTGCACGGGCGCGAGGCAGAAGCAGAGGCCGAGATCGGCGAGGCAGCGGCCGCTCGTCGCAGGCGGGGCATCGACCCGCACACCCAGGTGCTCCAGCGCATCGGCCGACCCGGTGCGACTGGAGACCGCGCGGTTGCCATGCTTGGCGACCGGCTGGCCGGCGGCGGCCACCACGAGGCCCGCGGCGGTCGAGACGTTGAAAGAGCCCGAGCCGTCGCCGCCTGTACCGCAGGTGTCGGCCACCACGCGGCCCGCCGGACGGGGCACGGCAAGCATGCGGCCCCGCAGGGCCGTGGCCACGCCGGCGATCTCGGCCGCCGATTCGCCGCTGTCGGCGAGGGCGAGCAGCCAGGCTCCGAAGGGGTCGAGCGCGACCTCGCCGGAGAGCACGGCCTCCACCAGGCGGCAGACGTCGTCGGCCGTGGCGCGGACGCCGCCCTGCAGCCGCGCCGTGAGCGTGGCAACGTCCGGCGGCGGCGTGGTGTCGTCGGGGCGGGGCACGTGATCGGGGGGGCAGGACCGCGTGCGGCAGCCGCGGGCGGGGATTTTGGGATACGATTTCCGTTCCGGGGCCGTCGTCGACCCGGAGCCATGTCAGCCTACACCACGACCGACTTCCCCGAGATCCGCTCGTGCCCCCGACAGCCCGCCGCAAGGTGATCATCGATTGTGACCCGGGAATCGACGATGCCGTGGCGTTGATGCTGGCCCTGTTCGATCCCCGGCTCGAGGTGCTGGCGGTCACGGCGGTTGGGGGCAGCGCCGGCGCGGCGCAGGCGACGAGCAACCTGCAGTCCCTGGTGGCGTTCCTCGACCCGCCGCGGCTGCCGCGACTGGGCATCGCCCCGGACGACGTGGCCCCGCCCGAGCGACCCTTCAGCCTGCACGGCGCCGACGGCCTCGGCGGCTTCGCCCTGCCGCGCGTGCAACTGCACGGCGGCCACGTGGCGGAGAAGGTGATCTGGGAGTGCCTGCGGGCCCATCCCCGCGAAGTCACGATCCTCGCCCTCGGCCCGCTGACCAACCTCTTCCGCGTGTTCCGTCGCGATCCCTCGATCGTCGAGATTCTCGGCGGCATGGTGATCTCCGGCGGCACGGCGCACGGCTCAGGCAACGCGAGCCCGGTGGCGGATTTCAACTTCTTCTGTGACCCGCTCGCGGCCCGTCACGTGATCGGAGAGCCGGTGGCGAAGACGCTCGTGCCCCTCGAAACCTCGGGGCAGGTGCTCTTTGGCTTCGATCTCCTGGAAAAGTTGCCGCGGGAGTTTTCGCGGGCCGGCATGCTGCTGCGCGGCACCCTGCCGCATGCCTTCCGCGCCCACCGCCAGATCCTCGGCAGCGAGGGCATCCTGCTCCACGACGTGGTGGCCCTGGTGGCCCTCACACACCCCGAACTCTTCGAGCGGACGCCGGTCGTGGCCGACGTCGAGACGACCGGCCAGTTCACCAGCGGCATGCTCGTGATCGACCGGCGGCAGAACCGGTCGTCGCGGCCCAATGCCGATCTTCTCGTGGGCTGCGATTCGGCCGCGGTGGCCGACTGCATCCTCCGCGGCTTCGCCGCCGCGGCCGACGCCACGTGACGCGAACTGTGTGGGCCCCATCGCTCACTCGCGGGCTTACGGCGTCGGGGCGACGTCGAGTCGTTCGAGGCAGTAGAGCCGACGGTCGGTGCGGAGGTAGAGCCGCCCGTTCGCGATCGCGGGCGTGGCCATCACCATCTCGTCGTCGGCGAGCAGGTTGGTGTGGAGCAGTTCGAACCGCCGGCCCGCCCGCACCACGAACGTCTCGCCGTATTCGCTCACGCAGAACACCAGGCCGTTGCAGGCCCACGGCGACGCCGTGAAGGCCCGGCCCTCGGGGAGCCGCTCCCGCCGGTAGTGCTGTGTGCCGCTGCGGGCGTCGTAGCAGGCGAGGAGCCCGCGGTCGGCCAGCACGTAGAGTTCGTCGCCGTAGACGAGCGTCGACGGGTTGTAGGGGGCGGCGTCGCGACGGCACCAGGCGATCGCCGCACTCGACGAGGCGTCTTCGGAGGGCGTGATGTCGCCGGTCGCCCCCGGCCGGATCGCCCAGATCGGACGGGTACGGTCGAGCACGAACCCGGAACTCACGAAGAGCAGGCCGTGGGCCGCGTACGGCGTGGCGATCGTGATCGCAGAGCCGCCGGCGAGTTCCCAGAGCAGGCGGCCGCCGAGGTCGTAGCCGCGGGTGCGTCCCGAACCGGGCGTGACGATCTCGGTTCGGCGGGCGTTGTGCCAGACGAAGGGGGTCGACCAGTTGCTCTTTTCGTCACGGGCCACCCGCCAGATCTCGCGGCCGGTGCGGGCGTCGAGGGCGGCGAGGAACGAATCGTCCTCGTTGTCGTCGACCACGTAGAGCCGGCCATCGTGCAACGCCGGCGAGGCCGCCGGCCCCCAGCCGTCGCGCATGGCCCGCGGCCGCCGCCGATGTTCCCAGACCCGCCGCCCCTCGAGGTCGAGGCACACGATCCCGAAGCCCCCGAACGCCGCGTAGATGCGTTTGCCGTCGGACACGGGTGTCTCCGACAGAAAACTGTTTTTTACGTGCACGGGCCCCGGGGGTCGGCCACGGGCGACCTCTGTCTCCCAGCGTGTGAGGCCGGTGGCGGCGTCGAGGCAGGTGACGACCCAGCGGAGTTCGACGTCGGGGGCCTCGTCGCGGTTGCCGCCGAAGTAGAGCCCCCGTCGGGCCTCCTCGAACGGCGTCGAGGAGATCGCCGACGCCACGATCACGCGGCCGCCCACGACGATCGGCGACGACCAGCCGCGGCCCTCGAGCTCGGCCTTCCAGCGGACGTTCTCCGTATCGCTCCAGCGCGACGGCAGCCGCGGGTCGTCGGCCGCCACGCCGCGGCAGCCCGGACCACGAAAGCAGGGCCAGGACTCGTCGGCCATGGCCGGACGAACGGCAAGAAGCACGAGGATGGCGACGAGGATGCGGCTGGCAGCGGGCATGATGCACTCCCTTGCACCGACGACGAACGTGGTCGGGTCAGGGCTGCTCGAAATCCTTCCGGCTGGCCACCTTCATCCGTACCGGCAGCCGCTCGCCATTGCGGAAGATGACGACTTCCACCGTGCGGCCCAGCGGCGTCATGCCCACCATGCTCATCAGGTGGTCGTCGTCCTCGACCACGCATCCCTCGTATTCAAGGATCACGTCATCGGCGCGGATGCCCGCGAGATCTGCCGGGGCGCCGCGGGTGACCACCTCGACCCGTGTGCCGACCGGCCGCACCAGGCCGAGGCGATCGGCCTCGACGGCGTCGAAGCGGTTGTCGAGGGCCACGCCGAGGTACGCCCGCGGCACCGAGCCGTTCTCCAGGAGCTGGCGGGCCACGAACACCGCCATCGTGATCGGGATTGCGAAACCGATGCCTTCGCTGCCCCCCGAGTTGCTGGCAATGCAGGTGTTGAGGCCCACCACCTCGCCGCGGAGATTCACCAGCGGGCCGCCGCTGTTGCCGGGGTTGATCGCCGCGTCGGTCTGGATGAAGTCCTGGAACTTCACGGCTCCGCCGCCGAGTTCGAGATCGCGGCGGCCCTTCGCCGACACGATCCCGAGCGTCAACGAGTGGGAGAGGCCGAACGGGCTGCCGATCGCGAGCACCGTGTCGCCGATGCGGAGCGTGTCGCTGTCGGCGAGTCGCGCCGGCTGGAGTCCCTCGGCGTCGATCTCCATGACCGCGATGTCGGTGCCCGCATCGGACCAGAGCCGGGTGGGCGTCAGTTCGCGGCCGTCCTCGAGCCGCAGGAGGATGTCCTCGAGCGCCGCCCGGTTTACCACGTGCCGGTTGGTGATCACGACGGTCGAGCCGTCGATCTGGGCGATGACCCCGGAGCCCGCCTCGTTGTCGGAGCTCTTGCCGCTGCGGGGCCGGAGCAGCGGCTTGGTGGCGTTGATGTGCACGACCGTCGGCCGCAGCAGTTCGGTGAGCCTGCGAAGCTGCCGGCCCTGGGCCTCGAGCGGCTCGGCATCACGGGCCGCCTGCTCGTAGAGCCGCTCCCGCTCGGCGGCCGACATGCGCACGGTCCGCGTGGGATCGACCCGTTCCGCCGCCGGACCCACTGGGGTGAGTGGGGGCTCGTCGGCGCACGATGAGGCAGCCCACGAAAGAAGGCACGCCGCGAGGAGCGTGGCAGGCAGACGACGGATCATGAAGCGCTCGCAGGATACGGAGAAGCCCGGAGGCTGCAGCATATCCGCAGGGCGTTTCAGAGTTCCAGTTCGCCGGTCACCGTCTCCTCGCCGGATTCCTCCAAGGCCCGCTGCGGCCCGCCACCGGGCCCCGACCGCTCGAGGTCACGCTGGCACTCGATGCACATCGTGGCGTAGGGAAGTGCGTTGAGTCGGGCCATCGGAATGCGGCCGCCGCACACCTCGCACTGGCCGTAGGAGCCCGCCTTCATCCGCTCGAGGGCATTTTCGATGTTGGCCAGCTCTCGGCTTTCCACTTCCGCCAGCTGGGAACTGATCTCGTCCTGGGCGGAGTCGTAGGCGGCGTCGACGACGTCTCCCGGCGACTCGCTGCGCAACTCCTTGAGGAGCGTGAGGTCGCCCGCCAGCGCGCTGCGCAGGGCGTCGCGCCGCTTCACGAGAATCGCCCGCAGGTTCAGAAGAGCGTCTTTGCGTGCCATGGGTGCCGTTCCTTGCCCATCCAGGGCGGTGTCAAACCGGCCGGATCACGCCCGGCCGCAACGAATACTACGGGGGACCTGGAAAGATGGTTCATGCGAGGAAAATCGGCAGGACGTATGCGGGAAATGCAGCGAAACGGGGTTTTGACACTTCGCGGAGGCGGGGAAAACTCTAGGGCCGCTCCGGCCGGGGGGCCGCCACCACCGGGATCTGCACCTCGGCATATTTCAGGACGCCGGGCACAAAGGGGCTGTTGTAGGCCAACGTCCGCGGCGGCCCCGCGGCGGTCCACTCCGGGTGGTCGGCGAGCCAGGCCCGGAGTTTCCCGGTGAACTCGGCGAACCGCTCCTCGCGGTAGGAGCCGCGAACGCCGAGCGAGATCACCGTCGTCTCCGGCACGTCCTCCACGACCACGTTCGGGTCCTTGGGATCGGGGCCGGGCGTGCCGGTATCAGCCGAGCCGTAGAGGAAGGCCATCGACTCGGTTCCCGGGCCCTCGTCGGCCGCTGTCATCACCATCTCGACGGGGGCCGTCATCGCGATCTCGTTGCGCTCGATGTGTCGAAAGAGTTTCATGAACGAGCCGTCGGCACCGCGGTCACCCGACCTGACGCGGGCGAGGCGATGGGCGGGATAGGTCTTCGTGACGATCTCGCCGACCGGACCGGGCCCCGGGAAGCCCTCCGGCAGTTTTGCCTCGGCGATCATCATCGGCTTGCGGGGAGCGTCCTCGGCGCAGGCGGCGCCGGCGAGGGCGAGCACGAACGGTGCGACGGCATGGAAGCGCATGGAATCCTCCGGGAAAATGTCTCCAGCATCATAGCCCTTGTCATACGGATCGTACGTGAGCCTCGGGTTCGGAGGTGAGGCGACCTCAGCGCCACCGCAGTCGTACCGCTCACGCGGTTACGCTTCCTTCGTCTGGAAGCCCAATCGCGTAAGCGATGGGGCAGCCTGATGCTTGCTTGCAATCAGTGTCAGTTGCCGCTCCGGAAACACCAGAGGATGCCGTCGTCGGAGGCGAGCACCACGCGGCCGGCCGCGATCGCCGGCCCGGCGCCGAAGCCGCCGCCGGCGTCGAACTCCCACACGGCATCGCCGCTCGCGGCATCGAGCGCCGCGACCCGCCCGGCGGAGTCGGCGACGATCGCCACCGCGCGAGGCTTGGCGTCATTCGGACCCGTCGCGAAAAGGGTCGCAGGGGAGGCCTCCACCCGGCCCCGCATCGGGTGGCGCCAGGCCGGCGTCCCATCGGCCAGCGCGAAGGCCTCGATCGCCTTGCCGCGAAAGCCGACGATCGCGAGGCCGTCGGCGATCGCCGCGCTCGAGCGGTACGACTGCCCGGCCACCTTCGCGGGCTGCCGCCAGGCCGCTTGTCCCAGCGCGACGTCGATCCCGAAGAAGATGCCCCCCTCGGTGCCGAAGAACGCGCGGGTTCCCGCCATGGCGGGCGTGGTGCCCGTCGGTCCGTCGATCGGCACCGCGGCGGTTTCCGTGCCCGTGTCGGCGTCGATCACGTGCAGCCGGCCGTCGCAGCCGGCGAGCAGCACGCGGTCGCCGGCAGGCGTGCGGGCCACGGTGGGGGAGCAGCGGATCTGGTCGGTGATCGAGTGCTTCCACTGAAGCGTGCCATCGGCGAGGGCGAGGCACGCAAGCGACGCATCCTGCGATCCCACGAGCACCCGCGGGCCGGCGGCGTCTTCGAGCACCGTCGGCCCGCCGGAGATCTCGCCAGTGGTTTCGTAGGTCCAGCGAACCTCGCCCGTCGTCGCGTCAAAGGCCCGCACCATGCCGAGGTCGTCGCCCACGACGACGAGCCGGACAGCGTCAGACCTCCCGATGGCCGCGGCCGACGGGAAGCCGGCATCCTTCACCGTGAACGACCAGCGGTCGGCCCCGTCGGCGAGCGCCAGTGCGCGGAATGTGCCGTCGAGGTCGCCCACGTAGACCGTGCCTTCGGCGATCACCGGCACGGCTCCGAACGCGCAGCCGGCGAACTCCCGCCGCCATGCCTCGGCGAGGGGCAGGGCGAGCACCGCCGCCGATCGCCCGGTGCCCGCCGGGCAGCCACGCGCCATCGGCCAGGCATCGGCCGGTGCGGTGTCGAGGTCGGCGGACCACGCGCGGGCTGCCGCCACCGCGAGCACGGCCACGAGGCAGACGCATTCACGTCGGCTCATCGGGCCGCCTCGTAGAGCCGGGCCAGATCGACGGCGGCCGCCGGCCGGGGATTGAAGCCGGCCGTCCACTGTGCGGCCGCCGCGGCCGCCAGCGAGGCGACGTCCGGGGCGTCGATGCCGAGCTCGCCGAGCGATGTCCGCAGTCGCGCCGCCGCGAGCAGGCGGGCGATCCAGGCGGCGAGCTCATGTCCGGCATCGTCGGTCGCGGGGGTGATGCCGATGGCGGCGAGGAGTTCTGCATAGCCGGCACCGCAGGCCGGGCCGTTGAACCGCACCACGTGCGGCATCATCACGCCCACGGCCTGGCCATGCGCGACGCCGTGCGTGGCGGTGAGCGGATTGGCGAGCGCGTGGGCCGCGCCGAGCATCGAGTGCTCGATCGCCAGGCCCGCGAGGGCCGCACCGAACTGCACGGCCGCGCGGGCCGCGATGCTGCCGCCATCGGCCACGACCTCGGGAAGATTGCCGGCCAGCAGCCGCCAGGCATCCCGCGAGAACGTGCGCGAGGCCGGTGTCGCCGCGGTGCTCACGTGGCTCTCCACGGCGTGGGCGAGGGCATCGATGCCGGTGACCGCGGCGAGGGAGAGCGGCTGCGTGAGCGTCAGGTTGACGTCGAGAATCGCGATCCGGAAGGCCGCCCGCGGATCACCGCAGGCCATCTTCAGGCCCGTCTCGTCGTCGGTGATCAGCGCGAACGACTGGGTCTCGCTGCCGGTGCCGGCCGTGGTCGGCACGGCGATCGCGGGCAGCATCGCACCGGTGGCCGTGCCACGGCCCTTGTAATCCTGCATTCGGCCGCCGCACGAGAGCAGGAAGTTGATCCCCTTGGCGCAGTCCATGGAACTGCCGCCACCGAGGCCCACGAGAAGATCGGGGCCGAATCCCCGTGCCATGGCCGTACCTGCCTCGACCTCGGCACACGACGGGTTTTCGGTGAATCCGGAGTACACGCTCGAGGCGACGCCAGACGCCTCGAGCGCCTCGACGCCTGCAGCCGTGTGCCCGGCGTCGACGATGCCAGCGTCGCTGACGACCAGCGCCCGCGTGGCCCCGAGGTCGCGGGCCAACTCACCGAGTCGCGCGATCGCCCCGGGGCCCACGACGAGCCGGGTCGGGGCCTGGAGGTCGAACGTGAGTGCGTCGGAGGGGGAGTGCACGCCGCCGCTCAGCCTGATGCCGCCGGCAGCTGCAGGGCCCGCGACCGGTAGAGGAAGTCGATGATGTTGCCCTCGTGGGGCTGGAGCCAGTCGAGCTTCGTGGTGGGGATCGGCCCGAGGTTGAGCCGGTCGATGTGCGTGCAGTCGACGAGGTTTCGCTGGAACGCCGCGTCGTCGGTGATCGCCGAGCAGACGAGCGTGGGCCCGATCGCATCCAGCATCTTCGCCTGCGGGCACTCGACCACGCTCACGAACGGAAACATGTATTCGGCCCTCGCGATCTCGGGCTCCGGACTCGTGCAGTGCACGACGGTGGGCCGCAGCCAGCCGCAGCGGTCGCCCTCCACGAGGCGGTCTCCATACGGGGCTGTGGTATGTGCAACGCCGGGGGCCTTCAGGCCGCCTTCGATCTGCCCCCAGATCGCCTTGGCGGCGCCGGGGATCGTGAAGGCGGCCAACTTCGCCTCGGGATCCTGCGGCGGCTTCACGTCGATCGGCCCCAGCCGGGCGGCGAGGGCCTCGGCGATCGCCTTCGTGTGGCGGCTGGCGTAGATGGCCGAGGCATTGATGCACCCGCGGCCGCTGTTGATGGCCACGCTCTCGCACATCACGTCGAGGTGCCGCTCCCAGTCGTCCACGCGGTCGTCGCCGAGGATGATCTTGGAGAAGCCGGGGCCGTGCACCTGCACGCCGGGATTGCCGCGGTACTGATCGACCGTCTTCGCGCTGCCGAAGATCATGCTCCGCCGGCAGCCCGCGAGGATCCCCGCGCCCACGTCGGTGGCCCCGGGGTAGAGCCCGATCGACTCGGCCGGGATGCCCGCCTCCACCATCGCCGCCGCCATGCGGTAGGGCGTCCACGGCTCCTGGCTGCCGGGCTTCATCACCAGGCCCACGCCCAGCGCGATCACCGGCAGCCAGAGCGTGTGCACGCCCGGCGAGTTCGACGGCAGCACGAGGCCGAGCACGGGCGACTGCGCCTGGTAGCTCACCGTCACGCCGCGGTGCTCCCGTCCGTAGCCTCGCCAGAGGATCTGCGTGTCGAGCCCACGGGAGAGGGCGTCGAGAATGCGGTCCATGTTGGAGAGCACGAACATGTTCTTCTGCATGTTGGCCCGGCAGAGGCTCTCGGGCAGCCCCGTGGTGGCCGACTGGCACTTCACGAAGTCTTCCGGCGACTGCGTCGTGTCACCCACGGTGACGGTGCCAGTGGCATAGAGCGTGCCGGCCGTCTGGAGCCGCTCGACGATCTCCTCCGGAGCGATCGCGAGCAGGGCCGCCCGCGCTTGGGCCGCCTTCTGGAGGTCCCGGCCCACGATCGCCCCGCCCACCTGGCTCACCTCGGCGACGGGCGCGCCGGTGAGGAAGTGCACGAGCGTCTCGCGTTCGAGCGACTCGTAGGGCTTGCCAAAACGCCAGGCTGGCAGGTGCATGAAGTGGTTCTCGAAGGAGCGGGTAGTTTAGCTCATTCGAGCGTCGGTTCGCCCAATCCGGCGAGGGGCTGCCAGTGCCCCGGGAGCCGGCGTTGCTGACCAGCGGAGCCATGGATGGCGAAGCGCAGCGGACACGCAGTGAGCCGCGGCCTGGAGGGCCAAGGCGAACGTCCAGCGAGAGGGCATGGGCACCCCCGTGCCGGGTTTGGGCGAGTGATCGTCAGTAGACGCCCACGGTGGTCGCGGC
>JBJTDZ010000092.1:0-30854 GCA_046092585.1 Pirellulales bacterium | reverse complement strand
GAGCATTGTCGCCCACTCCCGCACCGGCGGCTTCGTGGCCGGCAGCGAGATGATGGCGAGGGGCTGCCCATGCCCCGTCGCCGGCGTTGCTGACCAGCGGAGGCATGGATGCCGGAGCGCAGTCAGCATCGAGTGAGCGGCGGGCATGATGCCCGCCGCGAACGTCCGGCGACGGGGCATGGGCAGCCCCTCGCCATCATCTCGCTGCCGGCCACGAAGCCGCCGGTGCGGGAGTGGGCGACAATGCTCTATCCTGCCCGAGTGCTGCTCAACATCGTCTATCTCGTCGCCGTCATCCTCGCCCTGCCGTGGGTCGTCTGGCGGCGGTTCAGCGGCGGCCGGCCGGTGGCGGCTCCGTGGACGCGATTCACCGGCGGCGTCACGGTCGCGCCGCGGCCTGCCGGTGCGAGGCGGATCTGGCTGCATGGCGTGAGCGTGGGCGAGGTGCAGTTGCTGACCGGGCTCGCCGACGAGATGCGGCGGCAGGCGGAGGCGGCCGGACGATCGATCAACTGCGTGGTTTCGAGCTCGACGACGACGGGCCTCGAGGTCGCGGCGACGAGGTTCGGACCCGACCAAGCGTTTCCCTGTCCGCTCGATTTCACATGGGCGGTCGACCGCGTGCTCGACCGCGTGCGGCCCGACCTGCTCGTGCTCGGCGAACTCGAGCTCTGGCCCAACCTCGTGGCCCGTGCCAGCAGCCGAGGCATGCCGGTGGTGGTGGCCAACGGCCGGCTGAGCGAACGGAGCGCCCGCGGCTACGCCCGGATCCGGCCGCTTGTCCGCCGAACGCTTGGCTCCGTGTCGCTCGTCGTGGCCCGCTCGGAGGCCGATGCCGATCGGTTCGCGGCCCTGGGGGCGCGCGACGTCGTCGTGACCGGCTCGATGAAGTTCGATGGCGTGAAGGGGGATCGATTGGCGGCCGACGTGGAGCGTCTCCGGCGGCTCGCCGGGTTCATCGATGACGACGTCGTGTTCCTCGCCGGCAGCACGCAGGCCCCCGAGGAGCGGCTGGCGGCCGAGGCCTTCCTCGCCCTCCGCGACCACCATCCCCGGCTGCGGCTGGTGATCGTGCCGCGGCACGTTGAACGTGCTGCCGAGATCGGCACGGTGCTCGACGGCCTCGGCCTCGCCTGGACGCCGCGGAGCAGGCTCCTGGCTCCCCTGCCCCGCGATCACGTGCTGCTCGTCGACTCGACCGGTGAGCTCGGCTGGTGGTGGGGCAGCGCCGCGATCGCGTTCGTCGGCGGCAGCCTCGACGGCATGCGGGGAGGGCAGAACATGCTCGAACCCGCCGCGTACGGCGCCGCCGTCTGCTTCGGACCCCACACCCGCAACTTCCGCGACGAGGTGGCCCGGTTGCTCGAGGCGCAGGCGGCAGTGGTCGTGCGGGACGGCATGGAACTGACCGCCTTCGTGGCTCGTTGCCTCGACGAACCTGCCTGGGCTGCCGACCTCGGCCGCCGGGCCACCGCGCTCGTGGCCTCGCAGCGGGGCGCCGTCGCGGCCACCTCCCGCCTGATCCTGGAGCGACTGCCCCGGCCGTTCCCCGGCCACGCGGGCGCATGACACGGGCCGCGGGTTGCCGATCCAGCGGGCTTCCCGATAATGTCGGCATTCGCGACGCGGGCCGCCGGCCCGCCCGACTGCATCCCCCAACCAGCATGAGGCTCCCGCCGTGGCACGAGGCAAGTATCTGTTCACCAGCGAATCGGTCAGCATGGGCCATCCGGACAAGTTGGCCGACCAGATCTCCGACGGCGTGCTCGATGCCTACCTGGCGCAGGATCCGAAGAGCCGCGTGGCCTGCGAGACGATGGTGACCACGGGCCTGGCCGTGATCGCCGGCGAGATCACCTCGAAGGGCACGATCGACTACCAGCAGGTGGTTCGCCAGGTGATCCGCGACGTCGGCTACACCGACGACGAGATGGGCATCGCCGCCGACACCTGTTCGGTGCTCGTCGCCGTGGGCAAGCAGTCGGGCGACATCGCGATGGGCGTGAACGAGGACGACGCCACTGGCAAGGACATCGGCGCCGGGGACCAGGGCCTGATGTTCGGGTACGCCTGCAACGAGACGCCCGAACTCATGCCGCTGCCCATCGCCCTCTCGCACCGGATCCTCAACCGGCTCACCGAGGCCCGGCAGAAGGGGGAGGTCGACTGGCTGCGCCCCGACTCCAAGAGCCAGGTGACCGTCGAGTATGACGGCGACAAGCCGATGCGGATCGACACGATCGTGGTCTCGACGCAGCACGCCCCGCACGTCTCCAACGACGAAATCAGAACTTTCATCGTCGACAAGATCATCAAGCCGCTGCTCCCGAAGAACCTCGACACGGCCAACATCACCTACCACATCAACCCGACGGGTCGGTTCGTGGTGGGCGGCCCCCACGGCGATTGCGGCCTCACCGGCCGGAAGATCATCGTGGACACCTATGGCGGCTGGGGTCGCCACGGCGGCGGCGCCTTCTCCGGCAAGGATCCCACGAAGGTCGACCGCAGTGCCGCCTACATGGCCCGCCACGTCGCCAAGAACATCGTGGCCGCCGGCCTCGCCGACCGCTGCGAGGTGCAGCTCGCCTACGCCATCGGCGTGAGCGAGCCGGTGAGCGTGAACGTCGACACCGAGGGCACCGGCAAGGTCGAGGACGAGCGGCTCTGCGAGGTGGTTCGGGAGTTCTTCCCGCTCACACCCAGAGGCATCATCGACTACCTCGATCTGCGGCGGCCGATCTACCGCAAGACCGCCGCCGGCGGACACTTCGGCCGCGACGGCTTCTCGTGGGAAAACACCGACCGCGCCCGGCAACTCGCCGAGGCCGCCCGCTCGGCGGCAGCCGTCGGCTGATCGGCCCCATGAAGCCGCCGCCGGTGATCCGCCGTCGCCACGGCGCCGATGTCCGATCGCAGCCCTGGGCGGCATGGTCTCCCGATCATGCCGCCGAGGGCCTGGCGGCCGTCGTGGCCGCCGTGGTGGGCGCGGCGGCGGTCATGTGTGGCGTGGTGCTGGCCATGCGGCGGCTGACGGGTGGCTTTACGGTCGCGGAGCCGGCCGTCACCTGGAGCGTCACGGCCGCGTTCATCGCGCTCGTTGCCGCCGCCGACCTCGCCGCCCGCGGCAGCGGGTGGCATGTCGCCGCGCTCGCAGCCCGGGCCGCGCTCATCCTCGGCGTGGCGGCGGTGGCGCTGCCGCCGCGGAGCGGCGACGTCGCGTCGCCCGCGGCTGTCGCGCTTGCGGTGGGGGTCGCCGCCTGGAGAACGCCTCGCCCCCGGGCCACCTCGACCGCGGAGCGGCCGCGACGAACCGCTCCACCTCGCCGGACGCCCACCGCGGCGGAGGAGCCTCGCAGGGGCCGTGCCGAACGCCTGCCCGGCCGGCTCGTGCAGACGTTCGAGCGATACGAGTCGACCGACGGCGTCGATTGCCTGCGTGGCCGCGTCACCGTGGCCATCCCCGCCGGCAGCAAGGCGGCTCATGCCCACCTCGGCTTCTGCCCGTCGTTCACGGCAACGCCCTCGGTGACGGTATCGACCGAGTATGATGGAGTCGACGCGATCGTGACGGCGGCGGAGGTGCTGCCCTGGGGCGTTCGCGTCGAATGTCGGCTGACCGAACCGGCGGAGGAGCCGCTGGAGATCCCCGTCGACGTGCATGCCCGGGCTCCCCTCTGAAACGACGATGGCACGCTGGCCCGGAAACCTCTGGACGACCCTCTTCACCTACGGCGTGATCTTCGTCGGGTTTCCGCTGCTCTGTTTCCTGTTCTGGTCATGGGTGCGGGGAGGATGAGGCGACGATGCTGCACGCGATCGTGATGGCCGGCGGATCGGGAACGCGGTTCTGGCCGGCGAGCCGGGCGGCCCTGCCCAAGCAACTCCTGCCGCTCGCGGGATCGGCGACGCTCCTCGAGGACACGATCGGCCGCCTCGAGGGCCTCGTGCCCCCGGAACGGACGATGATCGTGACCTCCGCCCGGCTGCTCGACGCCGTTCGCGGCCAGGCACCGCAGGTGCCCGCGGAGGGAATCGTGGGCGAACCGTGCAAGCGCGACACGGCGCCCTGCATCGGGCTCGCCGCCCTGCTCGTGTCCCGGCACGATCCCGATGCCGTGATGGCGGTGATGCCCTCCGACCACGTCATCCGACCGGCCGCCGATTTCCGCCGCGCGATCCAGCAGGCGGCCGCGATGGTGGAGCGGTCGCCCGGGCGGCTCGTCACGTTCGGCGTGCGGCCCACCTACCCGGCCGAGGGCTTTGGCTACATCCAGCAGGGAGCGCCGCTGCCGACAGGCCCCGGCGAGGCGCCGGCGTTCGCGGTGGCCCGCTTCAAGGAAAAGCCCCCGGCGAGCGTGGCCGCGGAATACCTCGCCGCCGGCACGTACCTCTGGAACGCGGGGATCTTCGTCTGGAAGGCGGCCACGATCATCGCCGCTCTCGACGCCCGGCAGCCCGAGGCGATGGCCCGCCTCCGCGCCATCGCCGACGCCTGGGACACGCCTCGACGCGACGTGGTGTTCGCCGATCAGTTCGCGGCCGTCAAGGGCATCTCGATCGATTACGCGGTGCTCGAGCATGCCGCCGACGTGGCGGTGATCGAGGCGCCGTTCGGCTGGGACGACCTCGGCGGCTGGTCGGCCGTGGCCCGCCAGCGGTCTTCCGACGCCGCCGGCAACACGTCGGTGGGCAAGCACCTGGCGATCGACTCGGCCGGGACGATCGTGCACGCGGGCGACGGGCATCTCGTCGTCACCCTGGGCCTGAAGGATATCCTTGTGGTGCACACGCCGGACGCCACGCTCGTCGCCGATCGGGCCCACGAGGAGGCCGTCCGCAAGGTGGTGGCCGAACTCGAGAGCCGCGGATGGACCGACTACCTCTGATCGCCGTCGTCGCGGCGCTGACGCTCGCCGGCAGCGGCATCGCCGACGACACCGCCGCCGTGGCCCGCCGCGATGCGGAATGGCTCGCTGCCCTCCGCCGCTCCCGGGAGGCTCTCGAGTGGAGCGACGTGGCCGTGCGGCACGACTGGCGGCTGCAGGAGCGGCCGAAGGACGGCCGCTCCCGCATTCTCGACCCAGACGACGCCACCATCCGCGAGGGCTCCCCCGCCGAGTGCCGGGCGGCCTTCGCCGCCCTCGAGGCCGAGGGCACGATCCCCGCCCTGCACGGGCCCGCCGTGATCGTGCTGCACGGCCTCGGCGAGGGACGGGCGTCGATGAGGCCCCTGGCCGAGCACCTCCGGGACACGCTCGACGCCGCCGTGCTGCTCGTCGGCTACGCGAGCACGTCGGCCGACCTGGAAGCCCACGGTCGGATGCTCGGCCAGGTGATCGCCACGCTGCCTGACAATACGCGGGTGAGTTTCGTGGGCCACAGCCTCGGCAATCTCGTCGTGCGCCGCTGGATGACGCTCGCCCACCGCGACGACCTCGCCCGGGTCGACCGGGTGGTGATGCTCGGCCCGCCGAACCGCGGTTCCGATCTCGCCCGCTCCGTGGCGGGCGTGGGAGCACTCGCCGCCCTCGCCGAAGGCGCGGCCCGCGACCTCGTGATCCACTGGCGGCAGGTGGAGCCGCACCTCGCGGTGCCCCCCTGCGAGTTCGGCATCGTGGCCGGCGGCCGCGGCGACGATGCCGGCTTCAGTCCGTTTCTGGTGGGCGACGACGACGCCGTGGTGCGGGTCGAGGAAACCCGGCTCGACGGCGCCGACGACTTCCTGCTCCTGCCGGTGCACCACGCCGCGATGCTCCGTGATCCTGCGGTTCAGCGGGCCACGGCGACCTTCCTGCGGGCGGGCCGCTTCGCCCGCGACGTCGACGAGGCGCCGCGATGAGCGACCCCGCGCCGGACTCGTTGCCGGCGGGCCGCCTGGCCGGCGTCGACTACGGTCGCCGCCGGATCGGCGTGGCGATCTGCGACGCCGAGCGGATCATCTGCAGCCCGCTCTGCGTCCGGCAGACCACGGGAGACCGCGACGCCGACGCCGCCTTCTTCCGCGAGCTCGCCGACCGCGAGCAGATCGCCGGCTTCGTCGTGGGGCTGCCGGTTCATGCCGACGGGACCGACAGCCTGATGTCGGTGGAGGTCGAGCGATTCGGAGCGTGGCTCGGCCGCATCACGGGGCGGCCCGTCGTGTTCCACGACGAGCGCTACAGTTCGCGGGAGGCCGCCGGGATGCTCGCGGGCGTGGGGCTCACCCGCGGCCGCAAGAAGGAGCGGGCCGACGCGGTAGCGGCCCAAGTGGTGCTGCAGTCGTGGCTCGAATCGCAGCGGCGTGGCGAGCGGCCCGGGCCTCTCGCAGGATGACCACCGGCATGCATCAACGGCTCGTCGTCGGCTGCGGGTATCTCGGCGAGCGGGTCGCCAGGCGCTGGGTCGCCGCCGGCGACCGCGTGCTGGCGACGACGCGCCGCGAGACGCGGGCCGATGAACTCGCCAGCTTCGGCGCCGCGCCGGTGATCATCGACGTCACCGCCAACGATCCTGGCTGGCGGGGGCTCTTCGACACTGCGGGACTGCCCCGCACGGTGTTCTGGGGCGTGGGCTTCGATCGCGCCGGTGGCGGCACGCACCGCGACGTGCACGTCGACGGCCTGCGACGGCTGCTCGACGCCCTCGCGGCCGCACGCGGCGCGGGGTCTCCGCCGCGGGTGATCCTCTCGAGTTCCACCGGCGTGTGGGGCGACGTGCAGGGTGAGGTGGTCGACGAGTCGACGCCCACGAACCCGGCCCGCGACGCCGGCCGGGTGCTCCTGGAGGCGGAGGCGCTGCTGGCCGCTCATCCCGCCGGCCCGGGCACGTCCCTGCGATTCGCCGGGCTCTACGGCCCGGGCCGCCTGCCGCGGCTCGACGACCTGCGGGCGGGCCTGCCGATCGCCGCCGACCCCGAGTCGTGGCTCAACCTGATCCATGTCGATGACGCGGCGGCGGTCGTCACCGCCGTGGCCGACGCCGCCGCGCCGGGAAGACTCTACGTGGTATCGGACGGCCATCCTGTGCGCCGCCGCGAGTGGTACGAACGTCTGGCGGAGGCGAGCGGCAGCACACCACCCCGCTGGGATCCAGCCGCACCGCGGGCTCGCGGCGCCGACAAGCGGGTGGATTCCGCGCGGGTGTACCGCGACCTTGGCATCCGGCCGCACCATCCCGATCCCCTCGCCGCCGCCGCCTCGATCGTCGCCAGCGAGTGACACGCGGTAGTCCCCATCGCTTACGCGATTGGGCTTCCTGATGCCACGGTCAACGCCGCGCTCAGGAAGCGTAACCGCGTAAGCGGTACGACTGCGTCACGTCCAGCGTAGTCCCCATCGCTTACGCGATTGGGCTTCCTGATGCCACGGCCAACGCCGCGCTCAGGAAGCGTAACCGCGCAAGCGGTACGACTGCGTCACGTCCAGCGTAGTCCCCATCGCTTACGCGATTGGGCTTCCTGATGCAGCGCCCCTCACGCCCGCCATCCTCGCACCGATTCCTTCGCCTCCGTCGTGCGCCGAGCAGCCCCGGCGCTACCGGGCCGGCGTCGGCTCCTGCACCTTCGCCGTGTCGGCCAGGCCCGTGCCCGCGGCGAGGGCCTTGAGGTAGTCGATCGTCACGTTGAGGGCCTCGTCGAAGTAGAAGTCGCGACGGACGACGGGCTTCTTCTGGGCCTCCATCTCCTCGAGCTTCTTCTCCTCCTCGTCCTCCGCAGCCTTGCCCTCGTTCCACTGCCGCTCGAACTCGCTCTCGACGAGCGAGATCGTCTTCTCGTCCTTCCGCTTCTCGTAGCGGGCGATGTCGCCGGTGAGCTTCGCGAACTCCTTGTTGCCCGCCACCCGCTGGGCCGACGCGGCACGCAGACGCTCCACGATCGCGTCGCTCACCTCGCCCGTCGGCTGGAAATCGGCCCGCGGCACGTGGTCGAATGCGAGCGCGTGATCGAGGTCGGATTCGCCGACCGGCAGGTGCGTGGTGATGCTCGGCAGCTCGACATCGCTCTTCACGCCCTCCATCTGGGTGCTGTCACCCGACGGCCGGTAAAACTGCTGGATCGTGACCTTGATCGCTCCCAGCGAGGGCACGTTGTCGAACCGCGGAAACAGCTGCCGACCGACGTCGAGCAGGGTCTGCACCGTACCCTTGCCGTGGGTTGCCTTGTCGCCGACGATCAGGCCGCGATGGTAGTCCTGGATCGCGCCGGCAAGGATCTCGCTGGCGCTGGCGCTGAACTTGCTCGTCAGCACCACCAGCGGGCCGTCCCAGGCCACGCCGGCATCGACGTCGTCATAGGGACGCACCTGCTTGTCCACGTCCTTGATCTGCACCACCGGCCCCCGGTCGATGAACAGGCCGGTGAGCTTGATCGACTCCGGCAGCGAGCCGCCACCGTTGCTCCGCAGGTCCAGCACCACGCAGTCGACCCCCTTCTGTCGGAACTCGTCGAGCAGCCGCTTGCAGTCGCGGGTGCTGCTCTTGAACTCCGCCTGCCCCTGCTGGGCCCCGGCCATGTCCATGTAGAAGCTCGGGAGATTGATCACGCCGATCTTGTAGGGCGAGCCGTCGGCCTTGCGGCCATGCTCGATCACCTCGCCACGGGCCTCGGCGTCCTTCAGTTCGATCTTCGCCCGGACGATGTCGTAGACCCGCGGCGCGGTCTCGCCCACCGGGATCACCTTGAGCCGAACCACCGTGCCCCGCTTGCCGCGGATCATCTTCACGACCTCGTTGAGGTTCATGTCGACCACGTCGACGATCTCGCCGCCGTCGCCCTGCCCCACGCCGACCACGCGATCCTTGGCCTTGAGTCTGCCGTCCTTGTCGGCGGCACCGCCCGGCGTGAGTTCCACGATCGTGGTGTAGCCGTCCTCGCCCTTGAGCTGGGCGCCGATCCCGTCGAGTTGCAGCCGCATGCCGATCTCGAAGTTTTCCAGCGTGCCGGGCGACATGTAACTGGTGTGCGGATCGAAGCTGCTCGTCAGCGACGTGAGGTAGGTTTCCAGCAGCTCGTCGGCCGTCATCTGGTGCCACCGTTTGGCGAGGCTGCGGTACCGGCGCAGGAGCTTGTCCTTCGCCTCCTCGGGGGGCGTCTTCTCCATCTTCTGCACGAGCAGGTCGTACTTGATCCGTCGCCGCCAGAGATCCTCGGCCTCGGCCTCCGTGCGGGCCCAGGTGGTGTCGTCGCGATCGATGACGATCGACTCGGGCTTCGTGAAGTCGTGCGGCATCGCGATCAGCTTCTCGATCAACGGCAGACGCTGATCGACCCGCTGCAGAAAGCGGTCGAGCACCTCGTAGGCGAAGGTCACGTCACCCCGCTTCACGAGGTCGTCGAGCGAATCCCGCTTCTGCATGAACCCGTCGACGTCGCCACGGAGGAAGTAGATTTTCATCGGGTCGAGCGACTCGAGAAAGGCGTCGAACCAGCGGCGGGCCATCTCGTCGTCGATCGGCCGCCGGAGGAAGTGCTCCCGTTCGAGCTGGCGACGCACGGCCACGGCGATATGGCGGTCGTTGGTGCCGGGCTTGACGCCGGCCGGCGGCGCCGCCGGCTGCGACGTCGCGGTGGCGGCAGGAGCCGTGGGGGCGGCGGACGGCCGCTCGGCGGGGGCGATCACTGCCGGCGGCGAAGGGGGCGGCGGCACCGGGGCCTGGGCCTCGACGACGCCGGCCATCACCAGCAGCACCGTGGCCGCCGTCATCCACCGACTCACCCAGATGTTGCCGTTCACGCGCTGCCTCCTCCGTGCCGAAGCCGACCGATTTCGATCCCTCGCGAATCCCGTCATTGTGACGAGTGAACGCATCCTTGGCGAGACAGGCTTTCGGGCCCGGCCACCTCGACGATTCGTGATGCCAGGGCCCGGGCCACGAGCGGGTCGGCCCCAAGCCGGGCAACCTGCACCCACTCGACCTCGGGCCTCATCCGCCGGCCCGCCTCGACGGCCTCCGCGACCTGCTCCTCCACGTGGCCGCTGAAGAGGAGGTGCGGATGCACGAGGATTCTCCGTGGCAGCCCGCCGGCCGGATCGGCGGCGGCCCTGATCGCCTCGTCGAGCCGCGGCCGCGCCGCGGCCACGAAGCCCAGTTCCACGCGGGCCGGCCGTGGCGCCGGATCGGACGCGATGGTCGCCTCCGTGAACTCGCGCAGCTGCGACACGGCCGCCGGGTCGCTCGAACCGCGGCCGACCATCAGCAGCAGCGTGTCGGCGGCGGCGATATCGGCGAGCCGCGCGGTCGATTGCCGTCGACGGGTCGCAGAGAGGGCCACGATATCGGAATGGCAGCCGAAGGCCGCCGACTGCACCACCGGCAGACCCGCCGCCGCGGCCGCGACGGCCACCGCCTCCGGCACGTCTCGCTTCGCATGTCCCGCCGCGAAGAGCAGCAACGGTGCCACCACCACCTCGCGACACCCGCGGGCGACGAGCCGCGCGGTGGCCTCGCCGATCGACGGCCCGATCACCTCGAGGAAGCCGAGTTCCACCGCCACCCCCGGCAGGAACGCCGCGACCGAGGCCGCCACCTGACTGGTCTCGCCGGCGCCGACCGGATCGGCGGTGCCGTGCCCCACCACGAGCACGCCGACGCCCGGAGGCAGCGCTGGGCCGCGCATCAGCGACGACTCCCGAACCGCGGCACGGCGACAGCCACCGATGCAAGCAGGGCCACGGCGGCGAAGGGAAGCGCGTGCGACGGATGCAGTCCGTAGAGGAACGACCCGAGGAACGGGCCCACGATCCGCCCGAGCGAGGCGAACGACTGATTGACGCCCAGCACCTCCCCCTGCCTCGCGGGATCGGCCTGCTTCGAGATGAGCGCCGACACCGAGGGGTTCACGCAGGCGAAGCCGGCCACCGCCAACGCGGAGCCGAAGTAGAAGACGGCCTGCAGGGCTCGCGACGTGCCGGAGGCGGGGTCACGGTAGGCCATCCAGGCCACGCCGCCGACCGCTGCCAGCCCGAGGGCCATGAGCACGATGCCGGCGGAGAGCAGGCGGGTTTCGGGCAGCCGCTTGGCCAGCGGCCGATAGCCGCCGCCCGCGATGAGGAGCATCAGCCCGATGAAGGCGAACACGAGGAAGTTGTCGTCGTCGCTCATGTGGAAGATGTGCTCGGTGAGCCGAGCGAGCGTGGCCTCGAAGTTGGCGAACGAGACGATCGACAGGAAGTAGACGAGCACGAGCGCCCCGACCGCCGGCATCGCCAGCACCGCGGCCATCCGCCCCATGCCCGCCCGCTCCCGCGGCGGCACCCCGCCCGGCGGCCGCGTCTCCTTGAAGACGAGGAGGGCGATCACGAGGGCGACGAGCGAGAGAACCGAGGCGATCGCACCAACGCCCCACGGCTGCCTGCGAAAGAGGGCCAGCCCGAAGTAGGCGATCAGCGGGCCGAGCGTGAAGCCGCCGCCGAACGCGATGCCGATCAGGGCCATGCCCCGGGCGCGGTTCTCGGGCGTGGTGCAGTCGGCGATCACCGCCGCGGCGGTGCCGACGCTCGCCCCGGCGATCCCCGCCCCGATCCGCGACAGGAGCATCAGCCCGATGGCCAGCGCCGCGGCCTCCCGGGACGGCACGGGGTCGGTCGGCACCGTCACCGCCCAGCCGTAGAGGGCGTAGCAGACGACCGAGCCGAACAGGCTCAGGAGCAGCAGCGGCCGCCGGCCAATCCGATCGGAAAGCCGGCCCCAGAGCGGGCTGAAGAGAAACTGCATCAGCGAGAAGAGCGAGAACAGCACGCCGATCATCGCCCCCACACCCAGCGGCGAGAGGCCCAGCGCCGAAAGATACGGCTCGGCCTGTCGCGGCATCACCGGCAGCACGATGCCGAAGCCGAGGAGGTCGATGAAGACGGTGAGAAACACCACCAGCAGCGCCCCGCGGGGCGCGGTCGGGGCCGGGGTGCTGACCGTGCCGGAAGGTGCCGACGCCGACGACATGCTCGAGCCTCCCAGCGGCGGGATCCCGCCGACCGACTGCTACACTCGGGGCCCTTATGGCTCCCCGCGTCGCCACAGACACTCGCAGCCCGCCGGACGACGCCCTGAGCGTGTCGGAGCTGACCAGCCGCGTCAAGGAGCAGCTCGAGACACGGTTCGCCGACGTGTGGGTGACGGGGGAGGTGGGCAGCCTGACCCACGCCTCGAGCGGGCACGTCTATCTCTCGCTCAAGGACGAGGATGCGGTGCTGCGGGCGGTGATCTGGCGGGGCGTGGTGCAGTCGCTCGCCATCGAGCCGACCGATGGCATGGAGGTGATCTGCCACGGCCGGCTCGAGGTCTACCCGCCGCGGGGCACCTACCAGCTGACGATCGACCGGCTGCACGCGGTGGGCACCGGCACGCTCGAGGCCCAGCTGCGTCGGCTGCACGCGTCGCTCGAGGCCGAAGGCATCTTCGCCGCGGCGCGGAAGCGGCCGCTGCCGCAGTTCCCCCGCCGCATCGCCGTGGTCACGAGCCCCACCGGCGCCGCGATCGCCGACTTCCTCGAAACCCTGCTGACACGCTGGCGGGCCAGCGAGGTGGTGCTCGTGCCGTCGCGCGTGCAGGGAGCGGGGGCCGCCGAGGAGCTGGCGGCGGCGCTGGCCGCGGCGGCCAGGCTCGAACCCGCCGTCGACGTGATTGCGCTGGTTCGTGGCGGGGGCAGCCTCGAGGATCTCTGGTCGTTCAACGAGGAGACGCTGGTGCGTGCCGTGGCGGCGGCGCCGATTCCCGTGGTCTCGGGAGTGGGGCACGAGATCGACGTCACGCTCTGCGATCTGGCCGCCGACGTGCGGGCGCTGACGCCCACCGACGCGGCTGTGAAGATTGTGCCCGATGCCCGCCAGGTCGCCGCCGCGGTGAACGCGCTGGGCACGCGGCTCGGCGCCGGTCTCGGTCGGCGGGTGGAACTCGCGCGGGAGCGGGTGCTGGCGCTGACGCGGTCGCGCATCTTCGCCGCCCCGGCGCGGCTCGTCCGCGACCGTGTCGCCGGGCTCGACCAGCAGGCACTGCGGCTGCGGCGGCTCGCCGGGCAGGCCGTCGACCGCGCACGGGAGCGGATCGCCGCGGCCGCCGGCCGTCTGGAGGCGGGCAGCCCGCTGCACCTCCTCGCGCGTGGCTGGTCGGTCACCTCCACCGACCGCGATGCCTCGGCGCTCACCAGCATCGCCGGCCTCGTGCCGGGCGACGGCCTCGTAACGCACCTTGCCGATGGACGCATCTGGAGCCGTGTGGAACGGACAGCGACGCATGACACCCAACGCCAGTGACGAGCCCGCAGGGTCGGGCCAGCCTGCCTCTTTTGAAACCGCGCTCGCCGACCTCGGCGAGGTGGTCGCGAAGCTCGAATCGGGAAGCCTCGGGCTCTCCGACTCGATCGCGGCCTACGAGCGTGGCGTGGCCCTGCTCCGCCGGCTCCACGACGAACTCGCCGTGGCGGAAAAGAAGGTGAGCGTGCTGGTGCGCATCGACGACGAGGGTCGCCCCGTGCTCGCCCCGCACGACGCACCGGAGGCCAGCCCTCCGGCGGCCGCGCGAGCAGGCCGAAAGCCCCGGTCACGGACCCTTCCCGGGATGGACGACGCCGGCGACGGCGTCTAGACTTTCCCGAGGTGACAGAAACGTCAGGGAGCGACCTCGCCCCCGCTCCCAGTCGCACTCCTGCGGGCCTCCGCATGGCAAGCTGCCCGGTGACCAGCAGAGATTCTCCGACGCCCGCCACCAGCGCCTCCGGGGGCGATGTCCTGCGCTCCCTCGACCGCGTCCGCGAGTTCATCGAGCCGCGGCTCGCCGCGGCGCTCGAGTGTTCGCCCGATGTGCCGTCGCGGCTCGCCGATGCACTGCGGTATGCCGCCCTCGCCCCCGGCAAGCGGCTGCGACCCGCGCTCGCCCTCTGGGCGGCTCAGGCCTGCAGCACCGGTGACGCCACCCGCGCGTGGGAAGCGGCCGTGCCGGCAGCCGTGGCGGTGGAACTGATCCACGCCTATTCGCTCGTACACGATGACCTCCCGGCGATGGACGACGACGACCTGCGCCGTGGCCGGCCCACGTGCCACCGCGCCTTCGACGAGGCCACCGCGATCCTCTGCGGCGACGCGTTGCAGGCGCTCGCCTTCGAGGTGCTCGCGGCGGGCATGCCGCCGGCCGTCGCGGGGCGTGCCTGCCTCGTGCTCGCCCGAGCCGCCGGCGCCGCGGCGCTGGTCGGAGGGCAGGTCGACGACCTCGCGGCCGAACGCGGCTGGATGGAAGGCCCGCCCGCCACCGCCGCCGAGCAGGTCGCCTGGATGGACCGCATCAACCGTCGCAAGACGGGGGCTCTCTTCCTGGCGGCGCTCGAACTCGGCGGCCTCGCGGTGAACGCCGACGCCGGACGGCTCGCGGCGCTCGCCGTGTTCGGACGCGGCTTCGGGATCGCCTTCCAGATCGCCGACGATCTCCTCGACGCCGAGGGCACCGAGGCGGCGATGGGCAAGCGGGTCGGCAAGGATGCCGATCGCGGCAAGATCACGTACCCGACCGTGGCAGGAGTGGCCGCGGCCCGCGAACGGGCCCTGACCCTCGCCGCCGAGGCGGCCGCGGCGGTGGCTCCCCTGGGTGAATCGGCCGCGGAACTCGCGGCCCTCGCCCGATGGATCGTCGCCCGCGATCATTGACCGACCGCAGGGAGCAGCACGCATCATGGCCGAGATTCTTCCGAGCATCCTGTCGCCGCGCGACCTGAAGTCGCTGCCGCTCGAGCAGCTCGAGGCGTTGGCCTCCGAGATGCGCCGCGCCCTGTGCGAGGTGGCCGCTTCCCGCACGGCCCACTTCGCCTCCAACCTCGGCGTCGTGGAGCTCTGCCTGGCGTTGCATCGGGTGTTCGACTTCAGCCGCGACCGGCTGATCTGGGACACCGGCCACCAGATCTATCCCCACAAGCTGATCACCGGAAGGTTCGCCCGGTTTGGCACGATCCGCACCAAGGGCGGCCTGATGGGCTACCCGAATCCGGAGGAGAGCCCCTACGACCTGTTCATGACCGGCCACGCCGGCTGCAGCGTGTCGACGGCCCTGGGCCTGGCCAGCGGCGACGACCTCGTCGGCCAGGGCGACCGGCACTCGGTGGCCGTGATCGGCGACGGCGCCCTGCCCTCGGGAATCGTGTTCGAGGCCCTCAACAACGCCGGCTTCCTCAAGAAACGGCTGCTGGTGATCCTCAATGACAACAAGATGTCGATCTGCCCGCGGGTGGGCGGGCTGGCCGAGTATCTCGACACGATCCGCACCAATCCGTGGTACCGCGGCATCAAGCAGCAGGCCGGCGAGTTGATCAAGGGCGTGCCGATGGTGGGCGAGTCGGTCGAGCGGATGCTCACCAACGTCAAGGACTCGATCAAGACCACGCTCCACGGCGGCGCCCTCTTCGAGGCCCTCGGGGTCCGCTACTTCGGCCCGGTGGAGGGGCACTCGCTCCCCAACCTCATTCGCTACCTCGAACTCGTGAAGGATGCGGACGGGCCGATCCTCCTGCATGTGCTCACCGAGAAGGGGCACGGCTTCAAGCCCGCCGAGGCCGACCCGGTGTTCTTCCACACGCCGGCCCCCTTCGAGTGCGACGACGAGTGCGTGGTCTCGATCAAGAAGTCGTCGTCGCGGGCCTACACCGACGCCGCCTCGCAGGCGATCAGCGACGCCCTCCGCCGCGATCCCCGGGTGACGGTGATGACCGCCGCCATGTGCCAGGGCAACAAGCTCGAGCCGGTGCGGGAGGAGTTTCCCGAACGGTTTTTCGACGTCGGCATCTGCGAATCGCATGCGGTGGCCTTTGCGGCCGGACAGGCGAAGGCCGGCTGTCGCCCGATCGTCGACATCTACAGCACGTTCCTGCAGCGATCGTTCGACCAGATCTTCCAGGAGGTCTGCCTGCAGAACCTTCCGGTGGTGTTCATGCTCGACCGTTCCGGCCTCACCGGCCCCGATGGTCCGACGCATCACGGCTCGTACGACCTCGGCTACATGCGGCTCTTTCCCAACATGGCCGTGCTGGCCCCGGGCGACGAGCACGATCTCGCGGCGATGCTCGACTGGGCTCTCGCCCAGCCGGGGCCCGTCGCCATTCGCTATCCCAAGGCCGTCGTGGAAAACCATTCGGGCCCCCGGACGCCGATCGAGTCGGGCCGCTGCGAAACCCTCGCGGAGGGCAACGACGGCGTGATCGTGGCCTGCGGCACGCTGCTCGGCGAGGCTCTCAAGGCCGCTCAGCAACTCCACCGCGAGGGGCTGGAGGTGACGGTGATCAACGCCCGCTTCGTGAAGCCGCTCGACCCTGCCATCGTGGAACGGATCGAGGCGGCTCCGTGGGCGGTCACGGTCGAGGAGAACGCCCTGCAGACCGGCTTCGGCAGCGCGGTGCTCGAGGCCTTCAACGACGCCGGCGTCCAGGCCGGGCCGATCGTGCGGCTCGGACTGCCAGACCGCTTCGTCGAGCATGGCGAGCGGGCCGAACTGCTCGCCGACCTCGGCCTCGATGCCGCGGGCATCGCGGCCACCTGCCGGCGGCTCGCCGGCAGGGACGCGGCCCCGGCCCCGGCCGCCCACGCGGCCACCAACCGCTGACCGACCGCCCGGAGTCACCCGCCATGCCGCACGCATCGAGACTGCGCGGCACCCAGCCGCCACACCGCCTGCGGGTCGTCGTCGTCGGCTCGTCCGACGTCACCGACGTGCGAGGCGAGGCCGACCGCGTCGCCGCCGGGCTCCAGGCGGGCGGCCACGATGTCGTGCGGCTCCTGCAACCCCGTGACGCCGCCCCGGCCCGCTGGCCGGAGGGCACCGACCTCGTGGTCGTGCTCGGAGGAGACGGCTCGATCCTCCGGGCCGCCCGCTGGATGGGCTACGAACAGCTCCCGGTGCTCGGCGTAAACCTCGGTCGACTCGGCTTTCTCGCCGACGTGCCCCGCGACGACGCCCTCGAGGCCCTCGGGGAGATTGCGGCCGGCCGGTTCCGGCTCGTCGAACACCTGATGTTCGAGACGGAGGTGCTTCGTGCCGGCAGCGTCGTGCAGAAGGAGCTCGGCCTCAACGAGACGTCGGTGCTCGCCGGCCCCCCCTTCACCATGATCGACATCCGCCTCTTCGTCGACGGCGAGCCGGCCACCACCTATCGCGCCGACGGCGTGATCATCTCGACGCCTGTCGGCTCCACGGCCTACAACCTCTCCGCAGGAGGTCCGATCGTCCGCAAGGATCTCGACGCCTTCGTGATCACGCCGCTGAATCCCCACACGCTCACCAACCGCCCCGTTGTCGACTCCGCGTCACGAACGCTCGAACTCGTCGTGCCGCAGCCCAACGCCGGCTCCGCCTGCGTCGTCGACGGCCGCGTGGTGGCGCCGCTCTCGGCCGGCGACCGGATCCGCGTCCGTGGCGCGGCCCCCCGCTTCACGCTCGTGGAAACGGGCCGGCACGGCTACTACCACACGCTGCGGGAGAAGCTCGCCTGGGGAGGCGGCCTGCGGGCCGCCGAGCCGCCAGCCTCGCGGGGTGGCGCATGAGAGGCCTCTGGCCGCCCCTGCTCGCCGGCGTCACGGCCCTCGCCTCCGCGGCCGGCGGCACCTTCGCCTCCGAACCGGTCGCGCTCCGCTACCGCTTCCATGCCGGTGATCGCCTGCCCATGCGGGTCGAGCACCGCGCACTCACCGAAACGACGATGAACGGCGTGACGCAGTCGGTGGAGACGATGACCGATTCGACGAAGACCTGGACGGTGGTCGACGTCGACGCCGATGGCACGGCCATGCTCGAGCACTCCGTCGCCGACGTCACGATGACCTCGCGCACGAGCGACCGGGGCGAGATCCGCTGGGCGAGCGCCGGTGACGACGAACCACCGCCGGGATACGAGGCGGTGCGGCCGAATCTCGGCGTGCCGCTCGTTCGCATGCAGGTGGCGGCCGACGGCCGCGTGATCGACCGTCGCGAACTGCGGCCCTGCCCGCCGGCCGCCACGGGCGATCTCGTCGTCGTACCGTTGCCGGAGGCGGCCGTGGAGGTGGGCGCCGAGTGGACGGTGCCGCAGGAGGTGGTGGTCGAGGTGCCCGCCGGGCCCCGCAAGGCGGTTCGCACGCGGCTTCGCTACCGGCTCGAGTCGGTCAGGGACGGCATCGCCACGATCGCCGTCGACACCACCGTGCTCACGCCGATCGACGACCCCCGGCTCGAGGCCCGGCTGCTCGAGCGGATCTGGGACGGCGAGATCCGCTTCGACGTCTCCGCCGGCCGGGTGGTGAGCCGAAGGACCGCCATCGATCGCCGCGTGGTGGGCTTCGGCGGCCCGCAGTCGAGCGTCCGCTACAAGGCGAGCCTCGCGGAAACGCTCGCGGCCCCTGCCTCGCCGTGACCGTCGGTCGGGGCGATCAGCCGGCGCGGAGCACGTCCTCGACGCGGCGAATCGCCTCCTCGACGTCCCATGAGGCGTCGGCGAGCACGATCGGCGACCGCGTCGCCATCCAGGCGTCGACGGTCTTCTGGGCGGCGATCACCGTGGAGTGGCTGCGCCGTCCGAAGTAGCTGCCGATCTCCGTCAGCGGCGCCTGCGTGTGCTTGCGGGCCAGGAACATCGCGAGCATGCGGGGATGGCTGACGGTGCGGGCCCGACGTGACGACTGCAGGCTGCCGGAGTCGATGCCGAAGGCCCGGCAGACGGCCCGCTCGATGTCGGCCAACCGCAGGCTGCGACTGCTCGACCGCACGAGGTCGGCGAGGGCCTCCTCCGCCATCGCCAGTGCGATCGGGGTGCCGAGCATCAGGCTCGCCGCCTCGAGGCGGTTGACCGCACCGATCAACTCGCGTGCGTGTCGCGTCATCATCGACGCCACGTAGTGGATCACGTCGTCGGGCACCGCGAGGCCCCGCTTGCCGCAGAGGGCGGCGACGATGCCCCGGCGGACCTCGTAATCGGGGGAAAGCATCCGGGCCACCATGCCACCGCGAAGCCGGGTCAGCAGGTCGGGGCCGAGCTGCGTGAGGGCGTCGATCTCCCGATCGCAGGCGAGCACCACCTGGCGGCCGAGCCGCTGCAGGGCGTCGATCGTGTGCTGCAACTCCTCGACGGTCGCCTTCTTGCCGACGAAGAACTGCAGGTCGTCGATCACGAGGATGTCGGCTCCGCGGCACGTGCGACGAAATCCGGGCAGCCCGCCGCCGTGCAGGGCCTGGAGGAAGGCCGTCGTGAACTGCTCGGCCGACAGGCTCACCACCGTGCCGCCGGGATGCATCTCCCGGGCCCGGTCGCAGGTGGCCTCGAGCAGGTGGGACTTGCCGACGCCGCTCGGGCCGTGGATCACCAGCGGGGTGATCTCGCCAGGCCTGGAGAGCGCCATCTCCACGGCTCCGAAGGCCATGCGATTGCTCGGCCCGACCACGAACTCGACGGCCTGCCGCGCCGGGCGGGGGCCAGCGGCCGGCGACTGCGGCCGCGCGGTCAGGGTGCGGTCGCCCTGTCTGGGTGCGACCACGAGCGCGCGTTTCGAGGCCCCTCGGCGACTCGGGCCGGCTGAACCCTCGCGGCCACGCGGGGCGGCGGGGGCGGACGGTTTACTCGGCGTCTCTCCGGCATCCGCTGCGGCCGGCTCCCACGACACCTCGGCGGGGCCGCAGGCGTCGCGAACCGCGGCGGCGAACTCGCCACGAAACGTCCGCCGCAGCCACTCGTGCTGGAAGCCGTCGCCGGCGGTGATCGTCACCTGCAGACCGTGGCGACCCTCGGCCGCCGGGGCGACCGTCACCCGCACGCCCGCGCCAAACCAGACCGCGAACCGGTCTTCTCCGAGGCGGGCCCGGAAGACCTCGAGCACCCGCGTCGCCGCGGCGTCGGCGCCCGGCATGCCCGCGGCATCGACGTACTCGGGTGCGTTCCCCATGGCTCCTTCCAGTGGCAAAAACCTCGCGGTTTTTGCCTCGATTCATCCATGCGTGCGTCAGCGAACGAGAGGCCGTTCACATGACGCGGCGCGAGTATAGGAGTGCATGCAGTGCTGTCAAACGATGCTGTCACCGCCGGTCACTCGGCGATTTTTCTCATGCCTCGGCGACGGTCGCGGACCCACTCCACCTGCCCCCAGCATGCCGTATACTGCCGCCCGGTCCGACGACGGCGCAGTGATGCGTCCGGAAAAAGGGGCAGGAAGGAAGGCTCACACCGTGCACGCATCTCCGATCACGGCATCGCGCGACCGGCGGCGCGCGGCGTTGGGCCTGATCGCGTGCCTGATCGGCGGCATCCGGGCCGACTCGCGGGCCGACGAGCAGGCACCCCCTGCGGCTCCGTTTGCTCCCGGCGACATCTCGATCGGCGAGCCGATCGCGCTGCCTTTCGCGAAGCCCAAGGCGTCCGCTCCTGAGTCGCCATCGACCGCGGCAACGCCGTCGCCCGCGACACCACAGGCGCCGATGTCCGTCCTCACGCAGCCTCTCGCGGCGATCCCCGAAGCCAAGGGGCCGGCGACCGGCGGATCCACGGCCATGGCCACCGGCTGGCTCGGCATGGCGGTGGCCGAATCGCGGGTGCCCGGCCGTTGGGCGATCGTCGACATCGCGGCGAACGGGCCGGCGGCCGCCGCCGGGATTCGCGCGGGGGACGAACTCCGCTCCATCAACGGAACGCCGCTGGCGAGTGGCGACGAGGTGGCCCAGGCGATCACCGCCATCGCCGCCGGACAGCAGGTGCGACTGGCGGTCGCCCGTGGCGATCAGGTGAGCGACGTCGATCTGGTGGCGGTGCCGCGGCCCACGACCGCGACGGCCCCGCAGTGGCAGGCGTCCGCGCCGCCCGCGGCGGCACCGCAGGCCACGGCCTCCGTGCTCGCCCCGACGCAGCCAACCGCCACACCTGCTCCGGCTCCGGTCACCACTCTTCCCCCGGCAGCCGCACCGGCCCGCATGCCCGCTCCGGCCCTCTCCGCGACGGCTGCGCCTGCGGCCCCCGGCCGCGGCCGCACGGCCCTCGGCGTGCGAACGGTTCCGATCGACCCCGACATCCAGGCCCGTTTCCGCTTGCCTGCCGCGACCGGCGCCTATGTCGTGGGCGTCGTCGGCGACCTGCCGGCATCGAAGGCCGGCATTCCTCCCGGCAGCGTGATCGTCAGGCTCGGTGATCAGGCCGTGCGGTCGCCACAGGAGCTCACGGCGCTGGTCACCGTGGGCCCGCTCGATCGCCCGATCCCGGTGGAGTACGTGCTTCCCGGTGGCACCGGCAAGCGAGCCGACGTGGTGCTCCAGTCGCTCGAGCACCCGCTCGAGGCGGCGCTCGTCGAGGAAGGAGTTCAACCCTCGGGGGTGCCCACGCTCGATCCCGGCCCGCTGCCCCAGACGGCCCGACGCCCGGTGGCGGCCGAGACCGAAGCCCGGGAACTCCGCCGCGAGGTCGGCCGGCTCCGTGGCCTGCTCGAGGCCTTCGAGCGTCGCCTCGACCGCATCGGCCGCTGACACGCAAGCCCATGATGCACCGGCTCGGCCGCGGCAAAAGTCGGTCGGAGGACCGACTCCTTCGGATCGTCGCCGGGGCGAGGATGCGGCCAAGGCTCCTCGAGCGTTCGCCGACCCCCTCACCTGGTCTCTAAGGGATCGATCCACCGATCGATCGGGAGCCGGCCGGGAGGCACCCGCAGGAGGCGGTGAACTTTGCCTGCCACCCACGGGCCTCCATGAACCCCCGGGAACGTATAGGCACAGTCCGCCGGCGACGGGCATTCCGCCCCGCCGTCGCCGCCCACGCTGACCCCGCCCGCCGCCCCCCGCCCCCCCCCCCCCGGCTCCCCTACGCTCGCGACGCACGCCCCATCGCTCACACGCCTGGGCTTCTTCAGGCGGCCGGATATGGGCGATTGAGGTTCCGCGTACCGCGAGTCAGGCCGCAGGCCGTTCGGCGATCGCTGCGGCCGGCATCGCCGAGAGCCCGACGCGGGCAAGCTCCTCGTCGAGCTCGACACCTCGCGGGCCCGGCACGGCCGCCATGCGACCGGCCACCCGCGACGGCTCCTTGCGGACCGGCCGCTGCCCGTCGCGGCGGACGCCGGCCGTGGCCCAGGCCTCGGCGTCGTCGGAGAGATGCGTGAGGAGCCGCTCGACGCCCACGCGATACCGCTCGATGCCTTCGCGATCGAGTCCGGCGGGCACGTGGATCGCCCGGCTCACCATGCCCCGCGCCCGCGACCAGGGCCGGGGCACCGCGAAGCGATCCCATGTGCCCAGCCGCCATGGGCGATCGTAGCCGAGGCCCATCGCCACGATCGGGATGCCGAGCGTGCTCGCGAGAAACACGCAGCCCGCCGCGAGCCGGCGCCGCGGCCCCCGCGGACCGTCGGGTGTGATCGTGAGGTTGCCCGAGGCAGCCCGCGTGGCGAGTTCCCGCAGCGCCGAGGAACCGCCGTGGAAGGTGCTCCCGCGGACGACGCCGAAGCCCATCATCCGGGCCACGCGATCGAGAATGTTGGCGTCGGCGTGCCGCGAGAGGAGCATCGAGATGTTGGCATGGCCCCGGAGGTAGAGGGGCATGAGGATGTTTTCGTGCCAGAACACGTAGATCTTCGCGCCGCGGTAGTCGCGGCTCACGGGGTCGACATCGGGATCGCCGAACACGACCTTGTAATCGAGTGTTCCCATCCAACGGCGGATGGCGGCGGTCGACACGAGCGACCAACTGCCGATGGCGAACGGAGTCGAGAACTTCACGAATCGAATCCTTCCCTGGAGTCCCGGAACGACGTCAGGCGTCCCACCACGTGCCCTCGAAAACCTCCTCCGCGGGCCCCGTCATGAAGACGGAGCCACCCGGCGACCATTCAAGGTCGAGCCGGCCACCCGGCAGATCGGCGGCGAGCCGGCCGTCGGTGCGGCCGGTGAGAACGCCGGCCACGCACACCGCCGAGGCGCCCGTGCCGCAGGCCATCGTGATGCCGCTGCCACGCTCCCAGGTTCGCATCACGACGTGGTCGCGCGAGCGTATCTCGACGAAGTGCACGTTGACCCGCCGGGGAAAGCTGGCGTGCGTCTCGACCCGCGGGCCGATCGAGTCGAGCGGCACGCGGGCCACGTCGCGGCAGTAGAGCACCACGTGGGGATTGCCCATCGACACGCAGGTCATGCGCGGATCGAGGCCGCAATCGCGCCACCAGGGCTCCTCACCACCGAGCGCGGCGCAGGGGGCATCGATCACGCGGCCGGATCCAGCGCCCGTCACCGGGATGTGTGGGGCCTCGAGGAGCGGTTGGCCCATGTCGACCCGCACCCGCGACGTCCGCGGGCCCGTGCGGGTGACATCCAGCGTGAGCACGCCACGGCCGGTTTCGATCGTCACCGGCCCCTCGCCCGCCCGGCCCCGGGCCACGACGAGATGGGCGACGCAGCGAACGCCGTTGCCGCACATCTCCGACTCGCTGCCGTCGGCGTTGAACATCCGCATGCGGGCGGTCGCCTTCTCGGACGGGAGCACGAGCACCAGGCCGTCGCCGCCCACGCCCCGGTGCCGGTCGGCGATCACGGGCGCGAGCGCCGCGGGATCGGTCGGCGGCCGCTCGACGAAGCAGTCGACGTAGACGTAATCGTTGGCGGCGCCGTGCATTTTCACGAACTTCATCGGTCGATCCCTCGGGTCACTCGCGGCCGGCAGCAGCTGGGGCCGCGCCGCCTTCCCACTCTACCAGCCTCCGCGACCCTGCCCCGTCGGCGCAGTTCATCGCTGCACCCCGTCGTCGCGGCGCGAGGCGACGCTCCCCGGGCCGCGACGCTGCGACTGGAGCCGCTGCACCGCCGCGGCCAACGTGGGGAAGGCCTCCGTGGTGGTCTCGGGGTTGGCCAGCGTGCCGTCGACGTGAACGAGCATGAACTGGCCGCTGGCACCGCCGAGCATCCGCTTCATGGCCGGCAACTGCGTCTGGGCCTCCCCCATGATCGGCCTGAGCATGAGGTTCACGTTGGAGTCAAAGTCGATCTCGCCGTTGCCCACGAGGCTGATGGCGTCTCCGGAGAGCTCGATCGTGTCGAGGTAGGCGTGCGGCCCCTCGATCCGGAAGTCGACGAGACTGCTCGTGAAGGCGTTTCGGTCGGGCGACTTCACCCGCAGGATCTTGAGGAGCGCCACCATCACGGGCAGTTCGTAGATGTCGGCGTCGGTGAGCCTCAGCTGCCCGTGCCCCTCCAGCGAGTGCGTGCCCGCCCGGGAGCCCCGCACCTCGATCGACCCATGCACGCGTCCCTGGGACTGGTGGGGGCCGCCGGAGAGGTCGCCCGCCAGCCGCTCGAGATCCGCATTGCCGAGCGTGGCGTTGACGACGAACCCGCCCCCCTCGCCCGCGGCCACGCTCCCGGCGACCGTGAGCACACCATCGGCCACCCGCGCCGTGAGCCGCTGCGTGCCGCCGCTGCCCGCCGCCGCACCGAACCGGGCCCCGGACGGATCCATCACCAGCGGCCCGCGCACGGCGGTGACCTGCACGCCCCGCCACATCCCGCTGTCGATCTCGACGTCGCCCGTGGTTCGCCAGGTGCGGCCGTCGGTCTGCCCGCGAAGACGGATGCCGCCATGGACGTGCTCGAGGGGCACGCCCACGTCGATCGCGGCCTGCTCCATGTCGAGCTGCATGTCCCACGCCGCGGCGGCCGGGCCGGGAACCGACTCCTGGCGGCCGCCGGGCCCCACCACGACCTGCGGAGCGGTGGAGTAGATCTCGAGGGCCCCATCGACGGAGAGCATGCCGCCGAGCCGCACCGCCTCCACCGCGCCGCGAAGGCCCGCGGGGAGCGCGCGGAGCACGTCGTGATCCGCCCGGAAGCGGTCGGCGGCGAGCCGGGCGAACGACACGTGCCAGCCGCCGTCGGGCGTGAAGGAGCAACTGCCCTCCGCGGAGACGGTCGTGCGGGCGTGCGCGCCGCGGACATCGTCGAACCGCAGCCTGCCGTCCTTCCACTGCAGTCGTCCCCGCAGCCGCTCGAGCCGATAGGGGAACCACGACGGCTCGATCGACACCGTGTCGCCGCGGGGCGTCGCCTCCAGCTCGACCTGCGTCCGCCGCCCCTTCACCCGGTGCCGCACCTCGGCGGTGAACTCGGCGGCACCGCGGGGGGCGACGTCGTCCCAGATGCGGCGAACCCCGGTCGGCAGCGCGTCGCGGAGCTCCTTCTCGAGCACCACGTTGGTGCCGACCAGCTGCAGCACCAGCTCGCCATCGTCGTCACCGATCCGCTTGAGCGATCCGGTGCAGCGGATCGCGCCGGTGTCGTTGCTGCCGGTGATCTCCTTGATCGTCCAGTCGCCGCGGTGCATCTGGATGCTGCCCGAGACGTTGCCGAGCGGATAGGGGAATCCGGCGTAGGCGAGGCTGCACTGCGTGAGGCGGATGCCGAGCGAGTTGGTGAAGCCGTTCGGCAGATCGGCCGCGCGGTCGTGGCGAAAGACGAAGTCGAAGGTGCCGGCACCGCGAAGCGACCGCACGATGTCGGCGCTCCGCGGGGGCATGGCCGCCAGGAGCGCGTCGTCGATCCGCATGCCGTCGCCCTGCACCTGCACGAAGCCGGGACCGCCCGCGGTGGTGCGGAGCGACGCCTCGACGTGCACGGGATGGCCTCCCGCCTCGCCGGTGAGGTGCATGGCAAGCTGATCGTCCTTGAGCGTGACGGTGCCGACGGTGCGGTCGACGCGGTACGGAAAGCGGTAGTAGGTGAGCGACACGTTTCGACAGCGGAGCGCGACGTCGGGCCGGACCACGCCCGCCTGGCGGACCACGGCGGCCCGTACGTCGACCTCACCCGCCGGCAGGAGCTTGCTCCAGTGCCCCGCGATCGCCGGCGGCAGGAATCCCTCCCAATGCCGGCCCACGAGCATCCGCTCCGCCTCCACGACGAGATCGAAGTCGGCGCCGGCCGACCACCCTCCGAGCCGTCCCGAACCCCGCAGCAGCGTCGAACCGGAGTGCCCCTCGACACGCTCGCACACGATCCCGCTGCGGTCGGCCGTGAAGTCGGCCGCGAGATCGTTGATGGCGAAGGGGAGCGTGGGGTGCTCGAAGTGGCCCGACTCGAGCCGCCCCCCGACCGCGAAGACCGTTGCCTCGAGTTCGGCGAGCCGCCCCGAGGCCCGCCAGTCGAGGTCGAGCCGGCCCCGCAGGCCGGCCAGCCACTCGGGCAGGTCGTCGGCCGTGATCGCCGTCGCCTGCAGCCGCGGCGAGATATCAAGTGACTCGACATGACCGCTGAGTTCGAAGCCGCCGGCCGCGGTCAGCCGTCCCTCGAAGCCGACGCGATCGAAGAGGTCGCCGGCGACTGTTCCGCGGATCGTGGTGACGGCGGCGCCGCCGGCGTCACCACCCGGTCGCAGTTCCAGGCAGGCATTCCGCAGCGTCAGCCGCGACCCGAGGCCGGTACCTTCGACCAGCACCGTCGCGTCGTCGACGGTAATCGGCACCGCGGGGCCGTCGCCGGGGCGGGCGAGCGTCGCGAGGTTCCAACGGCCATCCGCGGCCCGCACGGCATGGACGACCGGCCTGGTTGCCCGCATCGCGGTGATCCGCGGACTGCCAGAGAGGAGATCGGCGAGCGTCGTGGCACAGGCGATGCGAATCTCCTCGACGGAAACGAGCTGGCGGCGATCGGTTGGCTGGGACGGATCGGCCACCGCAAGGCCGCGCACGACGATCCCCTCACCCTCCACGAGGCTCGCGGCGGCCACGGTGACCGCGAGGCCGGGCATGCGGTCGCGGAGCCGCGCCTCGATCGTCCGCCGCACCTCCTCGCCGATGCGGTTCGACCCCAGGGTGATCGCCACCACGACCGCGGCCACGGAGAGCGGCAGCGTCCAACGGACGAGCGTCCAGAGAAGGTCGGCGAGTGGCTTCATGACGGCGCGATGGATGCGCGGACACCTGCCGCGGGCGGCACGACGGCCACCGGGACCTTGAAACACGGGGCGGGAAGGTAGGCCGACGCCGGTGGGGGGTCAAGCCGCGGCCGGGCCCGGAGCCAGCCGCAAAACCCGCCGTTTCGCCAGCCTTCGCCCCTTGCTATAGTGCCGGCCTGTCGTCGGTTTCGGGGGGTTCGTGTCACCCATGCCTGGGCCACCGAACCCCCGCTTCCCGCACTCCACGAGGCTTCATCGCATGGCCGCGAATCGCCAGCCCAGCCACTCCCACGCCGACGGCGGCGACGTCCATCCCAACGCGCATCGGCTCCTCTGGGCCGGCTTCATGGCAATCCTCGCCGCGGGCGTCGGCTTCTCGATCCGTGCCGGGATCCTCGGCCAGTGGGCCGAGCAGTACGGCTTCACCCAGACCGAACTCGGCACGATCACGGGCGGCGGGCTCACCGGCTTCGGCATCATCATCCTCCTGTCGAGCCTGATCGCGGATCGCATCGGATTCGGACCGCTGATGTTCTCGGCCTTCGTGATGCACGTGATCTCGGCAGCGCTGACGCTCGCCACGGGCGCCGCCTTCGCGGCGGGCGGCAAGCCGCTGGCGTTCCAGTGCCTCTTCTGGGGCATGTTCCTCTTCGCCATCGGCAACGGCATCGCCGAGGCCGTGGTCAATCCGCTGGTGGCCACGCTGTTCCCCAGGAACAAGACCCACTACCTCAACATCCTCCACGCGGGCTGGCCGGGCGGCCTGATCGTCGGCGGCCTTGCGAGCTACTTCATGGCCGGCAACGAGGCGACCAAGCCGGTGGCCTGGCAGATCCAGATCTCGCTCTTCATGGTGCCGGTGGTGCTCTACGGGCTGATGATGCTCGGGCAACGGTTCCCCAAGAGCGAAGCCAGCCGTTCGGGCGTGTCGTACCGCGACATGCTCGGCGAGCTGGGCCTGCTGGGCATGGCCGTGATCTGCGGGCTGTTGTCGCTGTTCTTCAAGAACGACCTCGGCCTCTCGCCAATCGTCGCGGGTGGCATCGCGGCGGCGATCCTGGTGGCCTTCGGTGCCGCCACCGGCTTCCGGCTGGGGCACTTCCTCCTCGCCTTCCTCCTGATCGTGCAGGCGATGGTCGGCTATGTGGAGCTCGGCACCGACTCCTGGATCTCGAAGATCACCGGCACGATCATGGCCAGCAAGGCGAACGGCCTGCTGCTGTTCGTCTACACCTCGGCCCTGATGTTCATCCTCCGGTTCTTCGCCGGACCGATCGTGGAGCGGATTTCGCCGCTGGGACTGCTCGCCACGTCCGCCGCCTTCGGCGCCGCGGGGCTCACGCTCCTGGGCAACGCCGAAGGGGCCTTGATGTGCATCGTGGCGGCGACGGTCTACGGCATCGGCAAGACCTTCCTCTGGCCGACCATGCTCGCCGTCGTGAGCGAACAGTTCCCCAAGGGCGGGGCGATCACGATCGGGGCGGCGGGTGGCGTCGGCATGCTGGCGGCCGGCCTGCTCGGTGGGCCCGGGATTGGCTTCCTTCAGGACCAGAACGCGTCCGAGAACCTCCGTCAGGCGAACGCAGCGGTCTTCGACCGGTACAAGGCCCCCAAGGAAAACGAGTTCCTGTGGCTGAAGACCGTGGGCCTCGACGGCTCGAAGGTGGGTGTGCTGGAGGATGGCGGCAAGGAAGCCCAGCGGGCGCTGGAACTCCTCCAGAAGGAGCAGGCCAAGGCCGAGACGATCGACGCCCAGAAGGCGCTCGTCTCATGGTGGACGGACACCGCCAGCGGCAGCGCCGAGGCCGACAAGCCTCTCGTCGAGCAGGCCGGTCTGGTCGGCGGACGCCAGGCCCTGAAGCTCACGGCACTGATCCCGGCCGCGATGCTCGTGTGCTATGGCCTGCTGCTCGCCTGGTTCCGCTCGCGTGGCGGCTATCAGGCGAAGGGCATGCATCACTGATCGCCGGACGACACTGATCGCGAACCGATCGCGGTTCGTCAGCTTCGCGGCGCGGTGGTCGTGCGGCTGAGGGTCATCACTCCGTCGCCGGTGCGGCGCACTGTCACACGGCCTGGCAGCTCGACGGCCTCGGTCGTCGTGCCGCCGGCGACGAGCTCGGCCACCGTTTCGTAGTGCCGGGCCGTCATGTCGCGCTGCGGCCAGCCCTCCCGGCTCCAGAGGGCCACGAACACCTCGGCCACGAGGTGGGGATGGAGCCCCGTCAGCCCCACGGCTCGCACCCTCACCGAGCCGTCGGACTCGCGGCGGGCGTGGTCCTCGAGCAGCCGCTCGGCGGCACTCCGCACCGCAGCGGCGACCGTCGCGGCCTGCCTGCCGAGACGGACGATCGCCTCTGTGCAGGCGGGATAGGCGGCTCGCTCGCACGCCGCAAGCACGTCGTGCCGCAGCAGGTTGCGGGCATGCCGCCGGTCGTCGTTCGTGGGATCCTCTCGCCACGCCTCTTTGAGCGCGGTGAGAAACGCCCGGGCCTCCGCACGCCGTACACCGAGCAGGGGCCGGAACAGCGACACGCCGGCGACGAACTCCCGAGCCGGGCTCATCCCCGCGAGTCCGGCTACGCCGGTGCCCCGCAGCAGGCGGTGGAGGATCGTCTCGGCCTGGTCGTCGGCCGTATGGGCCACCACGACATGCCGCCCGCCGAGATCGGCCGCGGTGTCGATGAAAAACTCCTGCCGGAGCCTCCGGGCCGCTGCCTCGATGCCCTCCCCACCCGCGGGCCTGACCGCCAGCCGACGGCCGACGAACGCCAGGCCCAGCCGCGCCGCCAACCGCTCGACGAACGCATGGTCGTCGGCGGCATCGGCCCGCAGATCGTGTTCGGCATGCAGCACGACGAGCCGCCGCAGGGCGGCGTCCGGCACGAGCCGCCGCAGTGCCAGGAGCAGGGCCACGCTGTCGCCCCCGCCCGAGACACCCACCAGCACCGGCATCGTCCAGAAGCCCGTGCGAGGAATGGCATTCCGCACCGCCGAGAGAAAGTCGGCGACGGCCGGCGGCTCCGTGGCGGCGGGAATGTCGGTGACGCCCATGAAACGCTCCTTGCCCATTCTGCCAGATCGGCGGCAGCCAAGCGGCATTGAGCGGCCCGATCGCCGCAACTACCCTCCCCGCCCCGCGGCCGACATCCGGCCGGCCCCCCGAGGATCGCGTCATGCCCTCCCCCGTCGCCCGCTCCGTCAGCCTCGCCGCCCTCGCGCTGAGCGTCATGGCATTCGCAGGCGGCTGCTCCACCCTGTTGACGGCCGCCTACATTCTCCAGCCGGCCGACATGCCGGCCGAGTTCGCCGGCCTCAAGGGAAAGCACGTGGCCGTGGTCTGTCGGCCGATCGTGGAACTCGAGTTCACCGACGCCGGGTCGGCCCGGGAACTCGCCGGACTCGTCGGCGGCCAGCTGGAGTCGAAGGTGCGTCGCGCCCGCCTGATCAGCCAGCAGGAGGTGGCCCGCTGGATCGACGAGAACTCGTGGGTCGACTACCCGACGCTCGGCAAGTCGCTCGACGCCGACGTGGTGGTGGGAATCGACCTCGAGGAGTTCCGGATGCACGAGGGGTCGACCCTCTACCGCGGCCGCGCCACCGCGCTCGTCAGGGTGTTCGACGTCGACGAGAAAAAGGTTCTCTTCGAAAAACGGATCGATGACTTCGCCTTCCCGGCCAACTCGGCCATCCCGGCGGCCGACCGCTCGGAGGCAGAGTTTCGTGGGATGTTCCTCCAGATGCTGTCGCAAAAGATCGCCCGCTGCTTCCACGCCTACGAGAGCCGCGAGGTGTTCGCGGAGGACAGCCTGACGTTCTGAGTGTCGCGCCCTCCGGGCCATCCATGGCCCCGGAGGGCTTACGCCCGTCGCGGGCACAGCCAAGGTGTGCGCCGGACGGGCAACGCCGACCTCCAGTCGGCGTGTCGCGCCCTCCGGGCCATCCATGGCCCCGGAGGGATTACGCCCGTCGCGGGCACAGCCAGGGCCTGCGGTCGGACGTTCCCGGCCGGGAAGCCCACTCTTGG
>JBJTDZ010000091.1:0-10474 GCA_046092585.1 Pirellulales bacterium | reverse complement strand
CGCCAGCGCTTCGGCTTCGCTGCCCCGGATGTCGAACATCCGACTGAGTTTGGTGATCTCGAAGACCTCCATGATCTCCGGGCAAACGTCGCTCAACTTCATCCTCGCCTTCGCGGTCTTGACCCTGCGGTCGAGCGTGATGAGCTTGCCGAGCGCGGCGCTGGAGATGAACTCCACACCGGTGAAATTGAGGAGGATCGCGCGCCGCTTCTCCTTGTCGACCAGGTCGAACAATTCGGCGCCGAGTTCGCCGACCTGGGACTCGTCGACGATCTTGCGATCGACGAATCGCACCACCGCGACGTCGCCCGAATCGGACACGCTGATTCTGCGATGAGCCGTCGACATGGCCGCTCCGGGCGATGATGGAAAGGCCCTGCGGAGGTGACCCCCACCATCCGCGAGTTCCGTCGGAAGAGGGAAAACGACATCGCCGGGAGCGTACCCCCTGATGCGTTGAAATGCCATCGGCTGCCCTCGAGACCAACACTGCTCCTGCCACTTTGGCAGCAGTTTTGATCGCTGAAACGCCTGGATTCGCCGGCAGGCCGCAGCGGGAAATCGGCGCCGCCGCAGCGGCCTTCGTCGCCGATCGGGGTGTTTCCCATGGTTCTGGCGCGCCAGTTGCTCTGGTCGTGCGAAGGTTCGTGCGGGTGCCCGGACGGCAGGATCACTCGTCTGCCCATCTCCGCGTCCTTCCGCCCCAAAGCGGTGGCCCGCGGGTGTGAGCGGCCGAGTGTGAGCGGCGAAATGTAGGCGATCGTGTGTCGGCGGTCGGATTCGCTTCGGCGAGATTTGGTTTGGCGGGATTGGGTTCGGCGGCCGTCACCGTGGCACCGGGGTCGTGTTCCGTGCCCCGGCCGTCGCCTCGCCGCAACCTTCGTTCCGCATGTACCCAGCCTGAGCTGTCAACCGTCCGCCCGTGACTCGTCAGTACCCACCAGTGAATCGCTTCCCGCAGCAGACAGGAGATCTATCCCCGTGACCACCAGCAAGTCCGCCCGGAAGAAATCGACCCTCGTGCCGCTCGGCGACCGCGTCGTGGTGGAGCGGGAGGAGAGCGAGCAGAAGACCTCTGGCGGCATCCTCCTGCCAGACAGCGCGAAGGACAAGCCGGCGCGTGGCGTGGTGGTGAGCGTCGGTGACGGCCGGCTCACCGACAAGGGCGTCCGGCAGCCGCTGCAGATCAAGCCGGGTGACCGTGTCGTGTTCACGAGTTATGCCGGCGAGGCGTTCAAGGTCGGCGACGACGAACTGCTGCTGATGCGCGAGGACGACATCCTCGCGGTGCTCGGCTGAGCGCCGGCGGCGTCCCGGACCACCGTTCCCCCGACTTTCTCCCCCGTTCCTCACCCAGGAGTTGCATTCATGGCCAAGATGATGGCGTTCGACCAGGAGGCCCGCGAGGCGATGCGGCGTGGAGTCGCCAAACTCGCCCGCGCGGTGAAGGTGACGCTCGGCCCGAAGGGCCGCAACGTGATCCTCCAGAAGAGCTTCGGCTCCCCGACGGTCACCAAGGACGGCGTCACCGTCGCCAAGGAGATCGACCTCGAGGACGTCTACGAGAACATGGGCGCGCGGATGGTCCGCGAGGTCGCCAGCAAAACCAGCGACGTCGCCGGCGACGGCACGACGACCGCGACCGTGCTCGCCGAGGCGGTGTTCAACGAGGGCTTGCGGGCCGTTGTCTCCGGGGTGAATCCGGTCCAGATGAAGGCGGGCATCGAAAAGGCGGTGGAGGATATCTCCGCCAAGCTGAAGGAGATGTCGATCCCGGTGAAGGGGAAGAAGGAGATGGCCCAGGTCGCCGCCATCGCCGCCAACAACGACGCCGAGATCGGCCAGCTCCTCGCCGAGGCGATGGACAAGGTCGGCAAGGACGGCGTGATCACCGTCGACGAGGGGAAGAGCCTGAAGACGGAGGTCGAGTGGGTCGAGGGGATGCAGTTCGACCGCGGCTATCTGTCGCCGTACTTCGTCACCAACGCCCAGCAGATGCAGTGCGTCCTCGACGACTGCTACATCCTCGTGTTCGAGAAGAAGATCTCGACCGTGAAGGACATCGTCCCGCTGCTCGAGGCCGTGGTCAACGCCGGCAAGCCGCTGCTGATCGTCAGCGAGGAGGTCGACGGCGAGGCACTGGCCACGCTCGTCATCAACCGCCTCCGCGGCACGTTCCAGGTCTGTGCCGTCAAGGCGCCGGGCTACGGCGACCGCCGCAAGGCGATGCTCGAGGACATCGCGATCCTCACCGGGGCCACCGCGGTGTTCGAAAACCTGGGCATGAAGCTCGAGAACCTCGGCCTCGCCGAGCACCGCCGGGCCCAGAAGGTGATCATCGACAAGGACAACACCACGATCATCGAGGGCGCGGGCAAGGCCAGCGAGATCAAGGCCCGGATCGAGCAGATCCGCCGCGAAATCGAGAACTCCACGAGCGACTACGACCGTGAGAAGCTCGAGGAGCGGCTCGCCAAGCTCGCCGGCGGCGTTGCCAAGATCAACGTCGGGGCGGCGACCGAGAGCGAGATGAAGGAGAAGAAGGCCCGTGTCGAGGACGCCCTGCATGCCACGCGGGCGGCGGTCGAGGAGGGCATCCTCCCCGGTGGTGGCGTGGCCCTCCTCAGGGCGGTCTCCCAGCTCAAGCCGAAGGGACTCTCCGATGACGAGAACGTGGGCTACCAGATCGTCGTGCGGGCGGCGCGGGCACCGCTCACGATGATCGCGGCCAACGCCGGCCAGGACGGCTCGATCGTCTGCGAGAAGGTTCTCTCCGGCACGGGCAACCACGGCTACAACGCCGCCACCGGCGAGTATGAAGACCTCGTCAAGGCAGGGGTCATCGACCCGGCGAAGGTGACGCGGACGGCGCTGCAGAACGCCACGAGCGTCTCGACGCTGCTCCTCACGAGCGACGCCCTCATCGCCGAGAAGCCGAAGGAGCCGAAGGCCAAGGCCGGTGGCGCCGGCCACGGCGGCGACTACGACATGTACTGAGCCGCCGACGGCCGATGGGCGAGATCAGCGACCGGGGCGTTCGGCAGAACGCCCCGGTTTTTTTGCGCTCGACGAGAGGTCGCCGAGCGGCACGAAGCCATCGGCGCCCGCCGGGGTGGCCGCCTTGCCGCACGCTGGCCTCATGACCTGCCGCCAGAGCGTGCGCAGGAGCCACAGCCCCGCGGCGATGGCGACGGCGATCGCGACCCAATCCTGCACGATCGAGAGCCCCTCACCAGCCGAGCACCAGACCGATCCGGTAGATCGCGAAGGCCCCGAGCCAGGCCAGCGCCGTCATGTAGGCGAACGTGACCAACGGCCAGACCCACGAGCCCGTTTCGCGGCCGATCACCACCAGCGTGCTGGCACACTGCGCACACAGCGCGAAGAAGACCATGATCGAGAGGGCCACCGGGAGGGTGAACACGGGGCGGTTCGACCCGTCCCACCGGGCGGCCTTCAGCCGGCGTTCGAGCGCCGTGGCCCCCTCGACCTCGCCCGGGTCGACGTCGCCGAGGTTGTAGATCACGCCGAGCGTCGCAAGCACCACCTCGCGGGCCGGAAAACTCGCGATGGCGGCGCAGCCGATGCGCCAGTCCCAGCCCAACGGCCGCACGACCGGCTCGATCACCCGGCCCGCCATGCCGAGCACGCTCTGCCGCTGGGCGGCGCCCCGCCGGGCGGCCTCGAGCCCCTCCGGCGTCTCGAGCGCGGCGAGTTCCTCGCCGAGTTCCGCACGTTCGGGATCGGCGGTGGCCGTCGACGCGATCCGCTCCTCGATCGCCACCTTCATGCCGGCCACCTCGGCGTCGATCGCGGCGTCGTCGCGGGGATAACTCATCAGGGCCCAGAGCACCACGCTGATCGCCACGATCAGCGTTCCGGCGTTGGAGAGGAACGACCACGAGGCCTCTCGCACCCGCTCCAGCACGACGGCGGGTCGGGGCCACCGCCAGCCGGGCAGTTCCATGACGAACGGCTGCGGCGGCCCACGGAAGATCGTGCGGGAGAGTGAAAAGGCCACGGCCGCCGCCACGACGACACCGAGGGCATAGAGGGCGGCGAGCACGACGGCCCGGAGCGGCAGCCACGACACGACCACCGGGCGGTCGGGCACGAAGGCACCGCAGAGCAGCAGGTAGACAGGCAGTCGCGCCGAGCAGCTCATCAGCGGGGCCACGAGGATCGTCAGCAGCCGGTCGCGACGGTTTTCGATCGTGCGGGCCGCCATGATGCCGGGAATCGCGCAGGCGAAGCTCGAGAGCAGCGGAATGAACGATTTACCGCTCAGGCCGACGCCGCAGAGCAGCCTGTCCATGAGGAACGCGGCCCGGGCGAGGTAGCCGCAGCCCTCGAGCACCGCGATGAAGAAAAACAGCATCGCGATCTGGGGCACGAAGACGACGCTGCCGGCGACGCCCGCCAGCACCCCATCGACCACGAGCGACCGCACCGCACCCTCCGGGAGAAGGCTGGCGACGGCTTCCGACAAGGCGTCCATCGCCGAGGAGATGAGGTCCATCAGCGGCGGCGCGAGGCGGAAGATCGCCGTGAAGATCGCCAGCATCACGGCCACGAAAACCAGGCTTCCCCAGACCCGGTGCGTGAGGATCGCGTCGATGCGATCTTCCGCGAGTTGGCCGCGCGGCCCGCTCGTTCGGACGACACCGTCGAGGATCCGCTCGATCGCTGTGTACCGGGCGATGGCTTCCGCCGCGGCCGGAGATCGATCAGGCACGGCAGCCGGGATCACATCCACCACCAGCGGCGGCGGCGGCGAGCCGCCAACGGCGGCCAGCATCGCATCGCGGAGCCGGACAACGCCCACTCCCGTCGGAGCCGACACCTTCACCACCTCGCACCCCAGCCGCCGGGCCAGCAGCTCGGCATCGATCACGATGCCCCGACGATCGGCCAGGTCGGCGAGCGTGAGCGCCACGACCACGGGCATGCCAAGCCCCAGAGCCTGTGTCGCCAGGTAGAGATTGCGCTGCAGATTCGTGGCATCGGCGACCACCACGACGCAATCCGGCCTGGGCACGTCGGGCATCCGGCCCTCGAGCACGTCCGCGACAACGCGTTCATCGGGGCTCTGCGGCAGGAGGCTGTAGGTGCCGGGCAGATCGACGAGGTCGATCGCACGGCCGCCATGCGCGAACCGGCCGATCTTCTCCTCGACGGTGACGCCGGGATAGTTGCCGACTCGGGTCGGAATCCCTGCGAGCGCCGTGAAGAGCGTGCTCTTGCCGACGTTCGGGTTGCCCAGCAGTGCGACCGTCAGTGGGGCGGAAGACATCCTCGTTAGCGGCTGCCGACGGCCACCCGGGCCGCTTCCTGGCGCCGGATGGACAGCCGGTAGCCGCGAACCTCGAGTTCCAGCGGGTCGCCGAACGGCGCGCGGCCGACGAGCCGCACCTCGATGCCCGGTGTCAGCCCCATCTCGAGCAGGCGGATCGCGACGGGATCTGCACCGTTCACGTCATCCACAGTGACCGTCGCGCCCACCGACACATCGTCGAGCGACACCATTGATTGCTTCCCAAACGGTTGCCGAACCGGATCTTGCATGAAAGTGAGAACCAGTCTCAACTCGTTCGTAAGTGTAGAACCTGATTCGACACTCGGCAACAAAGCCGGTGCAAAAGGCGGGATTTTTGATGGGCATGACCGGGGTGTTCGTCGTGGGAACCGACACGGGCGTGGGCAAGACGCACGTGGCCGCGGCGATCGCCCGCACGCTGGTCGCCGCCGGGCATCGGGTGGGGGCCTACAAGCCGGTTGCGAGTGGCTTCGCAACGGCCGACATCGCGGGGTCCGACGCCCGACGGCTCTGGGAGGCGATCGGTCGTCGGCTCTCCTGCGCTGCCGTCTGCCCGCAGTCGTTCGCAGCGCCGATCGCGCCCCACCGCAGCGCCCGCGCCGAAGCACGGCGGGTCGACGAGCGACTGCTGCGCGACGGCCTTTCCGCGTGGGTTGGTCATGCCGACGTGATCGTCGTCGAAGGCGCCGGCGGCCTCTTCTCTCCGCTGGGAGACACGACGCTCGGTGTCGATCTCGCCCGCGATTTCGCCCTGCCACTGGTCGTCGTCGACGCGGTTCGCCTCGGGATGGTCGGCCGGACGCTCACGACCGTCCGAGCCGCGCGAGCCGAGGGACTGCGGGTCGCCGCGGTCGTGCTCTCCCAGGTGCTTGCCCCCGCGGCCGGCGATGGCCCCCAGAGCGATCGCGGACTGGCGCGCGATGCCCTCGCGGATCTGACGGCCCGGCTGCCGGACGTGCCGCTCATGATGCTCGAGCACGAAGCCACCGTCATGCCAGCGGGCATCGACTGGCATTCCCTCACTCGGGCCTAACCGTCGCCCGCCTCCCGCAACCGCCGCGCCGACTCGGCGGCCGACACCGTCGCGATGTGACAGCCTGTGCCGAGTTCGAAGCCCGCAAGTTCCGTGAGCCGGGGCAGGATCTCCAGGTGCCAGTGCCAGCGGCAGGTGGCCTCGTGCTCGCCGGGCGACCGCCCATAGGGCGCCTGGTGAAGCCACCAGTTGTAGTGGCATCCCGGGGCGAGTTTCTCGAGCCTCGTGACGACGTCGCGGGTGAGCATCGCCAACTCCGCCACCGCGGCCGGCGGCGACGCGTGAAGATGCCGCACAGGCTCCCGCGTCACGAGCCACGTCTCAAACGGCTGTCGCGGCGCCGGCGGCACGAATGCCACGAGTTCCGCGGTCTCCGCCACGACCCGTCCCTCCGTCCGCGCGGTGGCGAGCAGGCGGGCGAAGGGGTCGGCACCGGCATCGAGGGCCGCCAGTTCCGCGCGGATCGCCGGCGGCACGATCTCGACCGCCACCAGCTGGCTGTGCACGTGCTCGAGCGACGCGCCCGCTCGCGGCCCCGAGTTCTTGAAGACGGTGGCCCATGCCAACCCCGAGTCCGCGAGCATCTCGAGCCGGCGGCGGCACATGTCCCAGACCCCACGCCACTCGTCGGGCGGAACCGCGAGGATCGACCGCTCGTGGCGCGGCGACTCGATCACCACCTCGTGGATGCCCCGGGCCGGGGATTCGCCGGTAGGCATCGACGCGCCTGCGGCGAGGGTGGCGGGCCCGCAGGTGATCGGGTACCGGTTGGGCACGATCCGTGCCCGCCAAACGGCGTCCTCGTCGACGGGCATCCGGACCACCGCCGGGGGCGTACGATGTTCGTTGCCCGCGCAGAAGGGGCACCAGGACAGCGGTCCGCGGCGGTCGTCGTGAGCCGCGGCCACAAGGTCGCGATCGGCGGGCTTCCCGCCACGCTGTGGAGCCACGAAGACGGGCCGCTCCGTCAGCGGGTCGAGGCACAGACGCGGCGGAGTGTCGGATGGCTGGTCGGCCTGCATGCGGTGGCTAGTATGCCTGCTTGCGCAGATGTCCGCCTCGACCGCTCGTGTTGAAGCGCTCGTGCGGCACCCGTACACTCCGGGCCGTCCGCGTCGGCACCCTGCCGGTCGGGCGGACCCCTGTCACGCGTGGAGAGACCGCATGCTCACCGTCGGCGATTCGTTCCCACAGTTCTCATGCCAGGCCTGCGCGGGCACCGGCAAGGACGACATCAAGCTGGTCTCCAACGCCGACTACGCCGGAAAGTGGGTCGTCTACTTCTTCTATCCGAAGGATTTCACGTTCGTCTGCCCGACGGAACTCGCCGAGTTCAACAAGCAGCTCAAGGCCTTCACCGACCGCGACACGAGCGTCGTCGGTGGCAGCACCGACAACGAGTGGTCGCACCTCGCCTGGCGGCGGGCCCACGCCGACCTCACCAACCTTGGCTACCCGCTGATCGCCGCCCAGAAGCTCGCCCCCGAGCTCGGCATCCTCGAGAAGACCGAGGGCTACTGCCTGCGGGCCACCTTCATCGTCGATCCGCACGGCGTGATCCAGTGGGTCGACGTCAACCAGGGCCGCGTCGGCCGCAACGTGGCGGAAGTGCTGCGGGTGCTCGACGCTTTGCAGAGCGACGAACTCTGCCCGTGCAACTGGAAGAAGGGCGATCCCTACGTGAAGGTCGGCTGACGTGTCTTCCGCCGGCTGGACCCCGCCGCCGCGGTCGTGGTTCCGGAAGTTCGGCGACGCCTTCCGTGGGCTCTTTCACGCCATCTCCACCGAGTGGAGCTTCGCGGCCCACCTGCCGGTGGCCGCCGCGGCCGTGGCCTGCGGATTCTGGTTTCGCATCGACCGCGAGGAGTGGTGCCTGGTCGCACTGGCGATCGGCGCGGTGGTGGCGGCGGAGGTGTTCAACACGTCCATCGAGTCGCTCGCCAAGGCTGTCGAGTCGGGGCCTGACCCGCGGATCCGCGACGCCCTCGACACGGCCAGCGCCGCGGTACTGGTGGCGGTGCTCGCGGCCATCGTGGTTGGCCTGGTGATCTTCGCGCCCCGCGTTGTCGCCCTGCTCGGCTGACCCGACAGCCGCGTCCGCCAGCCGACTGCCATTGACCACGTCGACGACCAGCCCCTAGCGTGTGACTGGCGGGCGCGTCGGCCATGGCGGAATGGCCAAGCCCGCTTCCAGGCTTCGGAGGCAGGATCCATGATCGGCAAACTTCTCGCGGAGGCGATCGGTACCTTCTGGCTCGTGCTCGGTGGCTGCGGCAGTGCCGTGCTCGCCGCCGCCTACCCCGACCTCGGCATCGGCTTCGTCGGGGTCTCGCTCGCGTTCGGCCTGACGGTGCTCTCGATGGCCGCCGCGATCGGCCACATCTCGGGCTGCCACCTGAACCCGGCGGTGACCGCCGGCCTCGTCGCCAGCGGCCGCATGCCCGCGAAAAACCTGCTGCCCTACTGGGTCGCCCAGGTCGTCGGCGGCATCGCCGGGGCGGGCATTCTCTACCTCGTGGCCAACGGCCTGCCGGGCTTCGATCCGGTGGCGGGCGGCTTCGCCTCGAACGGCTACGGCGACCACTCGCCGGCCGCGAGCCTGGGAGCCGGCGGCTACACCTGGCAGAGCTGTTTCATCGTCGAGGCGGTGCTCACGGCGGTCTTTCTCTTCGTGATCCACGGGGTGACCGACGCGAAGGCCGGCAGCGTGATCGCGCCGATCGCGATCGGCCTGTGCCTGACGCTCATCCATCTCGTGAGCATCCCGGTGACCAACACCTCGGTGAATCCCGCCCGCAGCACCGCCACCGCCGTGTTCGTCGGCGGCTGGGCACTCCAGCAGCTCTGGCTCTTCTGGGTGGCGCCGGTTGTGGGGGGCATCGTCGGCGGGCTCGTCTATCGGAGCGTCGCCGAGTGTGCCGACTGACGGCGTCCCGTCAGCGGGCCGCGAGGTCGTAGCAGAGGATCGCGTCACCCTCACGAAGGTAGAGCCGGCCGTCGAGGATCACCATGTGGGCCCAGCTCGGGCGGTCGCCGCTGCCCGGCACCTTGAAGCTGGCCACCTCGCGATACTCCACCGGATCGGCCTTCACGAGCGACACCGTGCCGTCGGAGTAGCGGATGTAGAGGTGACCGTCGGCGGCCATCACGTTGGCCGAGTTCCGGCCGCTGCCCCGCTGCTTCCACACCACCTTGCCCGTCATCAGTTCGGCACAGAAGGGGATTCCCTTGTCGTCGGAGTCGCCGTAGAGGTGATCGCCCACGAGCACGATGCCGCCGTGCTTGTTGGCGAGATCCGTATTGAGGCCGTAGACCTCCTCGATCTTCACGCTGCCGCCGGGCCCCGGAACCTGCCGGAGCAGCGCGCCGCCCCGCTTGTAGCCCGCCGAAAAAAAGACGAGGTCGTCGCGGATGATCGGCGTGGGGATCACCGCCGTCGTCTGCTCGATCGGATAGCCCCAGAGCAGCGTGCCTTTCTTGGCGTCGACACCGATGGGCCCGCTTGCGGTGTTCTGCACGTAGATTCGCCGCCCCTTGAGCTCGGCGATCACGATCGAGGAATGGCCCGCACCCCGCAGCCCCGGCACCGGGCAGGCCCACAGCTGACGGCCGCTCTTTTTGTCGAGCGCGACCATCGCCGCCTGCTCGCCGCCCGGTGTGCAGACGAGCCGGTTGCCGTCGATGAGGACCGATTCACTGTAGCCCCAGGAATCCCCCTTCTTGCCGCCGAACTGCTTCATGAGGTCGACACGGAACACCTCCGTGCCATCGCCGGCCTTGCAGGCCACGAGCTGCCCAAAGGGCGTGATCACGTAGACGGTGTCGCCGTCGACCGTGGGCGTGCTGCGGGAACTCTGCCACGACTCCTGGCCATCGGTCCACGGGCCGCCGGTCTTCGTCTTCCAGACCTGCCGGCCGGTCTCACGATCAAAGCAGGTGAGGTATTCATCGGCATCGCCCGCGGTCGAGAGACCGTCGCCGAGGGTGTAAATGCGGTCACCGACGATGGCGAGGCTCGCATAGCCACGCCCCGCGCCCTTCGCCTCCCAGACGAGTGGCGGACCCTCCGGCGACCACGACTCGAGGAGATTCGTGTCCGGGGCGATCGCGGTGCGGTCGGCACC